>NZ_LZLE01000320.1 GCF_001673155.1 Mycobacterium sp. 1423905.2 | reverse complement strand
GGTGCGCGTCGAACGCGCGCTGGAGATCTCCTGATGGCGCACGCGCCGCTGCGCGGGGCTCAGCTCACCGTGCGCGGCTGGCAAGCCCTGGTGCTGTCGGTCATGGGCGTGGTGGTGCTGGCCGGCGCGGTCGCCGGTGCGTTACTGCTGCACCGCAGCGACGCGTTGTCGCACCAGCTCCGCGACGACATTCAGCCCGCGCGCGTGCAGGCGGCGCTGCTGCAGTCGGCGCTGCGCGACCAGGAGACCGGGGTGCGCGGTTATCTGATCTCCGCCGATCGGCAGTTCCTCACGCCGTACTACGACGGGCAGCGCGCCGAGAAGCTGGCCGCCGACGACATCCGGCAGCGGGTCAGTCACCGTCCCGACCTGCTCTCCGACTTGGACGCCATCGAGGCCGCCGCCGCCACGTGGCGGACCAGTTATGCCGAGCCGTTGATCGCTACCGTGGTCCCGAATTCACCGACCGTCGTCAACAGCGAGATCGCGACGCTCGGTAAGAACCAATTCGACCAGCTGCGAACGCTTTTCACCATCCAGAACGACAAGTTCTCCGCGGCCCGCAATGATGCGGCCACCGACATCGAACGCTTCAACCGCTGGCGCAACCGGGTGCTGGGCGCCATCGTGCTGGTGTTCATCGCGACGGCGGCGTTGTTGGGTCTGCTGATCCGCCGCGCGGTCACCGAACCACTGGCGTCGTTGGCCGGTTCCTGCCGACGGATCACCGAAGGTGATTTCGAGGCATCGATTGTTCCGCCGCAACGGCCCAAAGACATCCGTGGCATCGCCTTGGACGTGGAGAACATGCGCCAACGCATCGTCGAAGAACTGCGCGCATCCCGTTCAGCCCAAACGCTTCTGGACGAGCAGGCGGTGGAACTGCGCCGTTCGAACGCCGAACTCGAGCAGTTCGCCTATGTCGCCTCCCACGATCTGCAGGAGCCGCTGCGCAAGGTGGCCTCCTTCTGCCAGCTGCTCGAGAAGCGCTATGGCGACCAGCTCGACGAACGCGGCATCCAGTACATCGGTTTCGCCGTCGACGGCGCCAAGCGCATGCAGGTGCTCATCAACGACCTGCTGAGTTTCTCCCGGGTGGGCCGGCTGGGCACCAAGTACGACGAGGTCACGCTGGACACCATGCTCGATTCCGCGATCGCCAACCTCGCCGCCGCGGTGGAGGAGTCCGGCGCCCAGATCCAACGGCCCCGCCAGCTGCCCCAAGTCATGGGTGACCCGACATTGCTGACCATGTTGTGGCAGAACCTCATTGGCAACGCGGTGAAGTTCCGCCGCGAAGACGTCGCGCCCCGCATCACCATCGACTGCCAACCCGGTAGCGGCGACCGGGAAGGATCTTGGCTGTTCAGCGTCACCGACAACGGCATCGGTATCCCGGAGGAGTTCGCCGACAAGGTCTTCGTCATATTCCAGCGGTTGCACGGTCGCGATGTGTACGGTGGGACGGGTCTGGGTCTGGCGCTCTGCAAGAAGATCATCGAGCACCACGGCGGCCGCGTCTGGATCGATACGTCCTACTCGGACGGAACCCGTTTCGAGTTCACGCTGCCCATTACCGAAACCACCCCCGAGCCCACTGCCAAGCCCGTGGGCGCCGACGACGACTTAGCCACAACGGGAGGAACGCAGAGATGACACCAGAAGGTCGAGCCATCGACATCCTGCTCGTCGAAGACGACCCAGGCGACGAGCTGATCACGCGAGAAGCGTTCGAACACAACAAGCTCAAGAACAGGTTGCATGTCGCGCACGACGGCGAAGAGGGCCTCAATTATCTGTATCAGCGCGGCGCTTACCAGCATGCGCCCCGGCCGGACCTGATCCTGCTCGACTTGAACCTGCCCAAGTACGACGGCCGGCATCTGCTGGAGAAGATCAAGTCCGACCCAGAGCTGTGCCGCATCCCGGTGGTGGTGCTCACCACGTCGTCGGCCGAAGAGGACATCTTGCGCAGCTACAAGCTGCACGCCAACGCCTACGTCACCAAGCCGGTCGACCTCGACCAGTTCATGACGGCGGTGCGCCAGATCGACGAGTTCTTTCTGCAGGTCGTGCGACTGCCGCAGGGCTGACGCCGGCGCCTCAGTGCGTGCCGGCCGTCTCGGCTGCAACGATGCCGTGCTCGTCGATCTCGTGCACATGGACGGTCGCAAAGTCGAAGAACATCCCGACGACCTGTAATGCGCCAGACTGCACCGCGGGAGCCAGGATGGGATGGCGGGTGAGCCGTTCCACCTGGATCGCGACGTTGACGATGGCCAGCTGGTCGACCTCGCTGAAGGTGAAGCCGTTGGAGGTGGCGGTGCGGCGCGCCGGGTGGCCTTCACGGTAGGCGGCCAGGCTCTCGCCGGCGTGGCGCAGCCAATCGCCCACCGGCGCGGTCGGGTCGCCGGCCGCGCCCTCCAGCAGCGCCTTCATCGCACGGCATGACGAATGTCCGCACACCACAACCGATGTCGCGCCGAGCTGGTTGACCGCGAAGTCGAGCGCGGCGTCGACGGAGCGTTCGGCGGAATCGGTCGGCACCAGGTTGCCGACGTTGCGGACGATGTACAGGTCACCGG
The DNA here is from genome assembly GCF_001673155.1 of Mycobacterium sp. 1423905.2. Classification (GTDB taxonomy): domain Bacteria; phylum Actinomycetota; class Actinomycetes; order Mycobacteriales; family Mycobacteriaceae; genus Mycobacterium. The sequence continues at coordinate 10,265 of NZ_LZLE01000320.1, read as the reverse complement.
GCCGGCTCGCGGTGATGACGTCGGGCAGGATCCTCGAATCGGCGCAGGTGAGGAACACCGTGTCCGGGTTCGCCGAACCGATCAACTCGGGTACGTGGTGGTGCAACGATTCCACGCCGTTGCGGTGATATTCCCGCACGCCGTGGCGGATCGATGCCTCGTCGTCGTCGTGGTGGTTGTCGCGCCGCGACGGCCACGGGGCCTCGCGCAGCGACCGGGAGTGGAAGTGACGCTTGGGTGGACTGCTGTGCGCGCTCACCAGGTTGGCCGGCGAGGTTTCGAGGATGGTGACAGTTCCGCCGGTCGCCTCGTGACCGGTTTTCCAGTCCGAGATCGCCTCTGACACCGAGTGGTCGATGTAGTCGGCGTTGATGTGCAGCGTGACATCGGAGCCCCGAGGCAGTGTCGAGAGCACATTGGTCAGCCGGGGCAGCAGCAGGAAGCTCAGGGTGCCGTCGATGTCGACCCGCCACTGTTTGGTCTCTTCGCCCACCGGCTTGGCCTCGATGGGCGCGCGCACCACTCGGATCAGCAGGAACAGGATGGCGATGGCCAGCCCGATGGCCACACCCTCGAGCAGGTTGAGGAACACCACGCACACGATGGTGATCGCATAGATCACGAAATTGCCGGTGCGCCAAGCCAATTTGATGTGGGCCAACTTGATCAGCTGGACGCCGACGACGATGAGCAGACCGGCCAGCGCCGCTTTGGGGATCATCTCCACCAAGTTGGTGAACAGCGACGCGAACAGCAGCACCCAGACTCCGTGCAGGATGGCCGACATGCGGGTGCGCGCGCCGGCGGCCACGTTGGCGGAGCTACGCACGATGACGCCGGTGACGGGCAGTCCACCCAGGAAGCCGGACAACATGTTCGCGCTGCCCTGACCGATCATCTCGCGGTTGAAGTTGGTGCGCGGGCCGTTGTGCAGCTTGTCGACCCCGACCGCGCACAGCAGGGATTCGACGCTGGCGATCAGGGCGATGGTGAGCACGCCCATCGCGACGGCGCCAAGCGACTGGGTCCAAGGCCGGCCGTCGGGAGTACCGGCACCGAAATTCGGCAAGCTGATCGCTTGGAAGAAGTTGCCGGACAAGTTGATGCGTTCCACGTCGAGCCCGGCGATGCTGGCCAGCGCCGTCGCCGCGACGATCGCGACGAGCGCGCCCGGGATCATCCGCAACCTGGGCGGCAGTTTGGACCAGAACACCAAGATGAGGATCACCGATCCGCCGACGATCACTTCGTGCAATTCGTGATGCAGGATGCCGTTGGGCAGCGCGACAATGTTCTGCCACGCCGAACTGCGGGATTTTCCGCCCACCAACACGTGAATCTGCTGCAGCGCAATGGTGATTCCGATGCCGGCCAGCATCGCGTGCACAACCACCGGAGCAATGGCCAACGCCGCACGCGCCATGCGGCTCACGCCGAACAAGATCTGCAGGGCACCGGCGCCGATCGTCATGATGCACAGCATCGGCCAACCGAGTTCGTCGATCAGGTCGGCGACCACCACGGTCAGACCGGCGGCCGGCCCACTGACCTGGACTGCCGACCCGCCCAGCGATCCGGCCACGATGCCGCCCACGACCGCGGCGATCAGTCCGGCCGCTAGTGGCGCTCCCGACGCGATGGCGATGCCGAGCGAAAGGGGCAGTGCGACAAGGAAGACCACCAATGACGCCGGTAGGTCGTGGCGCAGGTTGGCGATCAGCGAGTGCGCTCGAGAAGGGGCTGCATCGGTGGGGACCTGGACAGCGGTGCTCATAGTTCGTGACTCCTCCGAGCCGGTACGCGGGTCATCGGCTGCGGCGCTGCGCCGCAGGCAAAAGACCCTTCATGATCGGCGTGAACGCTTTCTGTCAATTAGGTGTCCACCCGGCGTCGTATGCGAGGTCAATTAGCAGACAGCAAATTCATGCCGCCTACTTAAGGTATGTGAGAAATACTGCGTGCTGGGTGCAGCGAAGCGGGGGACGCCCCGCCAATTCATTGCTAATTCAAATAATTGCGGCGCCCGGCGGGGCGCTACTTATGATTCGGCTCACGATTCGGCTCACGATTCAGCCAGGAAAACACCGTTGTGCTGGCCGGCGGCCGGCGGCGGTTCGCTGGTGACTGCGGTGAAGCTGGAGTAACGCGCCGGGGTACGAATCACGGTGATCGCTTCGTCGCCGGCGCCTACCCGCAACGCCAGGTCGTTCTCGGCGAACAGCGGGGTGTCGACGACCTGTTTCCAGGTGTAGGCCAGGCAGGCCATCAGCCCGCCCTCCTGCAGCAGCGCGACCCACTCGGCCGCGGTCTTGCCGGCCAGCGCCGATTCGAGTTCTTCGGTCAGCTCGGGGTAGTTGAGCGCGCGGGCGCGCTGGTCGGCGAAGCGTTCGTCGTCCAAAAGGTCTGGGCGGCCGATGATCTGGCACAGCTTGGCCCAGTGTTTGGGCACATAGGCGCTGATGACCAGGTAGCCGTCGGCCGCCTTGAACGCATCCGAGGGCTGGGTGGCGAAGCCGACGCTCTTGCGCCGCTTGGTGTTCGGTGCGTTCGCGGGTTTGGGCCGGTCCCCGCTGGGCCGGTTGAGGTGCATGGTCAGCTGGTTGGCCTGCAGGCTGACCGCCACGTCGTACATCGCGACCCGCACGGTGTCACCGACCCCGTGACGCTCACGGTTGAGCAGCGCGGCCAGCACCGCCTGGGCCAAGACGTGTCCACTGGCGTTATCGACGAGCTGGAACGGGATGATCTGCGGCTTGCCGTCCGGTGTGGGCATCCCGGTGGTCATGCCCGCCTCGGCGGCGACCATCAGGTCGACACCGGGCCGGCTGCCGTGCGGACCGTTGCCGCCGTAGGCCGACAACCGGGCGTAGATCAGCCGCGTGTTGCGGGCCCGCAAGTCGTCGGGACCCAGCCCCATGCGCTCCATCACGCCCGGGCGGAAACCTTCCAGCACCACGTCGGCGGCGTCGGCCAGGCGCAGGATCTGCTGCTTGGCCGCATCGGTGGACAGGTCCACCGTCACCGACTTCTTGCCGCGGTTGTTCGGCAGGAAGTAGGTGGCCAACGGCGGGCGTCCGGGCAGCACCGAGGTGATCTGCCGGGCCGCCTCGCCGCCCGGGGCTTCCACCTTGATCACTTCGGCGCCCAGGTCGGCCAGGATCTGTCCGGCCAGCGGACCGGCCACGTTCTGGGTGAAATCCAGAACCCGGAACCCGTCAAGTGGTTTGGCGGCGCCGTCGGTCATCGAAGCCCTTCCTTCCAGGCGGTGCAGTAGTAGTTCTGGGCGAACGGCGCCTGCTCGGCGACCGGCCCGTCGACCAGGTGCGGGGCAAACCCGTTGTCGGTCAGCAACTGGTTCAGTGGGGTGCGGGCCACGCGCCACCCGTGGCCTTCCAGGTAGGTCGCCACGTCGTTGCGGGCACCCGGGAAGCCCAGTTGCTCGATGTTGACGTCCAGACCCTGCTGATACCAGCGCTGGTAGATGGCGTCGAAGAGGTCCCGGTTGGCCGGCGCGCTGAAGAACACCTCGGCGGCCAGCCGACTGCCGTCGGCACTGCATGCGGTGATGTCGTCGAGCAGGCGGTCCTGCGTCTCGGGCGGCAGGTACCCGAAGAGCCCTTCGGCGGCCCAGGCGGTGGGCCGCTGCTCGTCGAAGCCCGCCCGCCTTAAGGCGGTGGTCCAGTCGTGCCGCAGGTCCGCGGGCACACCCCGGACGTCGGCGGCCGGCGCGGCGCCCAGGTCCGCCATCGCGGCGGTCTTGAATTCCAGGACTGGCGGCACGTCGATTTCGAACACCGTCGTGCCCGGCGACCACGGCAGCCGGTAGCCCCGCGCGTCCAGCCCGGAGGCCAGGATGACCGCTTGGCGGATGCCGTCGGCGTCCGCGGCGCGGAAGTAGGCGTCGATGTAGCGGGTGCGGGCGGCCTGCTGGTCGGTCATGCGCTGCATGCCCCAGGGCGAGTCGGGGATGTCGACGTCGCTGGGGTCGAGTTCGCCGCGGGCCCAGCGGGTGAAGAAGTCGATGCCGACGGCCTGCACCAGCGGCTCGGCGAACGGGTCGTCGATCAGCTCGGCCCGGGTGGCGCGGGCGCGTCCGGCCGCGACCATGGCGGCGGTGGCACCCACACTGGAGGCCACGTCCCAGGTGTCATCGGCGGTGCGCCCCATTGCGATCTCCTCGACGGCCGCGGCTACTGCTTAGCCAGATTAATCACAAGCGTTACGGCGGTTCGGCCGGTACAGCCTTTACCATCGTCGGGATGGAGACGTCCCCCGCGCAGCTGGGATCCGACACCTGCTGCGACACCGCTGCGCCGGCGCGCGATTCGGCGTGGCAGCGCACCGCCCGGTGGGCGCGCCTGCTGGCCTGGGTCAGCCTGGTGGTGATGCTGTCGGAGGGAGTGGTGGGGCTCTGGCAGGGCTTGGCGGTCGGATCGATCGCGTTGACCGGCTGGGCGTTGGGCGGCGGCGCGGAAGCGTTGGCCAGCGCGATGGTGGTGTGGCGGTTCAGCGGGGCGCGGACGTTGTCGCCGACGGCCGAGCGGCGCGCCCAGCGCGGTGTTGCGGTGTCGTTCTGGCTCACCGCGCCCTACATCGCCGCCGAGTCGATCCGTTACCTGGCCGGTGAGCACCATGCCGAGACCTCGTTGATCGGCGTCGCGCTGACCGCCGGTGCGCTGGTCTTAATGCCGATATTGGGCCGGGTCAAGCACCGTTTGGCCGTCCGGCTGGCGTCGGCGGCGACCAAGGGGGAGGGCACCCAGAACTATCTGTGCGCGGCGCAGGCCGCCGCGGTGCTGCTCGGCTTGGCCGTCACCGCGTACTGGTCCGGCGGGTGGTGGGTCGACCCGGCCATCGGCTTGGCCATCGCCGCGGTGGCGGTGTGGCAAGGCGTACGCGCCTGGCGGGGGCTGGACTGCGGCTGCTGAAGCCTCAGCGGGCGGTGCTGCGGCGCAAAACCGCGGTGCAGTAGTAGTTCTTGCTGAACGGCGCGTCGGGATCGCCGGGCTGCAGCGGCAGACCGTTGTCGGCCAGCAACTCGTTGAGCGGGGTGCTGACCGGTTCCCAGCCCCGCTCGGATAGATACGTCGCCACGTCGTTGCGCTCGCCGGGGAAGCCCAGATCGTCGAGTTCGATGTCCAGGCCGTGCTCGCGCCATTTCTCGGCGGCACCGTTGAGCGCCTGCTGGTTGGAGGAGGTGTTCTCGAACACCTCGGCGACCAGCCGGCTGCCGTCGCCGCTCAACGCGGTGATCTCGTCGAGCAACCGGTCCTGGGCCTGCGGCGGCAAGAACCCGAGCAGCCCTTCGGCCGCCCACGCCGTGGGTTGCTCGGCGGCGAAGCCCGCTTGGCGCAGCGCGGCCGGCCAATCGTGTCGCAGGTCCACCGAGACCGGGCGCACCTGCGCCGTCGGCTCGGCGCCCAGAGCTGCGATCGTGTGGGTTTTGAAGTCGATGACCTGCTGCTGGTCGATCTCGTACACCGTTGTCCCGGACGGCCAGGGCAGCCGGTAGCCGCGGGCGTCCAGGCCGGCGGCCAGCAGAACTACCTGGCGGATTCCGGCCGCCGCCGCGTCGGTGAAGAACGCGTCGATATAGCGGGTGCGAGCCGCCAGGAGGTCGGTCATGCGTTGCATGCCCCACGGGGCGTCGGGGGTGTCGACGTCACCGGCGTCGAGCTCGCCTGCGGCCCAGCGGGTGAAGAAGTCGACGCCGACCGCACGCACCAGCGGCTCGGCGAATCGGTCGTCGATCAGCCCGGACCTGGTGGCCCTGGCCCGTCCGGCGGCCACCATGGTTGCGGTGGCCCCCACGCTGGTCGCCAGGTCCCACGTGTCGTTGTCGCTGCGCCCCACCTTCGAGAGTCCCTTCGCTCGCCGTGCCTACTACTTAGCCACAGTAACGACGCGAGCGGCGGATGTGGTTGGGGGTTTCCTGTCAGTCCAGGCGGTAGCGGATCAGCCGGGAGCTGTTGGCCACCACCGCCACCGAGGAGGCGTTGTGCAGGATCGCGGCCAGTACCGGTGACAAGGCGCCGCCCGCGCCGATCAGCAGCCCGGCGGCGTTGACGGCGATGGACATGCCGTAGTTCTCCCGGATCACGTCGACGGCCCGGGAGCCCAGGTCGCGCACGTCGAGCAGGCGATGCAGGTCGTCGTTGGCCAGCGCTACGTCGGCGGTTTCCACCGCGACATCGGTGCCGGCCAGTCCCATGGCGATGCCGATGTCGGCGGCGGCCAGCGCGGGCGCGTCGTTGATGCCGTCGCCGACCATGCCGACGACGTAGCCGTCGTCTTGCAACTCGCGCACCACCTCGAGCTTGTCCTCGGGCATCACCTCGGCGCGCCACTCGTCGATGCCCAACTCGGCAGCGACCACCTCGGCGATATCGGGATGGTCGCCGGTGAGCATGACGATGCGCTCAATCCCGTTGTCGCGCAACTGCTTGAGCACTTCGGCGGCTTCGGGCCGCACTTCGTCGCGCAGGCTGATCAGCCCGACCAGGGTGCCGTCCACCGCCAGCAGCAGCGGCGTCTCGGCCCGGCGGCGCAGCTTGTCCACCCACTCCTGGGCCTTTTTGGTCACCTTCACCTTCTCCGAACGCAGCAGCGACGGGCTGCCCAGCAGCAGGGTGCGCCCGTCCGCCCAGGTCCGCATGCCCAGGCCGACCAGGACCTCGCACTCTTCGTGCGGGGGAATGCTGATGTGGCGTTCCTCGGTGGAGCGGATCACCGCCTCGGCCAGCGGGTGCCGCGAGTGGATCTCCGAGCTGGCCGCATACGCCAGCACCTGTTCGGGTTCCCAATCCTTGCGCATGGCAACGATATTGGTGACCACCGGGCGCCCCACGGTGAGCGTCCCGGTCTTGTCGAAGACGATGGCGTCGACCCGGCCGGCCTGTTCGAGATGCGATCCGCCCTTGATCAGAATGCCGCGCCGGGCGCCGTTGCCGATCGCCGCGCTGATCGCCGTCGGAGTGGACAGGCCCACCGCGCACGGGCAGGCGATCAACAGCATGGTCATGGCGCGCCGCACGTCCCCGGTGACCAGCAAGGTGAGGGCCGAGACGATGAACGACGTGGGCACGAAGCGGCGGGAGAAGTTCTCCCCGACCGTTTGGATCGGCGCCCGATCGTGTTGCGCCTCTTCGACTCTGGTGATGATGCGACCGATGGTGGTCTGGTTGCCCACCGCCTGGGCGCGCACCACCAGCCGGCCGCGCACCACCACCGAGCCGGCATGCACCCGCATCCCGACGGTGACGCTGACCGGCAGGTTCTCGCCGGTGATGGCGGACTGGTTGACCACCGCCTCGCCGTCGACCACCTCGCCGTCGACCGGGATGGCGACGTGGTCGTGCACCACCACCTCGTCACCGATCTGCACGGTGTCGATCGGTACCTGGACCTCGGTGCCCGCGTCCGCACCTTCGGTGAGACGCACCCAGGCGGTGTCCTGGTTGCCGCGCAGCAGTTCCGAGATGGCCCGCCGGGTGCGCCGCAGCGTCAGATCTTGCAGGTACTCACCGATGTTGAGCAGCCAGAGCACGGTGAGCGCGACGACGTTCTCGCGCAGGATGAGGCTCGCCACGGTCGCCGCCGATACCAGTGCGTCGGTGCCGAGCTTGCCCGAGCCGACCGAACGCAGCGCGCCGCGCAGGAACGGGTAGCCGGTGAAGATGGTGACGCCGGTGGCCACCATTCGTCCGCTCGGTCCCAGCAGCGGCGGGCGGGCGAACACATAGCGGCGCACGCCCAGCAGCGCCAGGGCCAGACCGCCGATCACCATGCGCACAACGTCGGCGTTGCGGATGTCCGAGGAGTGCGGGGCGCGAGCCGGGATCAGATCGGCCGCGACGTGGGCCGCGCCGGCGATCGCGTCGAGGATCGTTGCCCGGTCGCAGCGCCGCGGCGAGTACCAGACGACGACCGACCCGGTGCGGGGGTAGGCGTGCACGGCGCGCACCCCGTTCTGCTTGGCGACGGCTTCTTCCACCGCCACGGCGCGCCGGGAATCCGCCCGCACCCAATCCACCAGCACCCGGATGCGCCCGGCGGCGTCGGACACCACCGCCAGGTCTGGGTCAGCCGCAGGAATGTCTTTGACGAGCGCCAGCGTCATGGCGGCGCTCAGTGGTCGTGGTCGTGCACGTCGCTGACCGCGGGGGTGGGTGCCTCCTCGCCGATGCGCTCGCGGGCTTCGGCCATCACGTCGGCGATCTTGAGCCGCGCCGACTCGGCCGCTTCCTCGGCCCTGCGGGTGCCACGCAGCCCCAGCTCGGCGGTGGCGACGGCGGTCTCGTGCAGCGGCGCCTTCTTGGCGGCCTTGCGCAACAGCTCGTAGGCGGTGACCCCGGCCAACCCGGTGACCACTGTCGTCGCTGCCTTCGCCAAGAGCACCTGCACCGCCATCGTCGGACACCTTTCTGTGAAGTGGCTTTCCGACGACGCTAACATCGAAATATCGCGATATCAATATGTGTTGCGGCGGCTACGCCGGCCCTCCGCGCGGCTGCTACCAGCTTCGAGTGACCTTCTCGGTCTCTATCCGGCGCGGCAGTGCCGCGGCATCGGGGTTGGCCACTTGGACCAGGGACGCGCCCACGGACAGCACCGCCAGCAGGCCGTCCACCAACTCCTCGGCGGTGGCCCACGACGCGGTGGACAGCACCCGGTCGCTCGATGTCAAACCCCTTGTGGCGGCCGATGATTGGCAATCGGCCAGCACCTGTTCCACCGAGCGGCCGGCCAGCGCGGGACCGGGCAGCCGCTCCGGGACGATCTGGTCACCGTGGACCCGCACCGCGGTCGCGTAGTCGATGACGCCGACGGGCAGATCTGCGGCTGGCTTGCCGAACGGATCCAGCGACAGCACCGCCACCTCGCCGCCCGCGCCGACGGCGGTGTCGGCCTCGTCCAGGCGAACGGCGGTGCACAGCGCGACGTCGGCGGCCTCGGGTTCCAGCACGACCTCGGCGCCGATCCACCACACCCCGAACAGCACCGCCGCGGTCTGCCAGTGTGCGGGTAACAGCACCGCAACCCGGCTGGCCGGCCCGGCGGCCAGCTCGTCGCGCAACAGGTTGGCGGTCTTGGCGGCCCAGTTGGCCAGCGTCACCGCGGACAGTTCGATGCGTTCGCCGGTGGCGTCGTCGTAGTAGGTGATGCGCGGGCCGACCGGGTCGGCGCGCAGCATCGGGTCCAGGATGGCGGCGCTCAGCGTGCTCAGTTGATGCACTCCGGCTTGTCGGACCCGGCGGTCAGGATCGGCGAGGGCGGGGGAGCGGTGCCCGCGTTGGCGCCGACGATGTTGGCGCGGGCCGGCGTCACGGTCCCGCCGCCACCTTCCAGCCCGGAGCCGGGTCCGGTGTAGTCGTTGGCCAGCACCACCCGCACCGATCCGGCCGCCAGCGAGGGGTCGGGAATGACGGGCAGCCCGCCCAATTCCTTGGCGACCTGCTGGGCACCCAGATCGTCGGACTTGTTGGCACGTACCTGGCTGGCCTTGACGTGCCCGCTGTCGTTGTTGCCCACGTTGCCGGTACTGAAGCCCTTGCCGGACAACACATCCGACACCGCGGCGGCGAGCCCGTTGATGTCGGTGTCGTTGACGACGTTGACCGTGGTCTTGGCCGGTGTGTAGGCCAGCTCTTCGGTTTTGCCCTGGTCCTGCTCGTGCAGCAGCCCGCCGACCCAGTCCTGCACCTGGTGGGCGTCGACGCGGACCACGCTTTGCATGCCGTCGTCGCTCCAGCCCGCGCCGTCTTGCACGGGGATGGTGGCGAACGCGACGTTGCCGCCGGCCAGCTGTTGCAGCTGCTGCACGAAGTCCATGATGTCCCATCCGGAGGACAGCACCACCGAGCGCTGCACGGCCTGCTCGAGGCGCTTGAGGGTAGTGGGACTCGACAGCGTCTTGCCGGAGATGACGCGATGGGCCAGCGAGGCCATCACCGCCTGCTGGCGCACCACGCGGTCAAGGTCGCCGCGGGGCAGTTCGTGGCGTTGCCGCACGAAGCTCAGCGCCTGCGGGCCGTTGAGCTTCTGCTGGCCGGCCGGGAAGTCCGCACCCGAAAGTGGTTCGAACACCGGCTCTTTGAGGCACACGTCGACTCCGCCGAGCGCGTCGGCGATCAATGCGAAGCCGAGCAGGCCGATCTCGGCGTAGTGGTCGACGGTGACGCCGGTGAGGTCGGCCACCGTCTTGATCAGCGCCTCGCGTCCTGCCTCGGTGCCCGCCGCGGCGGCCTCGTTGGCCGAGGCGCCGG
>NZ_LZLE01000319.1 GCF_001673155.1 Mycobacterium sp. 1423905.2 | reverse complement strand
CGTCTACACCGGGGAACGGGCCGGCACCGCGACGCCAACGGCAGCGCAGTTGGGCCTCGAGCCGCCACGCTTCTGCGCCGAATGCGGTCGCCGGATGGTCGTGCAGGTCCGGCCCGACGGGTGGTGGGCGCGCTGCTCCCGACACGGCCAAGTCGACTCGACTGATCTGGAGGCACAGCGGTGATCGAACAGCCCGTGCCGCCGCAGCCGCCGGTTCCGATAACAGAGCCCGGGGCGGCGGTAGCGCCCGCGCCCCGCACGTCGCGCCGACGCGCGATCGCCACCGTTGTGCTCGGCTTGTCGATCACCGGGGTGGTCGTCGGGCTGGTGTGGGCGTGGATGGCGCCGCCCATTCACGCCGTCGTGGCCGTCACTCGCCAAGGCGAGCGGGTGCACGACTACCTAGGTAGCGAGTCGCAGAACTTTTTCGTCGCGCCGTTTCTGCTGCTGGGCCTACTCGGTGTGGTCGCGGTGGTGGCGACGGTCCTGGTTTGGCAATGGCGCGAGCACCGCGGCCCGGAAATGGCCGCCGGCTTGTCGGTGGGATTGGTAGCCGCTGCGGCGGTGGCGGCGGGTGTGGGCGTCCTGCTGGTTCGACTGCGTTACGGCGCATTGGATTTCGACACCGTCGCGCTGTCCTCTGGTGAGCATTCGGTGACGTATGTGGTGCAGGCGCCGCCGGTCTTCTTCGCCCGCAAGCTGCTGCAGATTGCCGCCACCTTGCTGTCACCGGCCGCCACGGGCGCGCTGGTCTACGCCGTGCTGGCGGCGGGTACTGCGCGCGACGATTTGGGGGGCTATCCGCCGGCGGGCGCCCGGCAACGCGTCACCGCCGTCAGCGGGGCTCCCGACGCGACAGTGTCCTGATCGCCGTCACAGGGGGCGTCGGCACACCTTCCGGCCGGTAATGACTTTGGCCGCGATGAGCGCCAGGCGTGCCATCCCCGCGTAGGTCATCGGGTTGAACGCCGTCGGCCACGTGGTTCGGATGAGGTGGTCGGTGATCGGGCGTCGGGCGAACCGGTCGGTGAGCCAGCGCAGCGTCATGGGCGCCGAGAGCGGGTGCAGGATCATGTGCTCGTTGAACGCGTCGCGGTGATAGGTCACGTCGGCGCCGCCGGCCGAATACGCGTCAGCCAATATGTCGATGTCGTGGACGTCGATGAGGTAGTCGTGGACCGCCTGCACGATCAGTACCGGCGGGCTGGGCACCGCGGCGCCCAGCTTGGTGGTTTCGAAGACGTGCGATACGGCCGGGGTGGACAGGATGTCTTCGAGTGGTTCGTCGAGATAGTCGCCCATGTCCTTGTGCGCCATCCGGACGACCGCCTCGACCGTGGTCATCTTCTCCAGCGACAACAGCAGCGCGCGTCCCTCCTCGTTGGTGTGCTCTCTGATCACCTTGTCGAGGTCGGGATAGGTGTGCGCGAGCGCGGCCACCACCAAGGCGGGCAGGCCCGCGAGAAAACTGCCGTTGAGTCGGCGGAAGGTGTGTCCCAGGTCGCCCACCGGTGACCCCAGCACAGCGCCGACGATGTCGAGTTCCGGCGCGTAGTCACCGCACATCTCGGCCGCCCAGGCGCTGGCCAGTCCGCCGCCGGAATAGCCCCACAACCCGATCGGCGACGACGGCGACAGGTCGAGCCGCTCGGAGCTGAGCGCCGCGCGGATGCCGTCAAGGACCCGGTAGCCAGGTTCATAGGGCGCACCCCACAGTCCCTTGAGTCCTTCGTGATCCGGAACCGACACCGCCCACCCCTCGGCGAGGGCCGCGCTGACCAGCAACAGTTCCAGCTGGGCCAGGGACCCGAGCGCCTTCGCCCGGCGCCGCATGGCATACGAGGGAAAGCAGCGGGTGGAAATGGCGTCGATCGCGCACTGATAGGACAACAACGGGCAGGTCTGGCCCGGCGCGCGTTCGGCGGGGACCACCACCGTGGTCACCGTCGCCTCCGGGTTGCCGTTCATGTCGGTGGTCCTATACAGCAACTGAACCGCTTTGACCGACTGCGGTATCAGGCCGAGGAACGCCAATTCGACGTCGCGCGAGCGCAGCACCGTCCCGGGCTGCGCGTGCTGAAACCCAGGCGGCGGCTGATAGAAGGGGTCGTCGGACGGCAGCAACGGGCGCACCTTGCGCTGTAGTTCTTCGTGAGGCGGCTTGCCGATCCACTCCGCAGCGCGCGCGTCTGCCAGGTTGCCGAGCTCAGCCATTGAGGCTCCCTTCGTGGCCTTTCGGGATTCTGGCGCACTGGCGGCACCGAACCAAATCAGTCCACCTCGTCCGTGCGAGCGCCGAATGCCCCTCGCAGTTCGCCCGGCGCCCCCACGGACGCCAACGTTTCTTAATCAGTTCTTAAACAACTTACCGGCAACCGTCGCCATTTCTGGCATCGCCGGCAAGTGGGGCGTGTCACAACCGGACGCTTCATCACCCGGGCGGGCGGAGTGCGGCGAACTCGTCGGTGACCCTCAGTTGAGAGTCGGTGAATCGGTACAAGGCGGCCGGCCGGCCGCCGCTGCGGCCCGACTGGGCGATGGTGCCGGTCTGGCTGATGACGTGACGACGGGCCAGAACGCGCTGCAGATTCGTCGCGTCGACCTGATAGCCCAATGCCGCGCCGTAGATGTCACGCAACGTCGAGAGCGCGAATTCCTTTGGCGCCAGCGCGAACCCGATGTTCGTGTAGGACATCTTGGCCACCAGTCGGGCATGGGCGTGGGTCACCATCGGCCCATGGTCAAACGCCATCGGCGGCAGGGCGTCGACCGGGTGCCAGCGGGTGTCCGGCGGAAGTTCGGGTGTCGCGGGGGAGGGCACCAGCCCCAGGAACGTCGAAGCGATCACCCGGGTGCCCGGCACTCGGTCCGGGTCGGAGAACACCGCCAGTTGCTCGAGGTGGGACAGTTCGCGCAGGTCCACTTTCTCGGCGAGTTGACGCCGGACGGAGGTGGTCAAGTCCTCGTCGGTGCGTAGGCGACCGCCCGGCAGCGACCACGCGCCCCGCTGGGGTTCTCGGGCACGTTGCCATAACAGCACGTTCAACTGGGGTTTCCCGGTGCTTGGGGTGTCCTTCAAGTCGCGAACCTGGAACACGACGGCCAGCACTTCGTGGGCGGTGCTACCATGGGGCATGTTTTCGATCATAAGTCGAAAACCTCCCGGGTGCGAAAGGAGCCCCCATGACGGTGTTGACCCGCATGGACACGCCCGCCGACCTGACTGCCCAGATCGTCGATTCCCAAACTGGTTACACCGGAATTGATGGCGACGAACAGTGGGCCGCCGAGATTCGCCGACTGGCGCGGCTGCGCGGGGCGACCGTGCTGGCCCACAACTACCAGTTGCCCGCCATTCAAGACGTCGCCGACCACGTCGGGGACTCCCTGGCGCTGTCGCGAATCGCCGCCGAAGCCTCCGAGGACACCATCGTGTTCTGCGGAGTCCATTTCATGGCCGAGACGGCGAAAATCCTCAGCCCGGACAAGACGGTTCTGATCCCCGATCACCGGGCCGGGTGCTCGTTGGCCGACTCGATCACTCCTGAGGAATTGCGCGCTTGGAAAGACGAGCACCCCGACGCCGTCGTCGTCTCCTACGTGAACACCACCGCGGCGGTCAAGGCGTTGACCGACATCTGCTGCACGTCTTCGAACGCGGTGGACGTGGTCGCCTCCATCGACCCCGACCGCGAGGTGCTGTTCTGCCCGGACCAATTCCTCGGTGCGCACGTGCGGCGCGTGACTGGACGCACCAACATGCATGTGTGGGCCGGTGAATGCCATGTCCATGCCGGCATCAACGGTGACGAGCTCGCCGATCAGGCACGCGCCCACCCCGACGCCGAACTGTACGTGCACCCCGAATGCGGTTGTGCCACTTCGGCTTTGTACCTCGCCGGGGAAGGAGCCTTCCCCGCGGACCGGGTGAAGATCCTGTCCACCGGCGGCATGCTGGACGCCGCGCACGAAACCCGCGCACGCAAGGTGCTGGTCGCCACCGAAGTCGGCATGCTGCACCAACTGCGTCGCGCCGCGCCGGCCGTCGACTTCCAAGCCGTCAACGACCGCGCCTCCTGCAAGTACATGAAGATGATCACCCCGGCAGCACTGTTGCGCTGCCTGGTCGAGGGCGCCGACGAAGTGCACGTCGACCCAGACACCGCCGCGGCCGGGCGGCGCAGCGTGCAGCGGATGATCGAGATCGGCCAGCCCGGCGGTGGCGAATGACGACCGCTCCGGCGTGGCGGGACAATGCCGACGTCATCGTGGTCGGCACCGGCGTGGCCGGACTGGCCGCCGCGCTGGCCGCCCACCGCGCCGGGCGCAAGGTCGTGGTGCTCAATAAGGCCGCCGACACCCGCGGAGTGACCGCCACCCACTACGCCCAGGGTGGCATTGCCGTCGTGCTGCCCGACAATGACGATTCGATAGACGCGCACGTGGCGGACACTTTGGCCGCCGGGGCGGGGTTTTGTGACCCCGACGCGGTCTACTCGATCGTCGGCGACGGCTATCGGGCCGTCAGCGAATTAGTCGGCGACGGAGCGCGATTCGACGAATCGGTGCCAGGTCGCTGGGACCTCACCCGCGAAGGCGGACATTCCCGGCGCCGCATCGTGCATGCCGGTGGGGACGCCACCGGAGCCGAAGTTCAGCGCGCGCTCGACCACGCCGCCCAGATGCTCGACATCCGCACCAGCCATGTCGCACTGCGCATCTTGCACGACGACAGCGCGGTCACCGGCGTCCTGGTGGGCAATCCCGACGGACTCGGCATCATCGGCGCCCCGTCGGTCATCCTGGCCACCGGCGGCCTCGGACACCTCTACGCCGCGACCACCAATCCCGACGGCTCGACGGGCGACGGCGTCGCGTTGGCATTGTGGGCCGGCGTCGCGGTCAGTGACCTCGAGTTCATCCAGTTCCATCCGACGATGCTGTACGGCGGCGGCGGTGGGAGGCGACCGCTGATCACCGAAGCGATTCGCGGTGAAGGCGCCGTATTGGTTGACAGTCAAGGGAATTCGGTTACCGCCGGGGTGCACCCGATGGGTGATCTGGCGCCCCGCGACGTGGTCGCCGGTGCGATCGACGCGCGGTTGAAGGCCATCGGTGACCCATGCGTATACCTCGACGCCCGCGGCATCACCGGGTTCGAAGCGCGGTTCCCGACCGTCACCGCCGCCTGCCGCGCCGCGGGCATCGACCCGGTCCGCCAACCGATTCCGGTAGTTCCGGGCGCCCATTACAGCTGCGGTGGCGTCGTTGCCGACGTCCACGGGCGAACCGAACTTCCCGGATTGTTCGCCGCGGGGGAGGTGGCCCGCACCGGTATGCACGGGGCCAACCGGTTGGCCTCCAACAGCTTGCTGGAAGGTCTGGTAGTGGGTGGACGCGCCGGGAAGGGCGCGGCCGCGCATGCCGGGGCGGCCGGTCGTCCGCGCGCCGCCTTGCCGGACCCGGTGGTGCACGTCGCGCCGCACCGCGATGACCTACAACGGGCCATGAGTCTGGACGCGTCGGTCGTGCGTGATGCCGTTGGGCTGGAGCGGCTTTCGGCGATGCTGTCGGCCGCGCCGGTACGCGCCATCGCAGGCCGGCGCGATTTCGAGGATGTCGCACTGACGTTGGCCGCCCGGACGGTGGCCGTCGCGGCGCTGGCTCGTACGGAAAGCCGGGGTTGTCACCACCGCGCCGAGCACACCTCCGAATGTCCAGAGCAAGCGCGCAGCATCCTGGTCCGGCAAACCAACGGCCAAGTGTGCGCCGAAACGCTGGCGGCGGTCTGCTGATGACGCTGCCCGAATTGGACCGGGCTGCGGCGCTGGAAACCATCCGGCGCGGTCTCAACGAAGACCTCTGCTACGGGCCGGATGTCACCACCATTTCGACGGTGCCCGCCGACGCCGTCGCGACCGCGTCCATGGTGCCGCGCGAACCGGGTGTGATCGCCGGGCTCGACGTGGCGTTGCTGGTGCTCGACGAAGTGCTCGGGCGATCCGGTTATCAGGTGCTACACCGCGTCGACGACGGCGTTCGGGTGCAGCCCGGACAGAAACTGCTGACCTTGCGCGCCGAGACGCGTGGCCTGTTGACCGCCGAGCGGACCATGCTCAACCTGGTATGCCACCTCTCCGGCATCGCGACGGTGACCGCGGCGTGGGTCGATGCGGTGGAGGGCACCAAGGCGAAGATCCGGGACACCCGCAAAACGCTGCCCGGGTTGCGCGCGCTGCAGAAATACGCGGTCCGCGTCGGTGGTGGCGTCAACCACCGGCTGGGATTAGGGGACGCGGCACTGATCAAGGACAACCACGTCGCGGCTGCCGGGTCGGTGGTCGAGGCGCTGCGCGCGGTGCGGGCGGCCGCCCCTGATCTGCCCTGCGAGGTGGAGGTCGACTCGTTGGAGCAGTTGGACGAGGTGTTGGCCGAAAAGCCTGAGCTGATCCTGTTGGACAACTTTCCGGTGTGGCAGACGCAGATTGCGGTGCAGCGCCGCGACGCCCGCGCCCCGGAGACGTTACTGGAATCTTCCGGCGGGTTGACCTTGGAGTCGGCCGCTACATATGCCAGCACCGGCGTCGATTTCCTGGCCGTCGGTGCGCTGACGCATTCGGTGCGGGTGCTGGATATCGGTCTGGATATGTAGCCGTGCGGTTATGAGGCGTCGAGTGTGCGCGTAGGGCGTCGAGTGTGCGGTTGGGGCGTCGAGCGTGCGCTTAGGGCGTCGAACTTGCCCAAACTTCGCCCTGACCGCACGGTCGAAGCCGCTAATGCACGCTCAAGTGTTGTGGGCATGTAGCGGTACGCCCGAAGGCGCCGATGCGGCTAGGCCGTCGAGTGTGCGGTTAGGGCGTCGAGTGTGCGGTTAGGGCGTCGAGCGTGCGCCCGGGCCGTCGAGCGTGCGCCTAGGCCGTCGAGTGTGCGCGTGGGGCGTCGAGTGTGCGCTCAGGGCGGCGAACTTGCCCAAACTTCGTCCTGACCGCACGGTCGAAGCCGCTAGTGCACGCTCGAGCGTTGTGGGCATGTAGCGGTACGCCCAAGGCGCCGAGTGTGCAGCTAGGACGTCGAGTGTGCGCCCAAGGCGCCAAACCCGCCCAAACTCCACGGCCGCCGCACAGTCGAAGCCGTCAACGCACGCTCGGCGCCGGGCTCAGGCGATGTCGGCCGCGAATACCGCGATCCGACGTAACTGCAAGCGCGCCAGAAACGGCAAACCCGAACCGTCGGAGCCGGCGGGCAGAATGCGGGGATTAGTGATGTGCACCTCGCGACGGGTAAACCGTACGTCCGCCTCGCCGGCAGCCAGCACGTTCTTGACCCAGTCCGTCTTGCCGTGCCCTAGCGCGATCGTCAGCAGATTGCCCTTGCGATAGGTCGTCACAACAGTCTGATAGGTCTTGCCGGACTTGCGGCCGCGGTGGCTGATGGTCGCAGTGCCCGGCAGGTAACGAGCGATCGGCTTGACCACCGGGTTCATGTACTTGATCTGCCACCGCTCGAACCACGGCGGGTACATCATCGGCACGCCCGGGGCGTTGTTCGGATGATCCTTCGCGGACATGGCGCCTCCCTGGGAGTCAGGCAGTGTGAGCGGGCTCACCGGCACTGTACCGGTCGGATATCAACTTGAATTGCTCTGGGACAATGGTCCATGTGACCCCACCTGCTGCCGTGCTGACCCGTATTGATCTACGGGGCGCACAGCTGACCGCTGCCCGGCTGCGGGCGGCGCTGCCGCGCGGGGGCGCCGACGTCGAATCCGTGCTGCCGACGGTGCGGCCCATCGTGCAGGCGGTCGCCGAGCGCGGCGCTGAGGCCGCGTTGGAATACGGGGAGTCGTTCGACGGAATCCGGCCCGACTCCGTGCGGGTCCCCGACGCCGCCTTGGCCGACGCACTGGCCGGACTGGACCGGGGCGTGCGGGACGCGTTGCAGGTGATGATCGAGCGCACCCGCGCCGTACACGCCGACCAGCGCCGCACCGACGTCACCACGACGCTGGACGGATACACCGCGTTGCCGCCGGGCACGTACAGCCCGACCCGCTGCACCGGTACCCACCGCTCGGTGACCGTCGCGCCGGGGCCCAGCGTCGTGGTGACGTCGGTGCGGCGCTGGTCGGCGTGTACGGCGCGGGTGCGCTCGATCATCACCTGCAACGCG
>NZ_LZLE01000318.1 GCF_001673155.1 Mycobacterium sp. 1423905.2 | reverse complement strand
GCCGTTGGCGGCGCAGCTGTCGGCTGACGGGTTGGCGGTGGGGTTCGACATCTCCGAACCGATGCTGATGCGGGCGGTGGCGGACAACAGCGCACCGCGCACCTGCTACCTGCGCGGCGACGCGCGCAAGTTGCCGTTCGGCGACGAGACCTTCGATGCGGTGTGCTGTTTTGGTGCGCTGTACCTGATGCCCGAACCGTTTGGTGTGGCGCGGGAAATGCTGCGGGTGCTGCGCCCCGGGGGCCGCATCGCGATCCTGACCAGTTACTCCGGGCAGACTCCGCCGGTCCGCGCCGCGCTCAACATGACCGCCCGCGCAATCGGGCTCACCATGTTCGACCGGGAGGCGTTCGTCGACCTGTTCGCTGCGGCGGGCCTGGTCGACGTCGAACAGCAGACCCAGCGCGCGCTGCAGTTCGTCACCGCCGCCAAGCCGTGAGCTATTAGGAGGCGGCCTGGTAGACCCCGAGCAGCCGCACCACCGGCGTGCCGGCTTCGTATTCCACCACCCACGGCCGGTCACCGTCGGCGGGCTCGGAGGTCAGGGTGATCATCACCGGGCGGCCATGACGCTGCGACATCTGCGTGCAATCGACGCGGAACAACCGGTATTCACCGTCGTGCGGGATGGCCAGCGAAAAGCCCGGTTGAACGGCTTCCACCGGCACCTTCTGCAGGTAGTACTTGGTACTCATGTCCTGCACAGTAAGGACCGGTGATAACGGTTTGGTCCGCGCCACGCAGGTCTTAGCGAATGCTCAGGTGAATTTAGGCGCATCATCAGGCTTCGCGCCGGATCGCCTTCGGCCGCAACGGGTCCCGGCCTAGGTCGAAGGTGACGACAAGACCTCGACGACGTCGCGCAGCGGATCGGGGGTCGTCGCCAATTCGCCGACGAACGGATGGGAGAGTTCCATGACCAGGAACAGGTTCGCCGCGACCAATACCCCAACGGTCATCACCATCGCGTAATGCATGCGGGGTTCCTCGACCCCGTAGATGATCGAGCACGCCAGCACCAGTCCGCTGGTGAGCAGGATCACCATCCACAGCGACCAGGAGGGTCCGACGGCGATCTGAGCCTGCAGCACGCGTTCGGTGCGCGCCTGACTCACCTTGTCCAAGTTGGTGAATGACCTACTCAGGAAGGTCTTCTGCGTTTCGGTCTGCGGCTGGATCGATTCGTAGGCGGCATAGAGGCGCTGCATCGCTTTGTCGGCGTCGGGATAGGACCGGCCGTTGGCGGCGACGGGCCATTCGGCCAGGGCCGCGCGTTCATAATCCAGCAAGGCCTGCCGCACCCGATCGCTGTCCGCCTTGTCGAATACCGTTGCGTCGTTTGCCAGTTGGACCGCTGCCGCCGCCTCGTTGCGGGCCTGCCCGTCCTCGGTGTTGATCTGACTCCACATGGCCGAGACGACGAAGCCGATGAAGAACGCATACACGAAGCCGACGACCCCGTAGGCGAACCGGGTGACGTCGTTGTGCGCGGTGTCGGCGAGTTTGGGGTACCTGCCTCGCACCAACCGTTGGACCAGCACCGCACCGCCGGCGATGAGGAGGATCAGCGCGAGCAGCAGCAGCCAGGCCGGCACATTGCTGACGATCCACACACTCACCGGCCACCTCATCCCGTGCCACGTGCCTGACCGTCAGGGCCTTTCGACTTTAGGCGACGAGGGCCAGTACCGTCGCGATCATGAACGAAAGCTCGGGAGTGGCGCGGTGACTGTCGCCGCTTTGGTCCTCGGCATCGTCGGCACTGTCCTGGCGGCGGTCGCTCTGATGTGGCAAGTGGCCACGTTCCTGCGGCAGCGGCCGCGACCGCGTTTGACACCGGTTGCCGGGTTCCTGACGCCCGACGGTTTGGTGACCAACGACGCGGGCAGCGACACCTCCGAGGCGCTGTTGGCGACCGCGGAAGACGTGCCGCCGGGC
>NZ_LZLE01000317.1 GCF_001673155.1 Mycobacterium sp. 1423905.2 | reverse complement strand
GCAGCGCAGCGGCCAGCCGTTCGAAATCGACCTTCTTAGCGGCCTTGGTAGCCATGGTCCGAGAATAGGCCGCGTTATTCAGACGGGAGCTGCTGCCTGATGCCGCGGATCGGCTCGCGCTCGTTCTGCGAGTAGAAGCCGGACTTCGGAATGCTGTTCGGCACCCCCGAGGTGCCCGAGTTGAGGATCGACTCGCGGCCGACGGGGTTGCGTACCCCCGCGTCGTTGCCGGGGCTGAACACGCCGGCGTAGCCGGTCCCGTTCGTGGTGCGCAGCGCCGAGTTGGCGGCCGCGCTGCTGGTCGCGTTCGGCGTGACCGCGCTCGCGTTACCCGACTCCAGGACGCCGGTGGGGGCGCTGACCGGGGCGACCGCGGCGGCAGCGGCCGGAGCGGTGTTGAACGCCGCCAGGCCCGGGCCGAAGCTGCCGGTGCCGGTCAGAGCTGAATTCAAGATCCCGGAGGCGGCCGTGCTCAGGCCGCCGGTGGCGTAGTGAGCCGAGCTCAGGCCGACGTCCCCGCCGAGCGCGGAGCCCAGCACACCGTCGTTCAGCCCGGAGTGCCACAGGCCGGTGGCGGAGATGCCGCCGTTGCCGAACCCGGCGATCGAGTTGCCGGAGTTGCCCAGCCCGAAGTTGAGCGAGCCGGAGTTACCGATGCCGAGGTTCCCCGAGCCAGAGTTGAACAGCCCGACGTTGCCGCTGCCGGAGTTGCCGAAGCCGACATTGCCGGTGCCCGAGTTGAAGCCTCCGAAGCCGAATTGCTGATCACCGGTGAGGCCGAAGCCGAAGTCGCCGCTGCCGGTGTTCGCGAAGCCGATGTTGCCGCTACCGAAGTTCCCGAACCCGAAGTTGTTGCTGCCCGTGTTGCCGCTACCGATGTTCCCACTGCCGGTGTTGCCGCTACCGAGGTTGCCGCTGCCGACGTTGCCACTACCCCAGTTGTTGTTACCGATGTTGTTGTTGCCGATGTTGCCACTGCCGTTGTTGCCGAAGCCCAAGTTGAACTGGCCGTTTTTGCCGATGTCGATGCCCAGGTTGCGCAGCACCTGCTGCCAGGGCGCCAGCTGGGCGGCGGCCGCGGACGCGTCGAAGTGGTAGTTCGCCATCGCGACCACGTCCAGCGCCCACATCTGCTCGTAGGCGGACTCGGTGTCCATGATGGCCGGCCAGTTCATGCCGAAGAAGTTCGTCGATGCCAGCATTTGCACCAGCCCGCGGTTCGCCGCGATCACCGCGGGCTGCACCGTGGCGGCCAGCGCGGCCTCGAACGCCGACGCCGTTGCCGTCGCCTGGGCAGCGGCCTGCTCGGCCTGTAACGCCGCCGCGCTCAGCCACGACATGTATTGCGTCGCGACCGCCATCATGGCCGCAGACGACGCACCGAGCCAGGAACCGGTGGTCAAATCCTGTGCGACCGAGCTGAATGACGCCGCCGCTGAACCCAGCTCCTCGGCCAAGCTGCCCCATGCTGCGGCCGCG
The DNA here is from genome assembly GCF_001673155.1 of Mycobacterium sp. 1423905.2. Taxonomy (GTDB): domain Bacteria; phylum Actinomycetota; class Actinomycetes; order Mycobacteriales; family Mycobacteriaceae; genus Mycobacterium. The sequence continues at coordinate 20,020 of NZ_LZLE01000317.1, read as the reverse complement.
GCAAGGAGCGGCCCCGCCCCGGGACCGGCGAACATGAGTGCCGAGTTGATTTCTGGCGGCAACCACGCAAAATGCGGGTTTGTCACCAACCCAAACTACCCGGCAGCGCCGGTTGCCGTGGCCGTATCGGAATCTAAAACCGGGCCATCCTCAGCCGCCGCACAGCCGGCTCAAAGCGGCCCCGAACACCCTAGGCGGGAACCGGCGCGGACTGCCGGCCGCGCACCAACTTGCCCGGGCGGGCGTCGGTCGGCACGCCGTTTTCGGCGATGATTTCACCAGAGACGACGGTGGCGACGTACCCCTCGGCGGTCTGGTCAAGGCGCCGCCCGCCGGCCGGCAAGTCGTAACTGATGACCGGTTTGTGCAGCCGCAGGGCGCCGTGGTCGATGACGTTGAGGTCCGCCTTGTAGCCGACGGCGATGCGCCCCCGGTCGGCCAGCCCGGCCACCCGGGCGGGTACCGAGGTGAGCTCACGAACGGCTTCGGGGACGCTGAACCGTCCGGATTTGCGGTCGCGCGCCCAGTGCGTCATGAAGTACGTCGAGTAGCTCGCGTCGCAAATCATGCCGTAGTGCGCGCCGCCGTCACCCAAACCGAGCACCACGTCGTCGCGGTGCAAAAGTTTGCCGACGGTGTCCAAAGAGTTGCTTTCCAGGTTGCTGGTCGCGACCAGCAGCATGGCGCGGCCGTCGTCGTCGAGTAGCCGGTCGTAGGCCTCTTCCATCGGGTTCACCCCGCGGGCGCGGGCCCGGGCGCCGATGCTGTCCTGCGGGTCCGGCTCGTAGTTGGGGTTGTCCCCGAGCGGGAAGATCCAGTCCCAGGCCTGGGCGACGTAAAGGATCGGGTGGCCGTGGCCGGGCTTGTCGGCCAGGATGCGGGCGCGGACCTCCGGCTTGCGCATCTCGGCGACGCGCTCGGCCAGCGGCAGGTGGGCGATCTCGCGATAGCTCGGGTAGAGCACGAACGGGTTGGCGGTCAGCTGCAGCCCGATGATCAGACCGATCGGGCGGGGCAGCAGTTGCGCGGTGATGTCCCCGCCGGCGGCGTTGGCTTTCTCGACCATGTTGATGGCGTCCGGCCAGGTCGGGTCGCCGGCGTTGGCGACGACGAGGGTGAAGGTCACCGGCAACCCGACATCCTCGGCGACGTCGAACACCGTCTGCAGCACCGGCTGGTAGCCCCCGGCCGGGATGTCGGGGACGAATTGCAGCAGGCCGCCGCCGCCGTCGACCACGCCCTTGGCGATCTCCTCGATCTCTTCGCGGGCGGCGTCATAGCTGGGGATCGGCGAACCGCTTTCGGTCTTGTGGATCGTCAGCCGCGACGAGGCGAAGCCCAACGCCCCCACTTCCATGGCTTCCTGGGCCAGAGCCCGCATCTTGGCCAAATCCTCGGCGGTGGCCGGCTCCCGGTCCGCGCCGCGCTGCCCCATCACGTACACCCGCAGCGGCGAGTGCGGCAGGTAGGCGGCGACATCGATATCCCGCCGTCGCGACTCCAAGGCGTCGAGGTATTCCGGGAAGGTCTCCCAGGTCCACGGCAACCCGTCGGTCATCACGACCCCGGGGATGTCCTCGACCCCGGCCATCACGTCGACCAGCACGTCGTGGTCCTCTTGACGGCACGGCGCAAAGCCGACCCCGCAGTTCCCCATCACCACGGTGGTCACGCCGTGCGCCGAGGACGGCGTCAGCCGTTCCGACCAGATGGCCTGGCCGTCGTAGTGGGTGTGCAGGTCCACGAAACCGGGAGTGACCAGCAAGCCGGTGGCATCGATCTCGCGGACCGCATCACCGGTCACCGTTCCGACCGCCTTGATCAGCCCGTCTTGCACCGCCACATCGCCGACGTACGGTTCACCTCCCGACCCGTCAACGATGGTGCCATTGCGGATGAGGAGGTCGTAAGTCATGCAAATAATCTACGGCCGTGTCGGCGGCTCGTGCCAGGATCTGAAGGGTGATCGATCACCTGGGAATCAACTGTGCGGACTACCCGAAGGCGCAGCGGTTCTACGACGCGGTGTTAGGTGTGCTCGGCTTCTCGCGGCAGATGGACTTCGGCGTCGCGATCGGCTACGGCCGAGACGGGCACCCGTCGTTCTGGATCGCCGACGGCTCGACGATGGGACCGAACCGGGAAAACCACATCGCGTTCCAGGCCGCCGACGAGGCAGCGGTCCGCGCGTTCCATCAGGCGGCGGTGAGCCTGGGCGCCGAGTCGCTGCATGAGCCGCGGCTGTGGCCGGAATACCACCCCGGTTACTACGGTGCGTTCGTGCGCGACCCGGACGGCAACAACATCGAAGCGGTCTGCCACGGCGCGCTGTCGTAGGGTCGCGGATATGGCCAACCCCGATTCCGCCGCCCGAGAGTTGTTGCGCGACGCGTTCACCCGGCTGATCGAACATGTCGACGACATCACCGACGGCCTGACCGACGAAGTCGCCTCCTACCGGCCGACGCCCGACGCCAACAGCATCGCGTGGCTGCTCTGGCACAGCGCGCGAGTCCAGGACGCCCAACTGGCCGACGTGGCCGGGGTGGAGCAGGTATACAGCCGCGACGGCTGGGTGGACCGGCTGGGCCTGGACCTGCCGCGCGACGACACCGGGTACGGGCACGGCCCGCAGGAGGTGGGCAAGGTGCGCGCGCCGGCCGATCTGCTGGCCGGGTACTACCGCGCCGTGCACCAGTTGACCCTGGAGTACGTCGCCGGCGTAACGGCCGAGGAGTTGGCCCGCGTGGTGGACACCAACTGGGACCCGCCGGTGACTGCCAGCGCCCGGTTGGTCAGCATCATCGACGACTGCGCTCAGCACCTCGGCCAAGCCGCCTACCTGAAAGGCATTCAGTAGGTTCGGGGGCGTGCGATTCGCGGTGGCGGTGCTGTGCTGGCTGGTCACCACGATCGCACTGGCTGTGGCCATCCCGGCGGCCTGGATCCAGCTCAACATCGTCGACGAGGACGGTTACGCGGCGCTGGCGCAGCGGGCGGCCGCCGACCCGCAGCTGCAGTCGGCCATGGCCGGCGAACTCACCACCCGCGCGATGGCGCTGATCATCGAGCACGGCGGCGGCCGCTACCCGATCGACAGCTCCGTGGTGCACGACGCCGCCGCTTCCTTCACCGCCGGCCCCGCCTTTCCCCAGCTGTTCGCCCAGCTCAACCGGGCCGTGCACGCGTATGTGTTCAGCGATCCGGCGTCCACCCAAGACGGTGACCAGTGGCTGATCGACCTGGCTCCCATGCTCAAGGACCCGGCGATTCAGCAAATGCTGAACGATTACCACGTCACCGTGCCCGCCACGCTGCGGGTGCCGGTGACGGCGACGGTGTCACAGCCGATACGCCAGGGGCAACTGCGGCGACTGGCGGTCTGGGGGCCCGGCGTGACGATCGGCGCGGTGGCCATCAGCGCAGTCGGCGGATTGCTGACGCTGCTGGTCTCCCGCGGCCGGGGCCGGGCAATGTCCAGCTTGGGCGTATCGGTGCTGCTGGTCGGCGCGCTCGGGTGGGCGGGGCTGGAAACCGGCACGCGGTGGATCGACACCGCGCTCAACCAGACCACCGGCGATATCAGGCGGGTGGCTGAGGTGATGGTCGGCTACGCCGAGCGCGGTGTGCACCTGTGGCTCAACCTGGCCTTGATCGCCGGCGCGGGCTTGGTCGTGTTGGGCGTGCTCGCCGCGGTGGGCGGCAGCGTGGTCAGGCCACCGCCGCGGCCTTGATCTAGCGCAGCGGCAGCTCGGCCAAGATGGCGCCGGTCGGCTGGGGGGATCCGGTGCCCGGTTCGACGGTGAAGGCCAGCGCGGTCGAGTTGCCGAGGTCGTCCAGCGTGGCCTTGGTCGACGGCGTCACGGCGGCCGCGCCCATGGTGCCGGCCGACGTGGGCCCCTTGGTGCCCAACAGCCACATTTGATACACCGTGCCCTGCGACGGTGGTGGCACATTGTTCATCACGAGCACGCCGGCGTTGCGGTCACGCGAGAACACCACCGTCGCGGTGCCATTGCCCAGCGGGCGCGAGACGGTGCGGACGTCGGGAGCGGTCAACACCTGCTCGCTGAGCGGCGGGGGCGCCGACGGGCGGGTCAGCACACCGAGCCCGAATGCCGCCAGACCGATGACGATGGCCGCCGCGGCGGCCAGTGCCGCGTTGCGCCAACGCGATTGCGGCCGGGCGGGCTGGACTCGGTCCAGCAGCGCCTCGCGCAGCTGCGGCGGCGGCTCGGCGGCCGTCACGGCCGACAGGGTCGCCATCGTCTCGCGCACCGCACGAACCTCGTCACGGAAGGCCGAGGCCACCGCCGCGGGCGCGGCCGCCACTCGCCGGTCGATCTCAGCTCGTTCCGCCTCGGAGACCGCGTGCAACGCATAGGGCGCGGCCAGCTCGAGGAGTTCGAAGTCACCCGGGGCGCTCATGCGGCCTCCAGGCAATTGCGCAGCCCGCGCAGCGCGTCGCGTATGCGCGACTTGATCGTCGAGAGGTTGGCCGACAACTGCTGTGAGACTTCGGCATACGTCAGTCCGCCGTAGTAGGCCATCTCGATGCAGCGGCGCTGCGCGTCGGTCAGCGCGTCCAGGCATTGGGTGACGCGACGACGCTCGTCACCGGCGATGGCCGAATCGGCGACGACATCGGTGGCCGGTTCGACGTTGGTCATGCCGTAGCGCGACTCGCGCTGTGTGCCGGCCTGCTCACTGCGCACCCGGTCGATGGCGCGGCGGTGCGTCATGGTCAGCAGCCAGGCCAGCGCGGAGCCTTTCGCCGAGTCGAATTCCGAGGCGGTGCGCCACACCTCGAGGTAGATCTCCTGGGTGGTTTCCTCGCTGTAGCCGGCATCACGCAGCACCCTGGTCACCAGTCCGTACACCCGGGATTTGGTTTGGTCGTAGAACGCGGCGAATGCCGCATCGTCGCCTCGGGCCACCCGGCGCAGCAAGGCGTCCAGGTCGCTGCTCTGCGCGGGTCCGGTCATCGGTCGGTAGCCTAACGCCACCGGTAGTCCCACTGGCCACGCCGGCACCCACTTTCATCGCGCGCCCCGAGACCAGCGCGCCTTGGTGCGCTGAAACCACAGCCGTGGCGCGGCGTTCCAGGCCCGCACCGGGTGTGGTTCGCCGCGCAGCGCGGCGGTGAACGCCAGCCGGTGTTCGTGGTGCGACGACACCACGATGTCCACCTGGTCGGCGGGGGGCGGCGCCAGCACCAGGTAGTGGCTGGTGCCGGTGCGCATCCGCGGCGCGCAGAGGCGTCCGCGGACCAGGACGGGCACGTCGGCCGGTGGCAGTAAGCAGGCATGCCGACCGCCGTCGGCGGTGCTGAGCGCGACGACCACCTGCCGCACCGTGCCGTCGCGGTCGTGACACCAGAAAAGGCTCAATCCGCAACCGGCGACCGGGGCCTGCAGCAGCGCGGTGATGCGGCCATCGGGCGGCATCGCGCCGTGTTCGGTGACGAAGCTACGCACCCGGTCGCGCAGCGAACCGTCCCACGGGCCGGCGAAATGATCCTCGGCGGCGAAGCCGACGAACGGCCGCAGCCACCGGGACACCTGGGGGAGTTGGTCGAGGTCGACGTACCAGCCGTAGCTGCGGCGCTCGAACGCATGCTGCACCGGTACCTGTCCGGAATAGCTGAAGCAGGTGCGGTAGCTGGTCGGGGTCGGCGCGCCCAAGGCAGCCGAGCCGGCCAGGTCCGCGGCCGGAAGCGCGGTGGTGGGGTGACTCTGCTGCACACCCCGTATTCGGAGCCCGCCGCTGAGTGGACGGAGCTGTCAGCGACTCAGCTCGAACCCTGCTCGGGCCGGCTGTAAGCCATGAACCGCTCGGTGGGCTGCTCGTTGTCCGGCAACGCAGGGCTGCGCGCCGGCCGGGTGCGCACCCGCATCGGCCACCAGAACCACCGGCCCAGCAGCGCTGCGATGGACGGCGTCATGAACGAGCGCACGATCAAGGTGTCGAACAGCAGGCCCAAGCCGATGGTGGTGCCCACCTGCCCGATCACCCGTAGGTCGCTGACGATCATGGACGCCATGGTGAACGCGAACACCAGTCCCGCGTTCGTGACGACCTTGCCGGTGCCGCCCATCGACCGGATGATTCCCGTCTTCAACCCGGCATGGATCTCTTCCTTGAACCGCGAGACCAACAGCAGGTTGTAGTCCGAGCCCACCGCCAACAGCACGATGACCGACATCGCCAACACCATGTAGTGCAAGTCGACGGCCAGAATGTGCTGCCACAGCAACACCGACAACCCGAATGAAGCGCCCAGCGACAGCGCGACCGTACCCACGATCACCGCCGCGGCCACGAATGCACGGGTCAGGATCAGCATGATGATGAAGATCAGGCACAACGACGAAATGGCCGCGATCACCAGGTCCCAGTTGGCGCCCTGGGAGATGTCCTTGAACACCGCCGCCGTGCCGGCTATGTAGATCTTGGCGTCCTCGAGCGGGGTGCCCTTGAGCGACTCCTCCGCGGCGGTGCGGATCTTGTCGATACTCGCGATGCCTTCGGAGGTCTGCGGGTCACCTCGGTGCAGGATGATGAAGCGAGCCGCGTGCCCGTCGGGGGACAGGAACGAGTTCATGGCGCGCTGAAAGTCCTTGTTCTTGAACACTTCTGGCGGCAGGTAGAACGAGTCGTCGTTCTTGGCCGCGTCGAACGCCTTGCCCATGGCGTTGGCGTTCTCGCTCATCTCGTCCATCTGGCTGAAGATGCCCGACATGGTGCTGTGCATGGTCAGCATCATGGTGCGAGTGCTTTCCATGGTCGCGATCATCGGCGGGAAGGTGGCGATCATCTGCGGCATCAGCGCATCGAGGTTTTTGATGTCGGCGACCAGCGTGTTGAGTCGTTCGTCGATCTGATCCAGCCCATCCAGGGCGTCGAAGATCGACCGGAACGACCAACAGATCGGAATGTCGTAGCAGTGCTTCTCCCAGTAGAAGTAACTGCGGATCGGCCGCCAGAAATCGTCGAAATCGGCGATGTGGTCGCGCAATTCGGTGGTGATCTGCTGCATCTCGATGGTGTCGTTGACCATGCGGTGGGTGTTGGCGACGAGCTGTGTCATCAGGTCGTACATGTGGCGCATCGTCACGATCATGGTGCCCATGTCGTCGGCCTGTTTGAGCATGTCGTTCATCCGGTCGCGCTGATATTTCATGGTCTGCACCTGACCGGCGTTTTGCATGCTGATCTGAAACGGAATGGACGTGTGGTCCATCGCCGTCCCGTCCGGCCGGGTGATCGCCTGCACCCGCGAGATGCCCGGCACCCGGAAGATCCCCTTGGCCAGCTTGTCGATCACCAGGAAGTCCGCCGGATTCCGCATGTCGTGGTCGGACTCGATCATCAGAATCTCGGGCTTCATCCGGGCCTGCGAGAAGTGGCGATCGGCGGCCGCGAACCCTTCGTTGGCCGGGATGTCGGTGGGCAGGTAGGCCCGGTCGTTGTAGTTGATCCGGTACCCGGGCAACGCGAGCAGGCCGACCAGGGCCACCGCGCAGGTGGCGGCCAGCACGGGCAGCGGCCAGCGCACCACCACCGTGCCCACCCGTCGCCAACCGCGGAAACTCAAGCGCCGCTTGGGATCGAACAACCCGAATCGGCTGCCGACGGTCAACACCGCGGGGCCCAGGGTCAGCGCGCACAGCACCGCGACCGTGAGGCCCAGCGCGCACGGGATACCCAAGGTTTCGAAGTAGGGCATGCGGGCGAACTTCAGACAGAAGGTGGCCCCGGCGATGGTCAACCCGGAACCCAGGATCACGTGGGCGGTTCCGCGGTACATCGTGTAGAACGCCGTGTCTCTGTCCTCGCCGAGCTGCCGTGCCTCGTGATAGCGCCCGAAGATGAAGATGCCGTAGTCGGTGCCGGCAGCGATCGCCAGCGAGGTGAGCAGGCTGACGGCAAAGGTAGAGAGACCGATGGCCCCGCTGTGGCCGAGCAACGCGACCACCCCCCGCGCCGCGGTCAACTCCACGCCGACGGTCAACAACAACACGATGACGGTGACCACCGAGCGGTAGACCGCCAGCAACATCAGGAAGATGACGGCCACCGTCGTCACGGTGATCTTGATCATCGACTTGTCGCCGCTGTTGTGCATGTCGCTGACCAGCGCCGAGGCGCCGGTGACGTAGGTCTTGAGGCCGGGCGGGGCGGGGGTCTCGGCCACGATCTTGCGGACAGCGTCGACCGATTCGTTACCCAACGGCTCGCCCTGGTTACCGGCCAGGTTGATCTGGACGTAGGCCGCCTTGCCGTCGTTGCTCTGCGCGCCGGCCGCGGTGAGCGGATCTCCCCAGAAGTCTTGGACGTTGGTGACGTGCTTCTTGTCGGCCCGGAACTTGCGGATCAGGACGTCGTAGTACTTGTGGGCCTCGTCGCCGAGCTGCTGATTGCTCTCCAGGATGACCATCGCCGAGCTGTCGGAGTTGCCTTCGTGGAAGACCTCGCCCATGCGCTTCATCGCCTCGTACGAGGGCGCCTCTTTGGGACTCAGCGACACCGAGCGTTCTTGGCCGACCACTTCCAGCGACGGCACGAACACGCTCAGCGCGACGCACACCGCGATCCACCCCAGGATGATCGGCACGGCGAACGCGTGGACCATCCGGGCGATGAACGGCCGTTCGGCATGAGTGCCGGTGTTGGGCTCGTTGGCGAATGTGGTGGTCACGCCGACTTCACCAAGCAATAGGTGAATGCGTTGACCTCGTTGGAAACGTGCTCGGCCTTCACGACGCCGTCCACCGTGATCCGGCAGCCGATGCTGTCGCTATTACCTTGGGCGACAAGGTTTCCCATCACCGCGGCCAAGGTTGTCGTGACATGCAACGACCAGGGCAACACTGCTCCATCAACGCGTCGGGGATCGGAATTGACATCGAAATAGCTGATGTCGGCGACCGTTCCGGGCGGTCCCCAAACCTCGTACGAGATCTGTTTGGGATTAAACGGTTTGCTGTTTTCCAGGTTGCTGTCCGAATACGCCTCGCGCTTCTCGGAGGCGAAGAAGCCGCGGACCCGGTGCACGGTGAAGCCCCCGGCGATGACGACCGCCAGGATCACCAGCGGAATCCATGTCCGCGCCAGCACCCTGAAAATCTCAATTCCCCTTCACCAATTTGGGCGGCTCGCGGACCGCGGCGGTCTGAGCTACTAAGCCTTGCCTAAGTAAAGCACGGCGTACGGCCGGGCCTCACTCCTTCCCGGCGCATGCTGAAGTGTAACGCATATCACGTGCGTAAAAGCCGGAATTATAGAGCGGCGACCTACGCGAACGCACGCTCCGCCGCCCAAATCACCCGCTGTGCGTTATACAAATCACACGTCGTGCGTTATCCTCCCCCAGTGGCGCAGCTCGCATTCCGACGCGCCCGCACCGAGGAGAACAAGCGCCAACGTGCGGCGGCGCTGGTGGAGGCCGCCCGCTCGCTGGCCGTCGAAACCGGGGTCGCATCGGTCACATTGACCGCGGTCGCCAGCCGGGCCGGCATCCACTACTCCGCCGTGCGCCGCTACTTCACCTCCCACAAGGAGGTGTTGTTGCACTTGGCCGCCGAGGGCTGGGTGCGGTGGTCGGGCACGGTGTGCGAAAAGTTGACTGCTTCCGAGCCGATGACGCCGGAGCGGGTGGCCGAGACCCTGGCCAGCGGCCTTGCCGCCGACCCGCTGTTCTGCGACCTGCTGGCCAATCTGCATCTGCATCTTGAGCACGAAGTAGAGATCGAACGCGTCATTGAAATCCGACGAACGATCTCTGCTGCGGCGATTGCGCTGGCCGACGCGATCGAGCGGGCCCTGCCCGCGCTCGGGCGCTCCGGTGCCTTCGACATCCTGATCGCCGCCTACTCACTGGCCGCGGCGTTCTGGCAGATCGCCAATCCGCCGGCCAGGATCTCCGACGTCTACGAGGAAGAGCCCGAAGTCCTTCCGCCGGAATGGAACATCGAATTCGGGCCCGCGCTCACCCGTGTGCTCAGCGCGACCTGCATCGGCACGCTTTCGGGGACTCGATGACCAGCGCGCGCGCCTTGAATGCACAGGGTCGTGATGCACGTCGCGCTGCACTACTGGGTTTGCATTAGGTTAGGGGGCCTAAGTTGACATCCAAGCTAATTAGTTGGCGGCTCTCGTCACTGGTTAAGAAAGCGCGGCCATGACAATGACCGAGCCACGGACCGACCCATCGGGGCGGCCGGACACTGCAGAGGGCCAAGGCAAAGCAGCGACTCGCCCGCGCGACAAAGACGGAAGACTGAGGCGCCTCGTCAGCCGGTTCTGGCTTGTCCTCACGGTTCTGGCCGTCGTTGCGGTATCGGCATTCGTCGTCCACCGACTGCACAATGTCTTCGGCGTTCACAGCGGATCATTCGGTGGCGGCTCATCCGGTGACGTCATCGACCAGTTCAACCCCAAGACGATCACGCTTGAGGTCTGGGGTGCACCGGGCAGCACGGCGACGATCAATTACCTGGACGAAAATTCACATCCTCAGCAGGCCCTCAATGTGCCCCTACCCTGGAAGACGGAATTGAAGTCAACGAAGCCCGGCATCCCGGCCAACCTGATGGCACAAGGAAACGGCAGTTGGATCGCCTGCCGGTTCCTCGTCAACAACAACGACGGGCGCGGTGACGTCATCAAAGCGCCGAATCAGTCGCCTCCCGAGCAGACCGTGAACGCCTTCGTCTACTGCCTGGACAAGTCCGCATGAGCGAGACCACCGAGACCGAGGGACCACCGCGCGTCGATCAGCCGCTGATCCCGCCCTTCCTGCCCCGGATGATCCATCGGCTGGCGGTACCGATCGTCCTGGTGTGGCTGGGCATCGTCTTCGTGACGAACACCGCCGCGCCGCAGCTCGAGGTCGTCTCGAAAAAGCACTCGGTGTCGCAGAGTCCCAAAGACGCAACGTCGTTTCAGTCGATGATGCGCGTCGGATCGACGTTCAAAGAGTTCGATTCCGACAACTCGGCGATGATCGTGCTAGAGGGCGAAAAGCCGCTCGGGGCTGAGGCGCACCGCTACTACGACGAGATCGTCAAGCGACTCGAGCAAGACAAGAAGCACGTGCAGCACGTCCAGGATTTCTGGAGTGACCCACTCACGGCCGCGGGCTCCCAGAGCCACGACCAGAAGGCCGCATACGTTCAGGTCTACCTCGCGGGCAACATGGGCGGTGGACTGGGCGCGGAGTCCAGCGACGCCGTCCGCAAAATCGTGGATTCGGTGCACGCGCCGCCAGGAATCAAGGCTTACGTCACCGGCGCGGGTCCACTGATCGCCGATCAATCCCATGCGGGTGAAAAGGGCGTCGCCATAGTCACTCTCATCACCATCCTGGTGATCTTCGTGATGTTGCTCTTCGTCTACCGCTCGCTGGTCACCGTCCTGGCGGTGCTGTTCATGGTGTTCGTCGAATTGGCCGCAGCGCGAGGCGTTGTCGCGGTGCTCGGCAACTACGGGATCATCGAACTCTCCACTTTTGCCAACAACCTGCTGGTCTTGCTCGCGATCGCCGCGGGAACGGACTACGCGATTTTCGTGGTCGGCCGCTATCACGAAGCCCGCGGTCTGGGTGAGACGCGCGAAGAAGCGTTTTACACGATGTTCCACAGCACGGCGCACGTCGTGTTGGGGTCGGGTCTGACCATCGCCGGCGCGATGTACTGCCTGAGTTTCTGCCGGTTGCCATATTTCGAGACGCTGGGTGTGCCGTGTGCCGTCGGCATGCTGGTGGCAGTCATTGCCGCGATGACGCTGGGCCCGGCGGTATTGACGGTAGCCAGCTTCTTCAAGTTGCTGGATCCGAAGCGAAAACTGGCAACTCGGGGCTGGCGGCGGATCGGCACTGCCATCGTCCGCTGGCCAGCGCCAGTCTTCGCGGTGACTATCGCCGTCGCTCTGGTCGGTCTGCTCGCCCTGCCCGGATACAAGACGGACTACGACACCCGTCACTACCTACCGGCGGACACCCCGGCCAATGTCGGTTACACGGCTGCCGACCGGCATTTCAACCCGGCCCGGCTCAATCCCGAGCTGTTGATGATCGAAACCGACCATGACCTTCGCAACTCGGCCGACTTCCTCGTTCTCGATAAGGTCGCCAAGGCTATTTTCCACATCCCCGGCGTCGGTCGGGTGCAGACCATCACCCGGCCATTGGGCACGCCGCTCGACCACAGCACCCTCGGTTTCCAGATGGGTGCACAGGCCGCGGCGCGGCTTCAGACCCAGCACTATCAGGATGAGCAGGCCAAGAACCTGCTGAACCAAGCTGACGAGCTGCGAAGGACGATGGCAACGCTGCACGAGCAGATGCAAGTCACCCAGGACCTCAGCAACACGACCCACGAAACCACCAAGCTGACCAAAGAAACCGTGCAGATCACCGAAGCGCTGCGCGACGACATCGCCAACTTCGACGACTTCTTCCGGCCGATTCGTAGCTACTTCTACTGGGAGAAGCACTGCTACGACATTCCGGTCTGCTGGGCCATCCGGTCCATCTTCAATGCGCTCGACGGAATCGACCAGGTGGCGCAGAACATCTTGGCCCTCAGCGCCAATCTCGACAAGTTGGACCAGATTCAGCCCAAGCTGGTGGCGTTGATACCGCCGCAGATCGAGAGCCAGCAGCGCAATCTCGACACCATCATGTCGAACTATGCGACCACGATGGGTCTCAATGCCCAGGCGGCGGCTCAGGCCGACAACGCCACCGCCCAGGGCGATGCGTTCGACAAAGCGAAGAACGACGACACGTTCTACCTTCCGCCGGAAGCGTTTCAGAGCCCGGATTTCGCGCGCGGTCTCAAGCAGTTCATCTCGCCGGACGGGCACGCTGTCCGGTTGATCATCTCGCACGAAGGCGACCCGGCGACTCCTGAAGGCATCAACCTCATCCAGCCGATCAAGCAGGCCGTGCACGAGGCGATCAAGGGCACCCCCTGGGAAGGCTCCAAGGTTTACCTCGGTGGCACCGCCGCCACGTACAAGGACATGCACGACGGGTCCAACATCGACCTGATGATTGCCGGTATTTCAGCTGCCACATTGATCTTCGTGATCATGCTGATCATCACCCGAAGTGTTGTCGCGGCCTTTGTGATCGTTGGCACGGTGTTGTTGTCGCTGGGCGCCTCGTTCGGCCTCTCGGTGCTCTTATGGCAATACATTCTGGGCGTCAAGCTGCACTGGATGGTGCTGGCGATGGCGATCATCCTGCTCCTGGCGGTCGGCTCGGATTACAACCTGCTGCTGATATCGAGGTTCAAAGAGGAGATCCACGCCGGACTCAAGACAGGGACGATCCGCGCCATGGCCGGTTCTGGCTCGGTAGTGACTTCGGCAGGGCTGGTGTTCGCGGCCACCATGGCGACGTTCATGTTCAGCCCGCTGACGGTGATGGCTCAGGTGGGCACGACGATCGCGCTGGGTCTGTTGTTCGACACCTTGGTGGTGCGGTCATTCATGACACCGTCGCTGGCTACTCTGCTCGGGCGCTGGTTCTGGTGGCCCCAGCATGTGCGGCCCCGGCCGGCCAGCCAGATGCTGCGGCCCTACGGCTCACGTCCCGCGGTGCGTGCGTTGCTGGATCCCAAGCCCGACGCCGACGAGGCCAACACGGACCGCCTGTCGGCCGCGCGCCCGCATTACTGAGCTGGGGCGAAACTACAGCGCTGCGGCGTCGCGCATGATGTCGCTCAACTCCGACACCGGCGCGCCGCAGGTGAGGCAGTGCACCGCCTCGGCGCCCCGCAGCCGGCCCACCTGGGCGAGCGCTTCGGCCGCGGCCTGCCACAGACAGGCGATGCACAGGATCTCGACGGTGTTGCCGAACGGGTCGAGATTCGGGTGGTCGCAGGAGTCCACGGCGTGAAGATGAACGATGTGGGTGGCCCGGTTGGAACAGCCCGCTTCGGACTGGCAGCTAACCGTGTGCCAGTCGAGGTCGACCAGAGCACCTGGAATACCGTTCCCAGTAGTTGGGCTCATCCGACGACCTCCAGCTTCCCGACCGCAGTCAAATCCGCCATCTGCACGCCCGCGGAATCGAGGCGGGGGCCGGAGTTTCCATTATGGGTTCGTTCGGCCCGCCGCGGCAAGGGTCGACCGCGGGTATTTGTCCGCGTTCTCCTAGATGCATCCGAGGAAAACCGTACTTTTATGACGTCAGCCAGTCTTCCCGCTGGTCATGGCTCGCGACATACGCCGATCGGCCATCGGCAGGATGAATTGATTGTCCCCCAATCGGGGGAATCCCCGGGTTTTAAGGACCGGCGAATGGGTCGTTCACGCAGAACGCCACGCACATTGCCCCGGCCGGAATGGACACCCACTGCAGTTGGCCGTCAGCCTGGCGTTGGCAGTAAATCGGACCAGGGTTGCCCCACACCTTCGCGCCCTCGGGTGAGCACTGTTTACCCAGGTCATTATCCGCGTGCGCGGAGCCACTACCGAAGAACAACATGATCGGGGCAACCGCTGCGGCCATCGCCAACCCGATGAACTTGGGCACGATCAGTTCGCCCAGTTCCAGACCGACATGTCACCGCGCGGGTACTGGTCGCATACCTCGGTGGCTTTGGCGACCACGCCTTTGTTGTTGAAGAAAATCTTCATGTGGTTGACCCACGCGAATGTCAGTGGGTCGCCGTTGTAAAAGTTCTCCGAGTAGTCCCTGCGCTGGGCCGGCGACAGCGAATAGAACCAGTGCGCTTTGTTAATCGTCGCTTCTTGGAGATTCGCGTGATTGTTGAAGTCGATCATGTACCTCTCGTAGTACACGGGACTGGTGTCTCTGACGGCGGCTAGGTATTGCTCGGCGTCGCACGTGGTCGCGATCTGGCGGCGGGGGATCGGGAAGTCTTCGGTGGAGTCCGCCGATGCGGTCGCGGGGAAGATCGCGGCGGCCACACTGAGAAGTGCAACAAAGACGCCTGTGCGCAGGCTGTTATTTAGCCGAGACATATCGATTACGGTAGCACTTTTCAAGGTCTGGCGAGAGGGTCGGCCGACTTTCTGTAGCTCATCTCACTACCTATCGCGATCAGGAAGAATCACGTGAGACGGATCCGGCCGGAGCTCCGGGGGCGCTTGACTGTAGTCGCCGAAAAGGCCGTCGCGGCGCTCGACGGCAGACCGCACGCCTTGGGTCTCTGCGGTCTGGATGAACGCCAGCGCATCCGGAGTGTTACGCATGAGGCCGTCGAGAATATTGCCCAGTGTCTGTGTGGACGCCAGCCCCATGTTTTCGTAAGCCTGGTTGACGATCAGCTTCTGCGCCTGCAGCTGGGAAAGCGGGATCGTCGACAGCTCGGCGGCGATTTCGGCGACGCGGGCTTCGAGCCGTTCGAACGGCACCGCCTCGTTGATCAGTTCCACTTCGGCGGCCTGCACCCCGGTCAGCGGCCGGCCGGTCAGCGAATGCCACTTCACCTTGGCCAGGCTGAGCCGGTACAACCACATGCCGGTCAGATACGCCCCCCACATGCGGCTGTACGGGGTGCCGATCACCGCGTCATTGCTGGCGATCACGATGTCGGCGCACAGCGCGTAGTCACTGGCGCCGCCGACGCACCAGCCGTGTACCTGGGCGATCACCGGTTTCGACGCCCGCCATATCGCCATGAACTTCTGGGTCGGCGCGGTGGCCCGGGCGGTGACCATGGCGAAGTCCTTGCCTGGGTCCCAGCGACCGTCGGTCATCATCGCCTCGCCCCAGTGCTGGAAGCCGCCACCGAAGTCATAACCGCCGGAGAACGCGCGACCGGCGCCGCGCAACACGATGACTTTGATGTCGTGGTCGCGCTCGGCCAGCCCGATCGCGGCCTCGATCTCGTCGGGCATGGGCGGCACGATCGTGTTGAGCCGGTCCGGCCGATTCAACGTGATGGTGGCGACCGATCCGGCGGTCGTGTACAGCAGCGTCTCGAACTCGGGTGCGGGCATGTCCCGAAGCGAAGCCGCCGGCGGACTCGGGTGTCAAGGGTCGGCTACAAACCGGCCGGCGATTCGGCGGCCACGGGTTCGGCCGGCTCCTTGCGTGATCGGCGCTTGCGCAGCCACCGCACCAGCACGACGGATACCACCACCGCCAACGCCGCGAGCAGGTAGACCTGGTAGCGCTCGATCCGCTCGTAGATCGCCCCGATGTGGTCGCCGGCCAGGTATCCGAGGGACACCCACAGGCCGACCCACGCGGCGCCGCCGAGCGCGTTGTAGGTCAAGAATCGCCACCAGCCCATGCCCGCCATGCCGGCGACGATGCCGTTGGCCTGGCGTAGCCCGTCGACGAACCGAGCGACGGGCACGACGATATTGCCGCGGGCAGCGAAGAACCGCTCGGCCGCGGCCACTCGGTCTTCGGTGAGGAACACGTAGCGACCGAATCGCACGACCAGTCGCCGGCCGCCGAACCGGCCGATGGCATAGCCGATGTTGTCGCCGCCGACGGCCGCCAGAAATCCTAAGGCCAAGACCGCGGCCAAGTTCAGCTGCCCGGTTGCGGCGTAGATGCCGCCCACGACCAGCACGGTCTGCCCGGGCAGCGGAACCCCGAAGCCTTCCACGCCCACCAGGACAAGGACCGCGGCGTAGCCGTGTCGGTCCAGGAGCGGCGCCAGCGATTGCAGGATTCCCGGCAGCGGTGCAGACATGACTGCAAGGGTGCCCACCGCGCGTGGCTGCTAGACGTGCTGGTTGGCCGGAACGGCAGTGGGGTACTACGCGGAGGCGGAAGTGTCCGCGCGGGAGGAAGTGTGCGTCCGAAGCGAGAAAGTGGCGCGCGACGGGCGCTGCAGGAATTCCTGGCTTTGCCGCTGGCGATCATCGCTGGATTTGTGGTGCTGGCGGTGATCACCAGCGTGCTCGACGGCGTCGACGCGGGCTGGCTGCGGCCCTTCACCCAAGCCTTGGCGAAACTTGCTCCGCCGCAAGAGAATCAGTCGATGCTGCGCACGGTGGCGCCCGGCATGATCTCGCTGATGACTATCACCTTCGTCCTGTTGCTCACCCTGGTGCACCGGATGGCCGACGTCTTCACCTGGGTGGTGGTCGAACAATTCCTGCGCCGGCGCGTCAACCAAGCATTCTTCGGCTACTTCGCCGGACTGTCGGCCAATTTCGTAGTGGTGCTGACGCTCGTCGACCCGGATCAGGCGGTGTTCAGCACCGTCGCCGCACTGGTCTTCAGCGTGCTGGCCATGATCGGGCTGGTCGTGTTCGGCTATTTGGTGCTTGACCAGCTCCGTCCGCCGTCAGTGGTGGAGCGCATCGTGCAGCTGACCCTGACCACCCGGGCCGAGCAGGAGAAGTGGCTGCCGCGAGTGCGCACGCAACCGCAGCTTGCCCACCTGCCTGCCACCACCGTGCGCGCCGAATGCAGCGGCTACCTGGTCGACATCGGCCTGGACCGGCTGGGGCGCGCGCTGGACGCGACACGGGGACCCGCCGAGATCGAATTCAGTACTAGGCTGGGCAGTCACATGGTCCGAGGCTCCGAATTGGCCGTGGTGCGGGCCGAAGACGCCGCTGACCGGGATCAGCTGGCCGAGGCGGTGCTCGACGCCTTGCGCTGCGGCAGGGAGCGCCAGCTCAACCGGGAATCCCGCTACGGCGTCCACCAACTGTCCAGCATGGGGTGGGCCTCGGCGACCCAGCGGGACCCGGAGGCCGCGTTGGTGAGCGTCGACGGACTGCACACGCTGTTGGCGCTGTGGTCCCGATCGGACCCGAGGGACGGGACAGGCTCCGACGACGAGCGGCTGGCGGTGGTCTACCGCGACGACATGGTGCCAGAAGTGTTGTCGGCGTTGGCCAATATCGCCGTGGGGGCTATCGAGGGCGGACAACATCAGACCTGCGCGCGGGTGCTCGACGTCTTCGCCATGTCCATTCCGTGCTTGCCGGCGGACTACCAACGCCTGGCAACCGCCCAGGTGCGCTATGCGCTGCCGACGGTGACCAGGCATCCCTTGACCACCGAACTCGACCGGGCGCTGAGTACATTGGGCCGTGTCCTGGCCGACAACGGCCACGCCGAGGTGGCCGCGCAGCTGGACCGCGTCGAATCCCGGCTCCACCACGAGCTGCCCCGCAGCTGAGGCAACCTGACACGTCCCTGAACCAGTTGACCCTGGAGTTCACCGTCGAACCGCTCAGGCAGTCAGCGTCTGCCACAAGAACGAGTAGCTCAACGCGGATTTGAACGCCAATTGCTCGTTGTCGGCCGCGCCGCCGTGGCCGCCCTCGATGTTCTCGTAGTACCAAACCTGGTGACCTGAAGCCTCCAAGGCGGCGGTCATCTTGCGCGCGTGGCCGGGGTGCACCCGGTCGTCGCGGGTGGAGGTGGTCATCAGAATCGGCGGATACCGCCGGTCGGCCGAAATGTTCTGGTAGGGCGAGTATTCGGAGATGAACGCCCAATCGTCCGGGTTGTCGGGGTCGCCGTATTCCGCCATCCAGGAGGCCCCGGCCAGCAACAGGTGGTAGCGCTTCATGTCCAGCAGCGGCACGCTGCAGACCAGGGCGCCGAACCGCTCCGGGTACTTGGTGAGCATGATGCCCATCAGCAATCCGCCGTTGCTGCCGCCCTGGGCGCCGAGTTGGGCGACGGTGGTGATGCCCCGGCTGACCAAGTCGTCGGCCACCGCGACGAAGTCTTCGGCCACTTTGTGGCGTCCCTCGCGCATGGCCTGGGTATGCCAGTTCGGCCCGTATTCACCGCCGCCGCGGATGTTGGCCAGGACGTAGGTGCCGCCGCGCGACACCCACAGCCGGCCCAGCACTCCGCTGTAGCTGGGCGTGTTGGACGTCTCGAAGCCGCCGTAGCCGTACAGCAGGGTCGGCCCGGGCCCGTCGGCGCCGGCGGGTCGCACCACGAAGTAGGGGATCGCCGTGCCGTCCGCGGAGGCAACGAAATGCTGCGCCACGCTGACGGTTTCGGGATCGAAGAAGGCGGGCGCGGATTTGATGAGGGTCAGTTCCCCGGCTGCGCTGCCGCGCATCAACCGCGAGGGTGCGTCGAATCCGCTGGAGTCCAGAAAGAACTCGTCGCCGGTGTCGTCGGCGGCCACAATGACGGTGTTGGCTGCCGCAGGAAGGCCGGGCAGCGGTTCGCGCTGCCAACTGCCGGGTGTGACGACCTCGACGCGGCTGGCCACGTCGGCCAGGGTGACCATCAGCAGCCGGTCCCTCGTCCAGGCGTAGTGGTTGAGCGACGTGTGTTCGTCGGGCTCGAAGACGACGCTCAATGTGGCTGTACCGGCAAGAAATTCCTCGTATCGAGCGGCGATCAAGGATCCGGCGCGGTAGGTGGTGTCACCGACGGACCAGTCGGTGCGAAGTTCGATGAGGATCCAGTCGCGGTGCATGGACACGCCGGCGTCGGTGGGAGCATCGATGCGGACCAGCTCCGCGCCGCGCAGTTCGTACAGTTCGTCATTCCAGAAGTCGAGCGCGCGGCCCAGCACGGTGCGCTCGAAGCCCGGTGTGCGGTCCACCGAGGCGAACACCCGGACGTCCTCACGCGCGCCCTCGAAGACCGTCTCGGCCTCGGCCAGCGGTGTGCCGCGGCGCCAACGCTTGATCACCCTCGGGTAGCCGGAGTCGGTGAGCGAGTCGTCCCCGAAGTCGGTGCCCACCAGCACGGTATCCGGGTCGGCCCAGGCGACTTGGGACTTGGCTTCCGGCAGCTGGAAGCCATCGTCGACGAATTCCTTTGTCTGCATGTCGAATTCGCGCACCACAGAGGCGTCCGACCCGCCCGGGGACAAGCCCACGAGTGCACGGATGCGCTCCGGCTCGATGACCCCAGCGCCGGCCCATACCCACTTGCGGTCATCGGCGCGGCCCAGCGCGTCGACGTCGATCAACACGTCCCACTGCGGCGAGTCGGTGCGGTAGCTGTCCAGCGTGGTGCGCCGCGGGGAGTATCTGTACAACTTCTGGCGTGACGCGGCCAACCCGCGCGGCTTGTGGCGGCGCACCA
>NZ_LZLE01000316.1 GCF_001673155.1 Mycobacterium sp. 1423905.2 | reverse complement strand
GTGATCCGCGCGTCACCGTGCAGGACGGCCAGAATCCGGTGATCCACCTCGTCGATGTCGGCGGCCCGAACATCCTTCGACGTATACCCCGCGGGGATCGCATCGGCCGTGATACCTTCACTCATCAGGCCATATTAAAGAATGATCATCATGCTAATTGCGGTATTGTCGAATGTTTTTCACACTTGAGACATGCGGGTGGGCATTCCGACCGAGACCAAGAACAACGAGTTCCGGGTGGCGATCACCCCGGCCGGGGTTGCAGCGCTGGTCAATCGCGGCCACGAGGTGCTGGTTCAAGCCGGCGCCGGAGAAGGCTCGGCCATCACCGACGCCGACTTCAAGGCGGCCGGCGCACAACTGATCGGCCCGGCCGAACAGATATGGGCCGACGCTGACTTGCTGCTCAAGGTCAAAGAACCGGTGCCCGCCGAGTACGGCTTACTGCGGCGGGACCAGGTCCTGTTCACCTACCTGCATCTGGCGGCATCGCGACCCTGCACGGATGCGTTGTTGGCGGCGGGTACCACGTCGATCGCCTACGAGACCGTGCAAACCGCCGACGGCACCCTGCCGCTGCTGGCCCCGATGAGCGAAGTGGCCGGACGGCTCGCGGCTCAGGTGGGCGCCTACCACCTGATGCGCACGCACGGCGGTCGTGGGGCGCTGATGGGCGGCGTGCCGGGTGTCGAACCCGCCAACGTGGTCGTGATCGGCGGAGGCATTGCCGGGTACAACGCCGCGCGGGTAGCCGGCGGCATGGGGGCGACCGTCACGGTGTTCGACGTCAACCTCAGCCGGCTTCGCCAACTCGACGCCCAGTGCGCCGTACACACCCGCTACTCCTCGGCATATGACCTCGAGAACGCTGTCAAGCAGGCCGACCTGGTAGTCGGCGCGGTCTTGGTGCCCGGCGCCCGGGCACCTCAGCTGGTATCCAATTCGCTGGTGGCGCACATGAAGTCCGGTGCGGTGCTCGTCGACATCGCCATCGACCAGGGCGGTTGTTTCGAAGACTCGAGGCCGACCACCCACGACGACCCGACCTTCGCCGTACACGACACATTGTTCTACTGCGTGGCGAACATGCCCAGCGCCGTGCCCAAGACGTCGACGTTCGCGCTGACCAACGCGACGATGCCCTATGTGCTCGAGCTCGCCGACCACGGCTGGCGATCGGCGTGCGCGGCGGATCCCGCTTTGGCCCATGGTCTTTCGACCCATGACGGTGCGCTGCTCTGCGAACAGGTCGGCGCCGATCTCGGCCTGCCTTGGCTGCCACCGGCCACCGTGCTGGCCTAACCGGCGAGCGCTGGCAACACCGCCCTGGTCACGTCGGCGATCAGCGTCTGCAGCGCGTCGGCGTTCGGGTCGTCGGCTTGCGAGCGGGTCATGATCGCCAAGAGCACCCGCCGTCCGTCGGGACCGTACGCCACGCCTATGTCGTTGGTGCTGCCGTAGTCTCCGGTGCCGGTCTTGTCGGCCGTGGTCCAACCCGGCGGCAGCCCGGCCCGCATGGTCGAGGTGACATTGCCACGCATCCAGGTTTCCAGCTGGCTGCGCTGTGAGGACGCGAGAACGGCTCCGGTGAGCAGCTTTTCAATGCCGCCGCCCAACGCCCGTGGTGTGCTGGTATCACGGGGATCGCCCGGGATGGCGGTGTTCAGTTCGATCTCCCAGCGGTCCAGTCGGGAGCGGTCATCGCCGATGGAGCGAGCGAAGTCGGTGATGGCCGGCGGGCCGCCGATGGCCTGCAGCAGCAGGTTGGCCGCGGTGTTGTCACTGCGCTGCAGTGCCGCCGCGCACAACAGCGACAGCGGCATGGTGTCACCGGCATGCGGCGCTGTCACCGGTGAATTTGGTTGCAGCGCAGCAGGATCAATGAACGTTGCTTGCGCCAGATCCAATTCGCCGCGCTCGCACTTCTGCAGCACACGCGCCGCGGCGTAGACCTTGAACGTCGAACACATGGCGAACGCGTCGTCGGCGCGGTGCGTCACCGCCCGGCCCGACGCGAGGTCGCGCGCGTAGACACCGACGATGGCGTGGTATTGGTCCTCGAGTTCGTCAATGCGACCGGCCGGCTCGGCGACCGCGCGGGGCGAGCCGGTCAGCGTCAGCACCGCCGCCGTGCCCAACAGCAGCTGTCGGCGAGACAGGTCCATCTCAGTAGGGACTGAGCGCCGCGACGATGTCGGCCACCGGGCCGGCTTGGGCGTTGCGGTAGGCCGTACCGGCCCACAGCGTCGTCCCGTGCGGGTCCTCGGCCTGCACTGCCGCCTCCCGGATCGGTTCGGTCATTTGATGAACCTCCGGATAGCCCAGCGGCGCAACATGATCGAGCAAGCGGGTGAAGTTGTTCGCCAAGCCCCGGGCGTACCGGCCGGAGAACGCGCGCGTGACCACGGTGGAGTCGAAGTGCGGATTCTTCAGGGCCACCCGGTAGGCGGAGTCGGTGCCGGCCTCGTCGGCGAGCAGCAACGCCGTGCCCACCTGCGCGGCGACCGCGCCCCAGCGCAGCGCGGCAGCGACGTCGTCGACGGTGCCCAGACCGCCGGCAGCGATCAGCGGAACGTCGTGAGAGGCGCCGATCCGGTCGAGCAACTGGTGCAGTGATTCCTCGCCTGGATCCATATCGGGCGCGAAGGTGCCTCGGTGTCCGCCGGCCCCGGGCCCTTGCACAACCAAGTTGTCCGCGCCGGCCGCGACGGCGACCCCCGCCTCGTACGCCGACGTGACGGTCACCGACACCAGCAGGCCCAGCGCGCTCAACCGGCGAATGACATCAGGTGGGGGCGCACCGAACGTGAAGGACACCATTTCCGGGCGGACGTCGGCGAGCACCTCGAGCTTGCGTTCCCATTCATCGTCGTCGCCGTAGACGGGGTGGCCCACCTCGACTCGGTAGTGGTCGGCGACCTCTTCGAGTTCCTCCGCGTAATACTCCAACTGCACCCAGTCGGCCACACTCGGTTGCGGCACAAACAGATTGGCCCCGATCGGGCCCGTGGTGGCGGCACGGGCGGCGATGATGTCCTCAGCGAACTGCTCAGCGCTCAGATAGCCGCCGGCGACGAAGCCCAGCCCGCCGGCGTTTGACACCGCCGCGGCCAACGCCGGGGTACCCGGCCCCCCGGACATCGGCGCACCGACGATGGGCACGTCGATGTCCCAGAAGCCCAGTACCATCCGGCTAACTTACCATCGCCCGAAGTTGTTGCGGCAGTGTTCGTTTCGAGCCATAAGGGCCGACAACGGCGGCACCGAAGCGCTTGTTGAGCAGCTGGCGCGCCACGGCGTTGACCTCCTCGAGGGTGACCTGCTCGATCTGCTGCAAGGTGTGCTCGATGCTGCGGTGGGCGCCGTAATTCAGCTCACTGCGGCCCAGCCGACTCATCCGTGATCCGGAGTCTTCCAGACCCAGCACCAACCCGCCACGCAACGAGCCTTTGGCGATGCGGCATTCGGATTCGGTGATCCCGTCGCGCGCCACCGCTTCGAGCACCGCCGTGGTGACCCGCATGACCTCGGGGAAACGTTCCGGCAGGCAGGCGGCGTACACCGACAAAGCGCCGCTGTCGGCGAAGACGTCCAGCGCTGAATACACCGAGTAGGCCAGCCCGCGGGACTCGCGAACCTCTTGGAAGAGCCGGGAACTCAGTCCGCCGCCGAGGGCGGTGTGTAGCACCGACAGTGCCCAGCGGTGCTCCCAGCCGCGGCCCGGTGTGCGAACCCCCAGCGACACGTGGGTCTGCTCGGCGTCACGTTTGCCCAAAGTGAGCCCTGGGTGGCCGTTCACCCGGCCCGCGCCCTTGCGCGGCGCGACCGGCTTGCGGCCACGGACCAGTCGCGACCCGAAGTGCTCGCGCACCAGCGCCACCACATCGTCATGGTCGACGTTGCCGGCCACCGCGACGACCATCCGCTCGGGGGTGTAACGCCGCACGTGGAACGAGTGCAATTGCGCGCGGGTCATCGCCGACACCGACTCCACGCTGCCGATCACCGGCCGGCCCACCGGGTGGTCACCGAACAACGCCGTCAAGAACATGTCTGACAACGCGTCCTCGGGGTCGTCGTCGCGCATGGCGATCTCCTCGAGGACGACGTCGCGTTCCAGTTCGACGTCGTCGGCGGCGCACCGACCGTTCAAGACCACGTCGGCGACCAGGTCGACGGCCAGGGCGAGGTCCGTGTCGAGCACGTGCGCGTAATAGCAGGTGTGTTCCTTGGCGGTGAACGCGTTGAGTTCACCGCCGACGGCGTCCATCGCCTGTGCGATGTCCACGGCCGTGCGGGTGGGGGTGGACTTGAACAGCAGATGCTCAAGGAAGTGCGCGGCACCGGCCACCGAGGTGCCTTCGTCGCGCGATCCGACCCCGACCCACACCCCTACCGAAGCGGAACGGACCGCGGGCAAATATTCGGTGACGACCCGCAGACCGCCCGGCAAGGTGCTACGGCGCACACCATTACTTTCCGGGCGCGTCAGGCGCCCGGGGTCAGCTGCTGACCGACGCGGCATCGGCTGGAGCTGCTCCAGAACCCGTATCGGCGGCGGCACCCGAGCCGTCGTCCTCAGCGACCAGGATCAGCGAGATCTTGCCCCGCTTGTCGATGTCGGCGATCTCCACACGCAGCTTGTCGCCGACGTTCACCACGTCCTCGACCTTGGCGATGCGCTTGCCCTTGCCCAGCTTGGAGATGTGCACCAAGCCGTCACGGCCCGGCAGCAACGAGACGAACGCACCGAAATCCGTTGTCTTGACCACGGTTCCGAGGAACCGCTCCCCGACTGTGGGCAGCTGCGGGTTGGCGATGGCGTTGATCTTGTCGATCGCGGCCTGCGCCGAGGGACCATCGGTAGCGCCGACGAACACGGTGCCGTCGTCCTCGATGGAGATCTGCGCGCCGGTCTCCTCGGTGATGGCGTTGATGACCTTGCCCTTGGGGCCGATGACCTCGCCGATCTTGTCCACCGGAACCTTGATGGTGGTGACCCGCGGGGCGAACGGGCTCATCTCGTCCGGCGCGTCGATGGCCTCGGCCATGACCTCGAGGATCGTCA
>NZ_LZLE01000315.1 GCF_001673155.1 Mycobacterium sp. 1423905.2 | reverse complement strand
GCAGTCTCGATGCCGCCAGCGCAGACTCGCGCCCGTTCGGCGGTCGGTAGGGTTATCCGCCGTGGCCGAGACCGCGCCGCTGCGCGTGCAACTGATCGCCAAGACCGACTTCTTGGCGCCCACAGACGTGCCGTGGGTCACCGACGCCGACGGCGGGTCGGCGCTGACCGAATTCGCCGGCCGGGCCTGCTACCAGAGCTGGTCCAAGCCCAACCCCCGAACCGCCACCAACGCCGGCTACATCAAGCACATCATCGACGTCGGGCACTTCTCGGTGCTCGAGCACGCCAGCGTGTCGTTCTACATCACCGGCATCTCCCGGTCCTGCACCCACGAGCTGATCCGGCACCGGCACTTCTCCTACTCCCAGCTCTCCCAGCGCTACGTGCCCGAATCCGAAGCGCGGGTCGTGGTGCCGCCCGGCATGGAGGACGACCCGGAGCTGCAACGAATCCTGACCGAAGCCGCCGACGCCAGCCGTGCCACCTACACCGAACTGTTGGCCAGATTGGAAGCCAAGTTCGCCGACCAGCCCAACGCGATCCTGCGCCGCAAGCAAGCCCGCCAAGCCGCCCGTGCGGTGCTGCCCAACGCCACCGAGACCCGCATCGTCGTCACCGGCAACTACCGGGCCTGGCGGCACTTCATCGCCATGCGCGCCAGTGAGCACGCCGACGTGGAGATCCGGCGGCTGGCCATCGCCTGCCTGCGCCAACTCCTCGACGTCGCGCCTGCGGTGTTCGCCGACTTCGAGGTCTCCACCCTGGCCGACGGCACCGAGGTCGCCACGAGTCCGCTGGCGACCGAAGCCTGAGGCCCCACACCGCCGCGCCTGCCAAAGCGCTTGCCGACGCCAGGTAATCTGGACAACCGTGAGCACCGTCGGATTCGACGCTCCCGCGCGCCTGGGAACCCTGCTGACCGCGATGGCAACCCCATTCGGTCCCGATGGCGCCCTCGACACCGCCGCGGCGGCGCGCCTGGCCACCCACCTGGTGGACCAAGGCTGTGACGGCCTGGTGGTATCCGGGACCACCGGAGAGTCCCCGACCACCACCGACGACGAGAAGGTGGAACTGCTGCGGACCGTCCTGGAGGCGGTCGGCGACCGGGCTCGCGTCATCGGCGGCGCCGGCACCTACGACACAGCGCACAGCATCAAGCTCGCCAAGGCCTCGGCGGCCGAGGGTGCGCACGGACTGCTGGTGGTCACCCCGTACTACTCGAGGCC
>NZ_LZLE01000314.1 GCF_001673155.1 Mycobacterium sp. 1423905.2 | reverse complement strand
CCTGTTGCTCATCTACAAGTTCGCCACCTCCCGCACTCGGACCCTCTAGTAGCCGCGCTACCGGCCCAGCAGATCGGGCGGTCCGAAACCGGCGGCATGATGGGGTGATGGCGTCAGCCTCGACCACCATGACCGCCTGGCAGGTTCGCCAACCGGGCCCGATGGAAACGGTTCCGCTGCAACGAGTTACCACCGAGGTGCCGCGGCCCGAACCGGCCGATCTGCTGGTCGCCGTCCGAGCGTGCGGGGTCTGCCGTACCGACCTGCACGTCACCGAAGGCGACCTGCCCGTTCACCGCGACCGGGTGACGCCAGGCCACGAAGTGGTCGGAGAAGTCATCGAGGTGGGGTCCGAAGCGGGCGATGATTTCGTGGTGGGGGATCGAGTGGGTGTCGCGTGGCTGCGGCACACATGCGGCTTCTGCAAATACTGCCGTAGCGGCCGCGAGAACCTTTGCCCGAATTCTCGGTACACCGGTTGGGACGCCGACGGCGGCTACGCCGAATTCACCACGGTGCCAGCGGCATACGCACATCACTTGCCCGGCGGCTACAGCGACACCGAATTAGCGCCGCTGCTGTGCGCCGGCATCATCGGATACCGTTCGTTGCTGCGCGCCGATCTGCCGCCCGGCGGCCGTCTGGGCTTGTACGGGTTCGGCGGCAGTGCCCATATCACCGCGCAGGTGGCGTTGGCCCAAGGTGCCGAGGTGCACGTGATGACCCGGGGGGAGCGCGCTCGCGAGCTCGCGTTGGAGCTGGGCGCCGCCTCGGCGCAAGACGCCGCCGATCCACCGCCGGTGCACTTGGATGCCGCGATCCTGTTCGCCCCAGTCGGCGATCTGGTGTTGCCCGCACTGGAGGCGTTGGACCGGGGCGGCACCCTGGCCATCGCCGGAATCCACCTGAGCGACATTCCGGCAATGAACTATCAGCGTCACTTGTTTCAAGAGCGTCAGGTTCGGTCGGTCACATCGAACACGCGGGCCGACGCGCGGGCGTTTCTGGACTTCGCCGGCCAGCACCACATTCGCGTCACCACACCGGAATATCCACTGGCGGAAGCGGACCGGGCGCTGACCGACCTCAGCACCGGACGCATCGCCGGAGCCGCGGTGCTGTTGGTGTAACCGTTCAGGTGGACAGGTGCCAGACCAGAGCCGCGGCCAGGGCACCCATCCCGTTCAGCGACCAGTGCAGGGCGATCGGCGCAATCAGGCTGCCGCTGCGCCGGCGCAGCCAGCTGAACACGAATCCCGCTGCGCCGGTGGCCAGCACGGCCAGGGTGACGCCGGCCAGCACTCCGAAGACGCCGCCGCCGAACAGTCGGGTGAAGCCGACGTTGTTGCTCGTCAGCCCCAACGACGTCGCGACGTGCCACAGCCCGAACAGCAGCGACCCGGCCATGGCGACACCGCGGAATCCCCAGGCGCGGTCCAACGCCCCGTGCAGCACACCACGAAACGCCAACTCCTCGGGGATGACAGTCTGCAACGGGATGATGACCATGGAAGCGACCAGAGCGCCCGAGACGGTCGCGTAGTGGTTGTTCAGAAACATCGGCCTGGTCAGCGGCAACAGCACACCGACAGCGATCACCGACACTACGACGGCCGTGGCGGCCAGCGCGTATCCCATGCCCGACTTCCAGTGTTCGCGCCCCAAGCCGAGGTCGACCCAGCCCAAGCCCCGGTATCGAACCAGCGCCACCAACCCGACCGCAGCGGCCGGCACGGTGGCCACGCTCGCCCACGGTGTGGTGAAGTGCGCGACCAAATTGGTCAACACCAACACCGCGATCACCACGGCGATGTCGACATGAAGCCGGAATCGGTCCAGGGAGGAGTCGAGGGAGGAAACAGCCTCAACGGGCGTCGCGGCGTGCTCAGACATCGTCCGCCGAGTTTACCCGCGCGAACGGGCCTCAGCCGTCGGCCGCGGCGAGCCGGCGGCGCGCATAGGACTTCAGCTCGGCGGATAACGCGTCGGCTTGCAGCAGCCGGGGCAGCAGTTCGGGCTGAGACATGCGGGCCGCGAACGCGAGCGCGATGGTGACGTCATGGTCGGGGCGGTGCTCGACGGTGATGGTGTCACCGGCGCGCACGGTGCCCGGCGTGATCACCCGAAGGTAGGCGCCCGGCTTGCCGGCCTGGGTGAACGTCTTGATCCAGTGCTTGAGATTGAGGAACGCCGAAAATGTCCGGCAGGGGGTGCGCGGTGCCGAGACTTCCAGCAACAGGCCGTCGGTGCCGACGCGCCAGCGCTCGCCGATGCGCGCCTGCGTGACATCGACGCCGAGCGTGGTCAGGTTCTCGCCGAACATGCCGCCGGTGAGGGGGCGGCCAAGTTCGGCCTCCCAGACGTCGAGGTCTTCGCGCGCGTAAACGTAGACGGCCTGGTCGTCGCCGCCGTGCAGCTTCTGGTTGCCGATACTGTCGCCCACCAGCCCGCTGCCCAGGCCGGTCCGCATCGGCCCCGGTGCCCGCACCTGCACCGCGTCACTGACCGGCGCCTTGTCGATACCCGTCATCTTCGCCATCGCCCGCGGGTCGGGGTTTTCACAGAAGCGCGCCAGGTTGACGGACACTACCTTTGCCACCAGCACAGGCTAGCGGTGTCGCCGCCGCCGATCGCGCGACACCGCAACCACGGCGACGACACGCCGTTGCGGCGCGACGTGGCTGCAGTCTCGCGGCCCAGTCAGCCTCAAGCGCCCCAAGTCCAACCGCTGATCTGCGGGTCGTCCTCACCGTGATCGCGGGTATAGCGCCGCGCCGCGATGCGGGCGTCGGCCATGCGCTGGCGCAGCACCGCCGCCCGGCTGCCCAGCTGGTCGACCCGATCGATGACGTCCATGACCAGATGGAAGCGGTCGAGATCGTTGAGCATGACCATGTCGAACGGAGTCGTCGTGGTACCGCGTTCCTTGAATCCGCGTACATGCATGTGGTCGTGTCCGGCGCGGCGATAGGTGAGCCGGTGGATCAGCCACGGGTAGCCGTGGTAGGCGAAGATGACCGGCTTGTCCTGGGTGAACAGCGCATCGTATTCGCGGTCGGGCAACCCGTGCGGGTGCTCGGAATCCGGCTGCAGCCGCATCAGGTCGACGACGTTGACCACCCGTACGGCCAGGTCGGGCAGCTCGCGGCGCAGGATGTCGGCCGCGGCCAAAGTCTCCTGTGTCGGGATGTCGCCGGCGCAGGCCAGCACCACGTCCGGATCTCCGGTCGCGGTGCTGGCCCACTGCCAGATGCCCAACCCCCGCGTGCAGTGCGCGATCGCTTCTTCGGCGTCGAGGTAGGCCAGCGCCGGTTGCTTGCCCGCCACGATCACGTTGATGTAGTTGCGGCTCCGCAGGCAGTGGTCGGCCACCGACAGCAGGGTATTGCCGTCCGGCGGCAGGTAGACCCGGGTGAGCTCGGCGCGCTTGTTGGCCACCAGGTCGATGAACCCCGGGTCTTGATGTGAGGCGCCGTTGTGGTCTTGGCGCCAAACATGCGAGCTCAGCAGGTAGTTCAGCGACGCGATCGGCTGCCGCCAAGGCAGTTCCAGGCAGGTGCCCAGCCACTTCGCGTGTTGGTTGAGCATCGAGTCGACGATGTGGACGAACGCCTCGTAGCAGTTGAACAGTCCATGGCGGCCGGTGAGCAGATATCCCTCCAGCCAGCCCTGGCACAAGTGCTCGGACAGCACTTCCATCACCCGTCCGTCGGGCGCGAGGTTTTCGTCGCCGTCCTCGACGTCAGAGACCCACACCCGGTCGGTTGCCCCGAACACCGCGTCCAACCGGTTGGAGGCGGTCTCGTCGGGTCCCATCAACCGGAACCGGTCGGGGTTGCGCTTGATGACGTCTCGCAGGAAGGTGCCGAGCACTCGCGTTGCCTCGTGCACCTTCACGCCCGGCTCATTTACTTCGACCGCGTAGTCGCGGAAATCCGGCAGGTCCAGGTCGTGCAGCAGCAGGCCGCCGTTGGCGTGCGGGTTGGCGCTCATCCGACGATCCCCGGTGGGGGCGGCGGCCTTCAACTCCGGTCGCAAGGCGCCGTCCTGGTCGAACAGGTCCTCGGGCCGGTAGCTGCGCAGCCACTCCTCGAGTTGCGCGCGGTGCTCGGGGTTGTCGTGCGTGGCGGACAACGGCACCTGGTGGGAACGCCAGGTGCCCTCTACCTGCTTGCCGTCGACGACCTTCGGACCGGTCCAGCCCTTGGGGGTGCGCAGCACGATCATCGGCCACACCGGACGCTCAGTCTGCTCACCGCCGCGCGCGGCGTGCTGAATGGCGGCGATGTCGTCGAACGCATCGTCCAGCGCGGCCGCCAGCTGCTGGTGCACGGCGGCGGGGTCGTCGCCGTCCACCGTGATCGGACGATAGCCATACCCGCGCAGGAGTGATTCGAGCTCGGCGTGCGGGATGCGGGCCAGGACAGTGGGATTGGCGATCTTGTATCCGTTGAGGTGCAGGATCGGCAACACCGCGCCGTCGACGGCGGGGTTGAGGAACTTGTTGGAGTGCCAACTGGTCGCCAGCGGGCCGGTTTCTGCTTCGCCGTCACCAATGACGCAGGCCACCACCAAGTCCGGGTTGTCGAACGCCGCGCCGTAAGCGTGCACCAGCGCGTAGCCCAGCTCACCGCCTTCGTGGATGGATCCGGGCGTCTGTGCGGCGACATGGCTGGGGATGCCGCCGGGGAAGGAGAACTGCCGAAAAAGCTTGCGCAGGCCCTCGGTGTTCTCCTCGATCCCGGTGTACACCTCGCTGTAGGTGCCTTCGAGGTAAGCGTTGGCGACCAACCCGGGACCACCGTGGCCCGGCCCGGTCACGTAGATGACGTTGGCGTCGCGATTGCGGATGACGCGGTTGAGATGGGCGTAGATCAGGTTGAGCCCCGGCGTGGTGCCCCAGTGCCCCAGTAACCGGGGTTTGACGTGCTCGGTCGCCAGCGGTTCGGTGAGCAACGGATTGTCCAGCAGGTAGATCTGGCCAACCGAGAGATAGTTGGCCGCCCGCCAATAGGCGTCGATCAGGGTGAGTTCGTCGTCGGAGAGGGTTGCCGGTACGGCAGCGGATGCTGAGCTCATCAGGAACGGGTTTACTCCCCTTCGCCGCGGGCGCGCGACTCGTAGGCCCGGCGCTTGGCGACATCGACGTCATCGGTGAAAACGTGTTCGCCGCCGAGTATCCGGTTCAATCCCTCGGCAAACGGGCGAGGCATGAACTTCTGCGACACGACCATCGCGCCCGCCGCTTTGGTGATCCGCACCCGGGGTCTGGGCCGGGCTATCAGCCCGACGATGGCGTCGGCGATGTCCGAGGGTTCGGCGTTCTTAAAACCTTTGATCCCCGAGGTGCCGGCAACCAGCTCGGTGTTGACGAAGGACGGCAACACCATCGAGAAGTGCACCCCGGCCGATCGGTACTCCAACCGGGCCGAGTCGGTGAACGCGACGACCGCGTGCTTACTGGCGCAGTAGGTGGCCAGCCCTACCGCGTAGATCTCCCCGGCCAACGACGCGACGTTGATCACGTGGCCCTGACGGCGTGGCACCATCCGCTCGGCCGCCAGCTTGCTGCCCAGGATCACCCCGTAGACGTTGATGTCCAGGATGCGTCGCGTCACCGCGTCCGGCTCGTCGATGATCCGGCCTACCGGCATGATGCCCGCGTTGTTGACCAGCACGTCGACGGGTCCGAGTTGACGCTCGACTTGGTCGAGGAACTCGGTGAAGGATTCCCGGTCGGTGACGTCGAGCCTGCCGTGCACGTCCAGACCCAGGTCGGCGCCGGCTTCCTTCACCGTCGCCTCGTCGATGTCGCCGATGGCGACCTTGGCGCCCAGCCGGTGCAGCGCGGTCGCGGTCGCCAAACCGATACCTCGCGCCCCGCCGGTGATGACGACGACCTTGCCGCGGACCTTCAGGCCCAGGGATTGCGCGTCCTTGCCTGCCATTGCCGTCCTCCCAGAGATTTGACGGGTGTCAACTCGAGTAAGCAGAACACTCGTCGCCGCTCAGTGCAACAACCCGGCCGTCGCTGCGGCCGGTCAAACTGGCAAGCCACGCGCTGTCATCAGCGCCTCGGCCGTGCGTCGTCCGCTGACCAGCGCTCCCTGGATGGACGCGGTATCGCGGTGATCGCCACACCACCACAAGCCGTCGCTGATGCGGACCGACTGCCGAACGCGCAGCGGCGGCGGCTGAGCCGGCAGCGCGTGTCGGATGACGTGTCGAGTCACCAATTCCCAGCCGTGCCCGTCGCCGCCCAGGATGTCCGCGGCGTGGCGGCGCGTCACCGCCTCCGGCGGCTCTGCGCCGTCGTCTGTCAGCAGGGCCGACGCGCTGATCAGGTGGCGTCCTTGCGGCGCGTAACTGGGTACGGCGGCGCTGATGACCGCGGTGTTCAGTACCGGCCCGGACGGTTTGGTCCGGCCGTCCACCCACAGCATCGGCAGCGGCGCAGGCGCCTCGCTGGTGCTCCACCAGTCGGTGACCACCGCGTGCGTGCGAGGCGCCGGATGACCGGTCAGCGCGGCGGCCTGCAGCGGGTCGGTCGCCACCACCACATCTCGGGCCTTGACGGCGTGGTCGTCACTGCGCACCAGCCATCCCTGCTCAGTGCGCTCGACGTGCGTCGCCGTGCGGTTGAGCACCACACGATCCGCCAGTGGCTCGGCAAGCTGGCGCGGCAGCGCCCGCATGCCGTCGGCGGGCAGACCCGGGACTCCGAGCGCGAAGGAGCGGGCCAGCAGCAGGCTGAAGGCGTTCGACGTGGCACCAGTGTCCTCGAGCAGCACTCCGGCCAGAAATCGGTCGATGACGCGACGGGATAAGCCGCGCACACCGCAGCGATCCAAGGCCTGGCGCAGCGTCTCGTCGCGATCACTCGTCTTCAATCGACGCGGTCGCAGTGCGGGACTGGCCCACCGCGCCAGCGCCAGCGTTTCCCGCGGTCCCACCGCGCGGGAGGCGATCATCTTGGGCACCCGCGCGGGTTCGCGCAGTGGGTGCACCAGCACCGCGGCGTCATGCTCGCGCCGCACCGCCACACCCGCGCCAAAGGTTTGCAGGTCAAGAGCGGCGATGTCCACGGCGCGTCCCAGTTCCGGATAGGCGGGGTTGAGGACCTGGAACCCCCGGTCGCAGCGGAAGCCGTCGATCACATCGGTGCGTACCCGGCCGCCCACATCGTCGCCGGCCTCCCACACGCCGACCTCGCGCCCGGCCGCGGCGAGCACGTTCGCACACCGCAATCCGGCCAATCCGGCGCCGATCACCAAGACATCGAGGTCGCCTGTGCCCATGCCTGCCAACCTCTCCGCGCGTATCGCACGCCTCCCGCACGCCACTCAACCACATGTCCGGAGTACGGCCGCGGATCGCGCGATACTGCAGGCGTGATGCACGTTCGGCCCGCGGTCGCCGAAGACGCGCCGGCGGTCGCCGCGGTACACGTCCGATCGTGGCAGTGGGCCTATCGCGGACTGATCGCGCAGGACTACCTCGACAACCTGTCGCCCGCAACGTGGGCCAGCCGCTACACCTTCGGTCGTGTCGGTGTGCGGTTGCCGTCCACCCTGGTCGCGGTCGACGGCTCGGCCATCTGCGGCTTGGCAACCACTGGTCTGTCCGACGACTTGCCGAATTCCGGTGAGTTGATGGCGCTTTACGTCGACCCGGCATACCTGGGCAGGGGAGTGGGGCGTTCGCTGATGATCGCCGCCCGGCGCCGGCTGCGCGCCTTGGGTGTTGCCGGAGCGTCGTTGTGGGTGCTGGCGGGCAACGACCGGGCGCGTCGGTTCTACGAACGTGACGGCTGGGCATTCGACGGAACTCGGCGGACGGGCAATTACGGCGATTCGCCGGCGGAGGAACTGCGCTACCAGCGCGCGCCGGTCTGAGTCGCTGGCCGCCCCGCCGCGACGACTACCGTGGCCCCATGACCGACGGGTTGCTCGACGCCGTCTGCGTGCTCGACTTGTCCTGCGGCGACGCCGATTCGGTGACCCGCCTGCTTGCCGACCTGGGTGCCGACGTGCTGAAGATCGAACCCAAGGGCGGCTGCCCAACCCGCGCCGCACTACCGACCGTCGCCGGATCGAGCATCGCGTTCACCCTGCACAATGCGAACAAGCGCAGCGCCGTGCTGGAGCCGGGCAACGCAGAGGATCGTCGCCGGTTCTTCGACCTCGCCGCCACCGCCGACATCGTGGTGGACTGCGGGCTTCCCGGTCGGGCCGCGACGTATGGGACGTCGTGCGCCGAGCTGGCCGATCGCTATGAGCACCTAATAGCGCTGTCGGTCACCGACTTCGGGATGACGGGCCCGCGATCGTCGTGGCGCGCCACCGATCCGGTCTTGTACGCCATGTCAGGCGCACTGTCGCGCTCAGGGCCCAGCATCGGTACCCCCGTCCTCCCACCCGAGGGCATCGCGTCGGCGACCGCGGCCGTCCAGGCGACCTGGGCAGTCCTGCTGGCCTACTACCACCGACTTCGCAGCGGCAGGGGTGACTTCATCGATTTCTCCCGATTCGACGCGGTCGTCATGGCCCTCGATCCGCCGTTCGGGGCGCACGGGCAGGTCGCGGCCGGCTCCACCGCCACCGAGCCGTGGCGGGGACGCCCGCAGAATCAGGACGCCTACCCGATCTACCCATGCCGCGACGGCTACGTTCGGCTGTGTGTGATGGCGCCGCGGCAGTGGCGGGCGTTGCGCGGCTGGCTGGGGGAGCCGCAGCAGTTCCAAGATCCCAAGTACGAACTCATCGGGGAACGTCTCGCGGCTTGGCCCCGAATCAGCGGTCTAGTGGAGACGTTGTTCGTTGACCAGACGATGAAGGACCTGGTGGTGGCGGGCCAGGCCCGCGGAGTCCCAATCGCCGCAGTGTTGACGCCGTCGCGGATCTTGGCCTCCGAACACTTCGCCGCGGTGGACGCCATCACCGACATCACATTGGCACCCGGCGTCACCGTCACCGCGCCGACCGGATATTTCGTCGTCGACGGGCAACGTTGCGGCTTGCGGCAGGCGCCCCCGGCACCCGGCCACGACGAATCGGCTTGGCGCAGTCAGCCGGCCCCGACACCGCGGCCAGGTCCACCAAGCGACTACCCGTTGCACGGGTTGCGCATCTTGGACCTCGGGATCATCGTCGCCGGAGGCGAGGTCGGCCGGTTGTTCGGCGACATGGGCGCCGAAGTCATCAAGATCGAAAGTGCCGATTACCCAGACGGGTTGCGGCAGGCCCGTGTCGGGGACGCGATGAGTGATTCGTTCGCGCGCACGCACCGCAACCAATTAGGGCTGGGCTTGAATCTGCGCAACGATGAAGGCAAGAAGATCTTCGCTCGCCTCGTCGCCGAAGCCGATGCGGTGTTCACCAACTTCAAACCCGGAACCCTGACCGCACTGGGTTTCTCCTATGAGACGCTGCGCGCCTTGAATCCCCGGATTGTGCTCGCCGGCAGCAGTGCCTACGGGCACCACGGACCGTGGACCAACCGACTGGGCTACGGGCCTCTGGTGCGGGCCGCCACCGGCGTGACCCGGCTTTGGACGTCTGACGAAGCGCCCCAAGACGCCGCGCGCCATGCTTTTTACGACGCGACGACGATCTTTCCCGATCACGTCGTCGGTCGGATCACCGCGATCGGGGCGTTGGCGGCGTTGATCCGTCGCGAAAGCAGTGCCTCGGGCGCCAATGTCCATGTCTCCCAAGCCGAAGCGGTCGTCAACCAGTTGGACACGTTGTTCGTCACCGAGGCCGCCCGGGCCGGTGGCATCGACGACATTCGCGCCGACACCAGCGTCCACGCCGTCTATCCGTGCGCGGGTGACGACGAATGGTGTGTCATCTCCATCCGGTCCGACGACGATTGGCGTTTAGCCACAAACGTTTTCGGCGAGCCGGAGTGGGCGGCAGACGAGCGCTTTGCGACCGGCGCGGCGCGGGTTTCCTACCGTCGGAATTTGGTCGCTGCGGTGTCGACTTGGACGCAGACCCGCACGCCGGTGCAAGCCGCCACCGTGTTGCAGGCCGCCGGTGTACCGGCCGGTCCGATGAACCGCCCAGCAGATCTCCGGTCCGACCCGCAACTGCTCGAGCGCACTGTGCTGCGCGACTTGGTGCACCCGCTGATCCAGCGTCCGCTGCCCGCCGAGACGGGCCCCGCGCCGTTTCGCCACATTCCGCCCGCACCACAGCGCCCCGCGCCGCTGCCCGGCGAGCACACCCGGCAGATATGCCGCGACCTGCTCGGCATGACCGGGGAGGAAATCGAGCGGCTGATCGCCGATCGAGCGTTGTTCGTGCCGGCCGACAACACCTAGAGCGCCTAGCAGCGCGCCAGGGTGCGGCGCCGCCTCGACTACCCCCGCGATAGGTTCGAGGGCATGCCCGTCGATCCCAGGACTCCGGTGCTCATCGCGTCCGGCCAGGTGAACCATCGCGACGAGATCGACCCGGAAAAGCCGTCCGTCGAACCGGTCGACCTGATGGTGGCCGCCGCCCGACAAGCGGCGGATCCTCGGGTGATCGAGGCCGTCGACTCCGTCCGCGTGGTCAATATCTTGTCCGCCCACTACCGCAATCCCGGTCTGCTGCTGGGCGAACGCCTGGGCCTGAAGGACTACCACGCCGGCTACAGCAGCGTGGGCGGCAACACCCCGCAATCGCTGGTCAACCAGGCCTGCCTGGACATTCAACGGGGCAACACGCACACCGTCCTGATCGCCGGCGCCGAGACATGGCGCACCAGGACCGGCCTCAAAAAGCTGGGCGCCAGGCTGGTGTGGACCGAGCAAGACAGCTCCGTCCCCATGCCGCAGGTCGCCGATGACGACGTCCCGATGGCCGGTGACGCCGAAATCAAGATCAAGCTTGATCGACCGGCCTTCGTCTACCCGCTGTTCGAGCAGGCGCTGCGGCTGGCCAACGGCGAGTCGACCGACGACCACCGCCGGCGCGTGGGCGAGCTGTGGGCGCGGTTCAACGCGGTAGCGGTCGACAATCCGAACGCCTGGATCCGTAAACCGGTGAGCGCCGAGGAGATCTGGCAGGCCGGCCCGGACAACCGCATGATCAGCTGGCCGTACACCAAGCTGATGAACTCCAACAACATGGTGGACCAAGGCGCGGCCCTGGTCCTGACGTCGGTCGAGCAGGCTAGGCGTCTGGGCGTGCCCGAAGAACGGTGGGTCTACCCGCACGCGGGCACCGACGCGCACGACACCTCGGCCATCGCCGAGCGCGCCGAACTGCACCGGTCACCGGCGATCCGCATCGGCGGCGCGCGGGCGCTCGA
Organism: Mycobacterium sp. 1423905.2; assembly: GCF_001673155.1. Classification (GTDB taxonomy): domain Bacteria; phylum Actinomycetota; class Actinomycetes; order Mycobacteriales; family Mycobacteriaceae; genus Mycobacterium. Next base: position 13,233 of record NZ_LZLE01000314.1, on the reverse strand, counting down.
GCTGTGCGGGCTGGGCATCGACGACGTGGACCATGTCGACCTGTACTCCTGCTTCCCCTCTGCCGTGCAAGTCGCCGCCGCCGAGCTGGGCCTGCCGGTGGACGATCCCGCCCGGCCGTTGACGGTGACCGGCGGGCTCACGTTCGCCGGCGGGCCGTGGAGCAACTACGTCACCCACTCCATCGCCGCCATGGCCGAGCTGTTGATCGCCAACCCCGGCCGGCGTGGTCTGATCACCGCCAACGGCGGCTTCCTGACCAAGCACAGCTTCGGCGTCTACAGCACCGAGCCGCCCGCGGAATTCCGCTGGGAGGATGTGCAGCCGACGGTCGATCGCGAGCCCACCCGCACCGGGCTGGTCGAATGGGAGGGCGTCGGAACCGTCGAAGCCTGGACGACGCCATTCGACCGGGACGGACGACCGGAGAAGGCGTTCGTGGCGGTGCGCACACCCGACGACTCGCGCGCCTTGGCGGTCATCACCGATCGTGCCGACGTTGAATCGACCGTCACTGAAGACATCGGCGGCGCGAAGGTTGCGGTAGCTGCCGACGGCAGCGCGGTACTTCAATAGCAGCCGGTCGACACCGCACAGTGCGGCAACTTTGCGCGAGGGTCACAGTTAGGGTCACGTTCCAGACTCAAATGTCGCGCAGCCACCGCCGCCTGCCTATTGTCATCACGAGACGTCGGGGGAGGTGAGGCCAGGTGCAAATCCTGGTTACCGACGCCACCGGCGCCGTTGGGCGGCAGGTCACGCGCCAGCTGGTCGCCGCCGGACACAGCGTCAGCGGCATCGGCCCGCGTCCCCATCAGGCTCTGCACAGCGACGTCGAATTCGTTTGCGCGCCGCTGCACCATCCCGTGCTTTCAGAGTTAGCCGCCGACGCCGACGCTGTCATCCATCTCGCCCCAGTGGACAGCACCGCACCGGGTAGTGCCGGTATTCCCGGTGTCGCCCAAGTCAGCCAAGCCGCCGCCCGCGCGGGCGCGCGAATGCTGCTGGTGACCCAGGCCGCCGGACGTCCGGACCTCTATGGGCAAGCCGAATCGCTGGTGTCGACTGGGTGGACACCGGGCTTGGTGATCCGAATCGCCCCGCCGGTCGGCCGCCACCTCGACTGGATGGTGTGCCGCACCGTGGCCACGTTGATGCGCAACAAAGTCTCCGCGCGCCCGATGCGGGTGCTGCACCTCGACGACCTGGTCCGTTTCGTCGTCCAAGCGGTCAGCACCGACCGCACCGGCGTGGTCGATCTGGCCACTCCGGACACCATCAACGTGGTGACCGCGTGGCGGTTACTGCGGTCGGTCGACCCGCGACTGCGGCTGCACGGCGTCCGTAGCTGGGACGAGCTGATACCGGAGATGAATACCGCTGCCGCGCGAGAAGATTGGAACTTCGAGTTCGGCTGGCAGGCGCTCGACGCGATCGTCGACACCGGCCGCGGGTTGGCGGGGCGCAGACTGCACCCGTCCGGCGCGGTAGCCGGATCAGGCCTGTTGCCCCTGCCGGTGGAGGCGCCGCACCGCTCCCAGCCACCACTGCTGGACTCCGCCGCACCCGACGGGCTGGAAGGCCAATTCGACGACCGGATCGATCCGCGGTTTCCGGTCTTCAGCGCCGCCGCCTTAGCCGAGGCATTGCCCGGACCGTTGACTCCGGTAACGCTCGACGTGCAGGTGAGCGGGCTGCGCGCCGCGGGTCGGGCGATGGGTCAGGTGCTTGCCGTTGGCGACGTCGTCGCCGAGGAGTGGGCGCATCGAGCCATTGCGGTCTTCGGTCACCGACCCTACGTCGGAATCTCAACGAATGTCGTTGCCGCGTCGCAACTTCCGGGCTGGAATGAACGCGCTGTCACGCAGCGCTCCCTCGGCGCCCAGGCCGAAGTCACCGAACTACTGCCGATGGGCCGCCCCCCGGTCGCGGCCGGACCTCTCGGCTCGGTCACCAAGGTGGTCGTGACAGCGCGATCGCTCGCGCTGTTGCGGCACCTGCGGGCCGACACCCAGGCCTACCTCACCGCCGCAACCACCGAGCACCTTGACGCCCCGCAACTGGCCTCATCGCCCGAGGCCGTCTTGGAAGTGCGAATCGGCCTGCTACGCAACCGTATTCACCAGGGCTGGATACTGACCGGGCTGTGGGTTCTCGACACCGGCATCAGAGCAGCACTGCTGGAACACAACCCCGCCGAGGCACGCGTATCGGGGTTGGGCGCCATCATGGAAAGCAGCCGGATCGCCGCCGAGACAGCCGCGCTCGCGGACGTATTGCGGGCCGACCCGCCATTGTGCGGGCTAGCCCGGGAAGGCAACGCCGCCAGTATTCGCGCCCTGTCTCCGGCCGCGGGCGCCGCACTTGATGCGGCCGTCGCGCAACTGTGGCACCGTGGTCGCGGCGAAGCCGAGTTGGCCAACCCGACCTTCGGTGATGATCCGGCGTCGCTGCTGATGATGGCAGCTGAGACCGCGACCAGTCCCGCGCCGCCGCGGCCACCGGCTAAGTTCAGTCAGCGGCTGACCGCCAGTGCCCGCGGCTCGCGGGAGTTGGCTCACGACACCACCCTGCGTTTCACCCATGAACTCCGGATGACTCTGCGCGAATTGGGATCTCGTCGCGTCGCCGCAGACCTGATCGACGTCGTCGATGACGTGTACTACCTGACGTGCGACGAGTTGGTCGCGATGCCTGCGGACGCCCGGTTGCGGATCAAGCGCCGCCGCGCCGAGCGAGAACGTCTGCAAGCCCAACATCCGCCCGACGTCATCGACCACACCTGGAAGGCCGAGTAGCCGAGGGTCGCGCGTTCAGCTCAGCAATTCGCGCAGCGACAACGCATTCCGCACGGCGTGGCCGCCGATGTCGTTGTTGAAGTACATCCACACATCACGGCCCTCGCCGTCCCACTCGGTGATGCGCTCCGCCCACCATCGCAGGTCGCTGTCGGTATAGGAACCGGTGTACAGCGACGCCGGTTCGGGCCCGTGCATGCGGATGTACACCAGGTCTGTGGTGGCGCAGGGGACACAGGCAAGGTTGGCACCGCTCATCACCACATAGGCGGCGCGGTGGCGTTCCAGCAGCTGGTAGACCGCCGGGTCATTCCACGACGGATGCCGCAATTCGACGGCGACCCGGATCCACTGCGGCATGCTGGCCAGGAAGTGATCCAGGCGCGCGTCATCGCGCTGCTGCTCCGGATGCAATTGCACCAACAGCACTCCGCGACGATCACCCAGTGCCTTCCAGCATCGCTCGAACCGCTCAATCCAGGGTTCGGGGTTGGCCAGCCGGCGGTAGTGCGTCAGACCGCGGTGCGCCTTGACCGAGAAGGTGAACCCGTTGGGCACTCGGTCTCGCCAGCCGGCGAACGTCGCATCTTTGGGCCAGCGATAAAAGCTGGCGTTCAATTCGACCGTGTCAAAGACCTCGGTGTAACGGGCCAAGCGGCGTGCGGCTGGCAAGCCCGGCGGGTAAAGCACCTCGGCCCAGTGATTGTAGGACCACCCAGAGGTGCCGATTCTCACAGTCACGGCCGGTTCAACCGGTCACCTGCCGGCGCACATCCTCATCCAGCGACGCACGCACCAGGGCGGCCGCAAGTTCAGCGCTGGCGTTGCGCGGGGCCAGCGCAGCGAGCTTGGCGGGATCGGTCGGCAAGCCGAACTGCTTGGCCGTCGCGGTGGCCCGATCGTCGAAGTACGGGCGCACCCAGGTCCAGACGTCCTGTATCTCACGCAAATAGATATCGGCCCCGGTGTCGCCAATGCCCTCGAATCTCTCCAACATTCGCTTGGCCGACTGCGCGTCGCGGTCACTGCGCCGAGCCAGCTCCCTGAGGTCACCGGAGAATTCGTCGCGCACTCGCTCGGCGATGTCGGCGAGTCGAGTGGCCGAGCTTTCGTCGTAGCGCACGTAGTGGGCACGACCGAAGGCGCTGATCATGGTGCTCCGTTCGGCGGCCAGCACGGCTTTCGGCGTGCGCAGGCCCGTCTTGAACAGTTCGCGCGCAGCACGCATAGCGATGGTGGCGTCAATCGGCTTGCTGGCCAACATGGACAACACCAGCAGCTGGAACAGCGGCATGGGTTTGTCGTCAAGGCGGATGCCGGCCTCGGCCGCATACGTGGTGCCGGCAACCTTGAGCAACCGCCGCACCACTTGCCGCGACTTGTCCATGGTCAGCGGCGTACCCCGACGGCGACATGGCAAACCGGAGGCATCATTTGGCGGGCAAGGACAGCGCATAGGTGACACCACGCGAAACCCAACGCTCAAGTTGCCGTTTGGTTTTCACTCCCTCAGCGTCGACACGCAGCCAGCCTCGGGTTTCCCGGCCCGCCATCACCATCGGACTGACATGGGCTCGACCGAGCAGTTCGTCGGTGTCGTTTGGCGGCACTCGGACCAAGATTCCACCTTGCCCGCTCACCGCCACCGCCAGATGTCCGCCGACCATGAAGGCCAACCCACCGAACATGCGTTTCTCGTCCACCCCCGACTGCGACGCAAGCAGCTCGCGGATGCGCTCAGCGAGGTCGGCGTCGTAGGCCATCGCCGGCTCGGCAGGTGACTCGGCAGGTGACGTAGTGGGGCGAGCACGCCCCTGGTGCGAACACGAAGCAGCCGCCGCCATTAAGGCGGCGGCTGTCTTCTTCGGGTTCGCTAGGCATTCACCGCGATGAAGGCACCATCGGGCGTAATGACTCCCCAAGCCCCTGCGTCCGGGTTGAACACCACGGGGAAGGCCTGGTTGTACTGGGGAACGAAGTAGGTCGCCGGCTGCCCGTAGCGAACCGGGTCGTTGTAGTGACCCGGCGGCGGGAATCCGTTCTGTCCGGGCGGAAGCGGGCTGCCCGGCCCCAAGCAGTTGGCACCCGGCCCGTAACAGATCGGGTTGTTGTTCGGCCCCGGCACGTTCGGACCCGGCCCGTTCTGACCCGGAACGTCCGGACCAGGAATGTTCGGGCCGGGGATGTTCGGGCCTGGTCCCGGCGGATCAGCCGTCGCGAAACCGGCACCCAAGCCGAGTGCTCCTGCTGCAAGACCACCGGTCATCGCCGCACCGGCGACGAATTGCTTGAACTTCATGACCAACTCCTTCTCTGCGCTGAGCTGCTATGAGCGGCTGAACGCAAACTGGCTGTGTTCGGTTAGCCCATCCGCCCTGGTCGAGGCTTCAGGGATGACCCCCTCGCTCTCGGCTACCCCAGTCCGCGGCCAGGAAAACGCGCCTTCCCAGAAAATTTCCAGGTTTCTCCCAGCCGTCTGACATGTGATTAGCAGACTCGGCCCCGGTGGCCCGTGTGGGCGCGCCGGGGCCGGGCGGTCACGCTGCTGCCGTTGCCGTCGCGGCCACCGGCTCCAGCGCCTGCGCCACTATCTCGGCCACGTCGGTCATGGGCTTCACCGTCAGCACCTCGAGCACTTCGGCAGGCACGTCGTCGAGGTCCGGCTCGTTGCGTGCCGGAATGAACACCGTGGACAGACCCGCGCGTTGAGCGGCGAGCAGCTTTTGCTTGACACCACCGATCGGCAGCACCCGACCATTCAAGGTGACCTCCCCGGTCATCCCGACGTCGGAACGGACCGGGCGTCCGGTCGCCATCGAGACCAGTGCGGTCACCATGGTGACACCGGCCGACGGACCGTCCTTGGGCACCGCCCCGGCGGGAACGTGCACGTGAATGCGCCGGTCCAACGCCTTCGGATCAACATCCAACGCGGCGGCGTGGGAGCGGACGTAGGACAGCGCGATCTGCGCCGATTCCTTCATCACGTCACCCAGCTGACCCGTGAGCTGCAAACCCGGCTCACCGTCGGTTGCCCCGGCTTCGATGTAGAGCACATCTCCGCCCAGCCCGGTGACGGCCAGGCCGGTGGCCACACCCGGCACCGCGGTGCGTTCCGCCGACTCCGGGGTGAACCGGGGCCGGCCCAGGTACCCGACCAGGTCCGGCTCGTCGATCACCAATGGGCCTGCCGCGCCGTCGGATCCAGGGGCCAGTTTGGTGGTGACCTTGCGCAGTGCCTTGGCCAGCAACCGTTCGAACTGCCGGACCCCCGGCTCGCGGGTGTAGTCGGCGGCGATCTTGCGCAGCGCGGCGTCCGTCACAACCACCTCGTCATCACCGAGCGCCGCCCGCTCGCGCTGCCGGGGCAGCAGGTAGTCGCGGGCGATGGCCACCTTGTCGTCCTCGGTGTACCCGTCAATCTGCACCAATTCCATCCGGTCCAGCAGCGCCGACGGGATGTTCTCGATCACGTTGGCGGTGGCCAGGAACACCACGTCGGACAGGTCCAGGTCCAGGTCCAGGTAGTGGTCGCGGAAGGTGTGGTTCTGCGCGGGGTCGAGCACCTCGAGCAGCGCCGCGCTCGGGTCGCCACGGTAGTCCGACCCGACCTTGTCGATCTCGTCGAGCAGGACGACCGGATTCATCGATCCCGCTTCGTTGATGGCGCGCACGATCCGCCCGGGCAAAGCGCCGACGTAGGTACGCCGGTGCCCTCGGATCTCCGCCTCGTCGCGGACACCGCCCAGCGCGACACGCACAAACTTCCGGCCCAGCGCCCGGGCGACGCTCTCGCCCAGCGACGTCTTGCCGACACCGGGCGGACCGGCCAGCACCATGACGGCGCCCGATCCGCGACCTCCGACCACTTGCAGTCCGCGTTGGGCGCGCCGGGTCCGCACCGCCAGGTATTCGACAATGCGGTCCTTGACGTCCTCGAGCCCGTGGTGGTCGGCATCCAGGATCGCCCGCGCGGCCTGCAGGTCTGTGGAGTCCTCGGTGCGAACGCTCCACGGCAAGTCCAGCACGGTGTCCAGCCACGTGCGAATCCAGCCGCTTTCCGGGCTTTGGTCGCTGGACCGTTCCAGCTTGCCGACCTCGCGCAGGGCGGCCTCGCGCACGTGCTCCGGTAGGTCGGCCGCCTCGACGCGGGCTCGGTAATCATCAGATCCGTCCGGTTCGCCCTCGCCGAGTTCCTTGCGAATCGCGGCGAGTTGTTGGCGCAGCAGGAACTCCTTTTGCGTCTTCTCCATGCCTTCGCGGACGTCCTCGGCGATCTTTTCGTTGACCTCGACTTCGGCCAGGTGTTCGCTGGTCCAGTCGATCAGCACGCGCAGCCGCTCGGCCACGTCGACGGTCTCCAGCAGCTGGCGCTTCTGCACATCGGTCAGATACGACGCGTAACCAGAGGTGTCGGCCAGCGCAGACGGATCGGTCAGCTGGTTGACATAGTCGATGATCTGCCAGGCCTCGCGCCGTTGCAGCATGGCCAGGAGCAGCTTCTTGTATTCGGCCGCCAACGCCTTGATTTCGTCGGTCACCGGCGCCTCTGGCACCTCGGTGACCTCAACCCACAGGGCGGCACCGGGTCCGGTCGCGCCCGCACCGATGTGCGCGCGACGCTCGCCGCGGACGACGGCGGCAGTACCGCCGCCGGCAATGCGTCCCACCTGCAAGATCTTGGCCACAACGCCATGTGACGGGTACCGGTCCCCGAGTCGCGGAGCGATGAGCAGCTGACGTGACTCGCTGGCCTGCGCGGCGTCGACCGCAGCCCGCGCCGCCTCGTCGAGCGCGATGGGCACCACCATTCCAGGCAGCACGATCGTGTCGGTGGCGAACAGCACCGGCAGTGATATGGCTTCAGGCATCAATCCTCCAAAAGTTAAGCCTGATCCGCTCAACCCCGGTCTACAGCCATTTGTTCCCTCGTCGTAGTTCGCAGTGAGCTGGCAGTGAACTACGTCGCGGCGGCGCGCTGGCGGCCCCGAAGAGGCCTGCACCTCGGCGCGGTTGCCGCACGCGCTCATGCCGCTCCGCATGACCGGGTATGGCGGGTTAACAAAAAGTGAACGTGATTTGAACGTACAATGTCTGCGAAGTGGCCAGCTTGGTCGCCATAGCGGAAGGACCTCGTCGATGATCACCAAAGTGCTGGTCAGCGCTGCGATGACGCTTGGTGTGTTCGCGTTGGGCGCGGCACCCGCGAGCGCCGAGCCGGACCTCGCCGGGCCGCACAACAGCCCTTTCGGCGGTCTCACCTGTGATTGCCAAGGCGCCGTCCCGGCCAAGAGCCCCAGTCCAGCCGAAATCGATCGCGGCATCTGGACGGCCTTGTCCGGCAAGGTCGATCGGCCTCGCGATAAGTGACTACTGAGGTTGGCCCAGGCGCCGCAACTGCGTGACGTGTTTGGCAGACAACTCCTCTAAGCAACTGACGCCTAGCAGTTGCATGGTCCGGGTCAGCTCTTTTGTCAGGATCTCGATTGCGCGCCGGACACCGGACTCACCGCCGGCCATCAACCCGTAGAGGTAAGCCCGGCCGATCAACGTGCACCGCGCACCCAGCGCGACGGCGGCGGCGATGTCGGCCCCGGACATGATTCCGGTATCCAGCAGTATTTCGGTGTCCCTGCCGAGTTCGCGAGCCACCACGGGCAACAAATGGAACGGCACCGGCGCCCGATCCAGCTGACGGCCACCGTGACTGGACAAGACGATGCCGTCGACGCCGCGGTCCACCACGGCGCGGGCATCCTCGAGCGTCTGGATGCCCTTGACGACCAGCTTCCCCGGCCACTGCGCCTTGATCCAGACCAGGTCGTCGAAGGTGACGCCAGGGTCGAACATGGAGTCGAGGTACTCCGCCACCGTGCCGGGCCAGCGATCCAGCGAGGCGAAGGCCAGTGGCTCGGTGGTCAGCAGATCGAACCACCATCGTGCCCGCGGCGCCGCGTCGAGAACGGTGCGCAAGGTGAGGGCCGGCGGGATCGACATTCCGTTGCGGACGTCCCGCCGGCGAGCACCGGCGACCGGCACGTCGACCGTCACCAGCATGGTGTCGAACCCGGCGTCGGCGGCGCGGCGCACCAAGGCCATGGAACGATCGTGGTCACGCCACATGTACAGCTGAAACCACTTGCGCCCGGTCGGGGCCGCGGCCACCACGTCTTCGATGGAAGTGGTCGCCAACGTCGACAGCGAGAACGGTATCCCGGCCGCCGCTGCCGCACGGGCACCGGCGATCTCGCCCTCGGTGTGCATCAAGCGGGTGAAACCGGTCGGCGCGATCGCGAAAGGCAGCGCCACCTGGCCGCCAAGGACTTCCCACCCGGTGCGGACGTTGCTCACGTCGCGCAGGATCGCCGGATGAAACTCGATGTCGCGAAACGCTTGTCGGGCGCGCTGAATGGACACTTCGTCCTCGGCGGCACCGTCTGTGTAGTCGAACGCCGCTCTAGGGGTGCGACGTCGGGCAATGCGGCGCAGATCGTCGATGGTGAGCGCGTGGTCCAGGCGACGCTGGGTGCGGTCGAGTCGCGGCTTCTGAAATCGGATCAGCGGAGCGAGGTCACGCACCCGCGGTACGCGTCGCTGGACCGCCATTTCAATCCGTCCTCATCCTGCTCTTACCAAGCCCACGCGGGCCATGCCACCAGTGTGCAACCGTGGTCATATGGATTCGGCCAGCGACCCCTACAACCTCAAGCGCTTCGTGGACGCACAGGCTCCGATTTACCGCAGGGTTGTCGAGGAACTGCGCGCGGGGCAGAAACGCAGCCATTGGATGTGGTACGTCTTCCCGCAACTTCGGGGCCTGGGCAGCAGCCAGATCGCCAACCAGTACGGAATCTCCTCACTCGACGAAGCCCGGGCCTACCTCGGTCACGAGGTCCTAGGTCCACGGTTGCGCGAGTGCGCCCAACTGGTCGCCCAGGTCGAAGGCCGCTCAGCCCGAGAAATCTTCGGTTCTCCCGACGACCTCAAGCTGTCCTCGTCCATGACATTGTTCGCCCACGCCACCGACGACAACGCGGACTTCGTAGCGGTGCTGGCCAAGTATTACGGCGGGGGAGAAGATCAGCGCACGGTCGCCCGGCTGAACCAGGGCCGTTAGACACTCCGCAGGATGCGCCAACCATGTGGCTCCACAGCCACCGCGTCGACAGTCTCCGGCGGCGGCGCAGCGGAGCCGGCAACGACCTGAGCCTGCCCCACCTCCAGCTCACTGAGCTTGACCCGAAGTGGTTTGTCGTCGATGTTGAGCGCTACCAGCAGGGCGTCGTCTCCGTGTCGGGTCTGGTAAACATATTGCCGGTTGTCCAGGCGCAGCGCCTTGGTGTGTGCCCGATGCAACCAGGGGTGGCGGCGACGCAGCCCGATCAGGTATCGGTGCAACTCCCAGACTTGAACGTCCGCCGGATCCAACTGCGGTGGCGGCGAGCCGAATTCGGGCCGCACCGCGTCATCGCCGCCGGCCCGCTCTTCCTTGACGCCGCGCAGACCCAACTCATCGCCGGCGTAGATGCTGGGCACACCGCCCACCGTCAACAGCACCACCAACGCGTGCGCCACTTGCTCAGGCCTTTCCAGCCGGCTGGCGATGCGGCTGACATCGTGGTTGCCGATGAAGGTCAGCGGACCGAAACGGTCGACGAAGTCGTTGTGCCGCTGCATGGCCCAGTCCAACTCGAAGAAATTGCCGTCGTTGAGGCTGCTCCAGATCGCCTTCCACAGCTCGTACTGGGTCGCGGAATCGAATCGGGCGGCGTCGACCACGGCCGCATAGTCACCGTGGATCAACTCGGCGACGAACCACGCCTCCGGATGGCGGTCGCGCACTTTGGGCAGTACCTCGGCCCAAAATTTCTGCGGCGCAGCGTAAGCGGCGTCCAGCCGCCAGCCGTCGGCCCCGCGCTGCAACCAGTGCACCATGACGTCGACCACGTACTCCACGACGTCGGGATTGCGGTGGTTGAGGGTGATGAGCTCCGAATGGCCTTCGAAGGTGTGAAATCGGCCCGGACGGCCACGGAACCACCGCGCCGACGACTCATCGTGTGGCGCCTGCTGATAGTGCGCAAAGTCCAACCCGACGTGATTGAACACCCCGTCCAGCAAGACCCGCAGACCACGTCGGTGAGCTTCGGCGACAAGATAATCGAAGTCGTCGTCGTCACCGAGTCGGGGATCGATCCGGTAGTGATCCGTGGTGTCGTAACCGTGTGTGCGGGAAGCGAACACCGGACCCAGCGCGACACCGGAAACTCCCAGTTCGATGGCGTGGTCGAACCAGTCGGCGATTCGTCGCAACCGGTGTTCCCCTGGGCCCGCCGGGCTTTCCGCGGGGAAGGCGCCGACGAAGCCCAGGGGATAGACCTGCCACCAAATGGCATGCTGCACCCACGACGGGGCCACGGTCAGCCGACGGCCGTCAGCGTCTGGGCGGTGGTAACGGCTTGTGCCACACCGGCAACGATCGCCGCGGCCTTCAGCGCTTCCAGTACCGCCTCTCGGTCGACACCGGCTTCCCGCAGCGTGTGCTCATGCGCCACCATGCAGTGCGAGCATCCGTTGACCGAGGAGACGGCGAAGCTCCACAGTTCGAAGTCGACCTTGTCGACCCCGGGGTTGCCGATGATGTTCATCCGCAATCCGGCGCGCAGGTCGTCGTATCTGCCTTCCAGGAAGCCACGACCGCGGTAGAACACATTGTTCATGCCCATGATCGAGGCCGCACCCAGGGCGGCGTTGTAGGCCTCGGCCGACAGATAGTCACCCGCCTCGGCTGCGATCTCGCTGAGCACCTGGGCGTTGCGAGTAGCCGCGGCGCTGGCCAACAGGGTGCCCCACAACTGTTCCTCGCTGAGCACCGTGCTCCGCGTGATCGAGCCCAGATTGAGCTTGAGGTCCTTCGCGTACTCGGGAAGGGCGGCTTTGAGGTTCTCGACACTCATCTCGACTCCAATCAGACTCGAATTACGCTGACGCCTTGAGCAGTTCGCCGGCGTTGATCGTCGGGTCACCCTTGCGCCAGTTGCAGGCGCACAGTTCATCGGACTGCAAGGCGTCCAAGACCCGCAGCACCTCGTCGACGTTACGCCCCACCGATCCGGCGGTCGCGGAGACGAACTGGATCTCGTTGTTCGGGTCGACGATGAAGGTGACCCGGTCCGCGACGCCATCGGCGTTGAGCACGCCCGTCGCCAGGGCGAGTTCGCGCTTGATGTCCGAAAGCATCGGGAACGGCAACTTCTTGAGGTCTTCGTGCTGGGCCCGCCACTGGAAGTGGACGAACTCGCTGTCGATCGACACACCGAGGACCTGCGCGTCGCGGTCCTCGAATTCGTCGTTCAGCTTCCCGAACGCCGCGATTTCGGTGGGGCACACGAAGGTGAAGTCTTTGGGCCAGAAGAACACGACGCGCCACTTACCTTCGTGGTCGTCACTGGAAATGGTGGTGAAGTAGTCGCCGGGCTGCTTGGCGTCGACCTGAGACAGGTCGCCGCCGATCAACGCCGTCAGCTGGTAGGCCGGAAATTGTTCGCCGATTGTCAGCAGGGACATAGCTCTCCTTATTCGATATCTACACAAGGCTTTTCGAGGCTTGCGCCCTCTGTCCCCATAGTGCCTGGCAGAAACTGTGCGGTAAAGGTGATTCCTGCCACTATACTTATCGGTATGACCGATAAGAACTATCAGCCTACGCTGGCCGGGTTGCGCGCCTTCGTGGCCGTGGCCGAGAAGCAGCATTTCGGCAGTGCCGCAACCGCTTTGGCCGTGAGCCAATCCACGCTGTCCCAGGCCTTGGCCGCTCTGGAGGCTGGCCTGGACACTCAGCTCGTCGAGCGGTCCACGCGGCGGGTCTTCCTGACCGGCGACGGCCGGCGGTTGCTACCGCTAGCTCAAGCCGCGGTCGAGGCCGCCGATGCCTTCAGCACTGCGGCGGCAGGTGTCGCCGATCCGCTGCACGGCACCATCCGGCTGGGCTTGATCCCGACTGTCGCTCCCTACGTGCTGCCCGCGGTGTTGGCCGGACTGCGTCGTGAGCTGCCCGAGCTGACCGTCCGGGTGATCGAGGACCAAACCGAGCGCCTGCTGGCGGCCTTGCGAGAAGGCTCGTTGGACGCCGCGATGATCGCGCTGCCGTCCGAGGCGAGCGGCGTCACGGAAGTCCCGATCTACGAGGAAGACTTCGTCCTCGCCCTTCCGGCCGGCCATCCGCTGGCCGGCAAACACCGGGTGCCTTCGGCCGCGTTGGCCGACCTGCCGCTGTTGTTGCTCGACGAAGGACACTGCCTGCGAGACCAGGCCCTGGATGTATGCCACAAAGCCGGGGTGCGCATCGACCTTGCCGACACCCGGGCCGCGGCGCGGCGAACTGCGCCAGTTCAATGCGACTTCGGACCGCCTCCACGGGCACCGCGCTCTGCGGTA
>NZ_LZLE01000313.1 GCF_001673155.1 Mycobacterium sp. 1423905.2 | reverse complement strand
CAGCGAAGGCCAGCGATCGATGTTGCGGGTACGGGCCGGCGAGACGAAGTCGATCACGGCCAACCCCGCACCAACACCTACCACCACCCCGAAAAACTCTTGGCACCCGAGGACGACCCGTGACACTTGACACGCTATCGAACGCTTGTTCGAATAGGGATTATGCGTTGGTCTGACCAAGCCGTTGCGGTCAACGGCACACCGGTCGATGACGGCGCGCTACCGGGATTGCAGCGGCTCGGCCTGGTCCGCAGCGTCCGAGCGCCGCAGTTCGAGGGCATCACCTTTCACGAAGTCCTGTGCAAGTCCGCGCTGAACAAGGTGCCGGACGCCTCGGCCCTGCCATTCCGTTACACCGTCAACGGCTACCGCGGCTGCTCGCACGCCTGCCGCTACTGCTTCGCTCGCCCCACCCACGAATACCTCGACCTCGACAGCGGCGACGACTTCGACACCCAGCTAGTGGTCAAGACCAACGTCGTAGAGGTGCTGCGTCGTGGGTGTTTTGGCGGGTGGTGTAGCCCTTTTCGGCCAGGGCGTGGTCGCCGCCGCAGGCGAAGGTGAGGTCGTTGACGTCGGTGGTGTGGCATTGTGCGTAGGGGGTGACGTGGTGGACTTCGCAGTAGTAGCCGGGGACGTCGCAGCCGGGGGCGCTGCAGCCACGGACCTTGCCGTATAACACGATTCGTTGCGCGGGGGATGCGAGGCGTTTGGTGTGGTAGAGCGCCAGGGCTTTGCCGCGGTCGAAGATCGCCAGATAGTGATGCGCGTGGCGGGACAGCCGGATCACATCGGACATGGGCAACAGCGTGCCGCCTCCGGTCAAGCCCTTTCCCGCGGCCGCCTCGAGCTCGCGCAGGGTGGTGGTGACGATGATCGAGGCCGGTAGCCCGTTGTGCTGGCCCAGGTCCCCGCTGCACAGCAGGGCGCGGCAGGCGGCCAGCAGCCCGTCGTGGTTACGTTGCCCGGCGGAGCGCAGGTCGCCTTT
>NZ_LZLE01000312.1 GCF_001673155.1 Mycobacterium sp. 1423905.2 | reverse complement strand
CGGTGCAATACCTACGCGTCGCGCTGGTCACCGCGGCCATGCCCGTTGTTGCGACGGTCTGCTACCACGCCGCCGCGGCGCGCGGACCGGAGACGAACCAAACCACCTCAGAGTCATCGGGTTTCGGGCTGTCGTTGCTGGCGGTGATTGTGGTGGTCGGCGCGGCGTTAGCACGCTACGTGCGGCTGCCAGGTGCCGGTTTGCTGGTTCCGATGGCGATCACGATCGCGCTGGAGCTTTCCGGGCTGGCCCACGGCCTGGCGGTTCCCATGGTGCTGGTTCAGATCGGAATCGTGCTGATCGTCCTGCAGACGGTGTTGGCGTTCGACCGCGAATCGCTGCGCGCGGTGCGACGGATCCTGCCGGGTGCTTTCGGGCTGATCATGGTGATCAACGTTGCCGCGGCCGGTATGGGTGTGCTGCTGGCCAAGGTCGCTGGACTGAGCATGCTCGACGGTTACCTGGCCACAAGCCCGGGGGGCATCTACGCGGTGCTCGGCACCGCCGCCGGGTCGGGTTCCAACGTGACCTTTGTGATGGCGGCCCAGGTGATTCGGGTGGTCGTGATGCTGTTCGCTGCACCCTTCGTGGCTCGGTTGTTCACCAGGTTCACGCCGCGCATCGCAATGCCTCGCAGGCCGGTGCGGGGCGGACTGGTTGCGGTTCCCGCGTGAACGGTCCGTGCTAGCCAGTCGCTGTGAGGCGGGCAGAAGTAGCAATTTGCCGGATTCTCGAGGACCACTAGCCGGGAGCCCCAGGAGCAAACGCACAGCGCGTTTGCTCCGCAACCCGTAGCATCCGAACTCCGGTCTTCGCGCGCGATCTAATTTGCCGCAACGGTCGGGTTTCGGGCTCCCAACCGCTAGAGAGGTCTCTCAGGTCGTTTGTCGTGGCAATGCCGGCTGTGCTGGAGACGGCGGCCAAAGATTGGGTCGGTCTGGGCTCGGCGATCACTTGCGATACCGACAAGCCTCACCCATCACCGCCAACACGGCTTGTTACCGATGCTCGGCCAGGCTCAACTCAGACACCTTGGGGAGTGTCAAGGTTTAACCGAAACAACTGTCAAGCATCAGCCGACGTCCCAACGGTCCCAGTGCCCCCGGCACGACTCGAACGTGCGACCTAGGGATTAGAAGGCCCTTGCTCTATCCAACTGAGCTACGGAGGCAATGCGCAGGTCAGTCTATCCAACGCCGCCCGAACCTCAGTTCCCACGACGCAACGCCCGCGAAAAGTGTTTGAGCGCGCCAGGAATGGGTTATGGTGTGAGCCTCGACACACGTACAACACCGGCCGGTAATCGGCCGTTTACCGCAACGATGCGTGTGCCTGGACGTCGAGGGGTGGGCTTTCGAATGTGCATGGCCAGTGTGACTTCGCGGTGCTCGCGTGCGGGTGCCGAAGCCCTGCGGCAGGGCGCGCAACTCGCCGCTGACGTCAAAGACACCTACCGGGCCGGCGCCCTGCTGCTGCGCGGCTCACCATTCGCCGTCGGCTGGGTCGCTGGCTGGATCGCCACCGAATTTCCTCCGCACGTGGTCACCGGCCATGCGTTGACCCGCGTGTCACCAGCGGCGATCAACCGCGTCGGCACCACCTGGGCGGCCCAACGTGCGGACCAAGCCCTCAACGCGGCCCTGCACCAGTCCCTCGGCGCCGACTTCCGCGACCTGGTGTTGCACCCGACCGCCAACCCGGCGGTGCGCGCACGCCGCGGCGGTCTGCTGCCCAAGCTCAAACCCGGGCCGCACCGCCGCTACGCGGCCAAGACGTCCGACATCTCCTACGGCCCGGCGGGCCGCGACAACCTCCTGGACATCTGGCGCCGTCCCGACTTGTCACCCGGAAGCCGGGCCCCGGTCTTGATTCAGGTGCCCGGAGGCGCGTGGGCGGTCAACGGCAAGCGCCCTCAGGCCTACACGCTGATGAGCAAGATGGTCGAGCTCGGCTGGATCTGCGTCTCGATCAACTACAGCAAGAGCCCACGGTGTGCCTTCCCGGCTCACCTGATCGACGTCAAGCGCGCCATCGCATGGGTTCGCGAAAACATCGCCGACTACGGCGGTGACCCTGACTTTGTGGCCATCACCGGCGGCTCGGCCGGAGCGCACCTGGCCTCGCTGGCGGCGCTCACCCCAAACGACCCGACCTTTCAGCCGGGATTCGAACGTGCCGACACCACCGTGCAGGCGGTCGCGCCGTACTACGGCGTCTACGACTTCACCGATTTCGACAACATGCACGAAATGATGCTGCCGTTCCTCGAGCACTTCGTGATGAAGGCCCGCTACGCCGACAAACCCGAGCGGTTCGCGGCGGCGTCACCGATCTCCTATGTGCACCGCGACGCGCCACCGTTCTTCGTCCTGCACGGGGAGAAAGACGAACTGGTCCCCAGTGGGCAGTCCCGCGCCTTCTGCGCGGCTCTCAAGGACGCCGGCGCTGCCACGGTCGCCTACGCCGAGCTGGCCAACGCCCACCACGCCTTCGACATCACGCCGACGGTCCGATCTCGACTGGCCGCAGACGCCGTGTCGGATTTCCTCGGGGTCATCTACGGCCGGCGCGAACACGCGCTGCTCGAATCGCTGGCGTTGTCGGCCTCCCCGGCCAGCTGATTCCGGCAGGTCGCCGCTCGGGGAGACCCCGAGTCCTTTCACCACTGCCCTAACCGGACTAGCGTTGTGTGGGCAATCGGGTTGGCGGGCTGAATCAGGAGGCTTGATCGACGGTGGAAGGGTCTGGCGTGTCGAGTTACCCGGCTCGCGGAGGACGGGCTGATGGCTGAACCCGGTGAGGCCGCAGGGTTGTCCAACGAGCTGGGCCCCGTCGACTATCTGATGCACCGCGGCGAGGCGAATCCGCGAACTCGGTCGGGAATCATGGCCCTGGAAGTCCTCGACACGACACCGGATTGGGATCGCTTCCGGACCCGATTCGAGAACGCCTCCCGGCGAGTATTGCGATTGCGGCAAAAGGTAGTCGTGCCAACGTTGCCCACGGCCGCGCCACGGTGGGTGGTCGACCCGGACTTCAACCTCGACTTTCATGTGCGCCGCATCCGCGTCTCCGGGGCGGGCACCTTGCGGGAGGTGTTCGACCTCGCCGAGGTGATTCTGCAATCGCCGCTGGACATCTCGCGTCCGCTGTGGACGGCGACGCTGGTCGAGGGCCTCGAAGACGGTAGGGCTGCCACGCTGTTGCATGTCAGCCACGCGGTCACCGATGGCGTCGGCGGTGTCGAGATGTTCGCCGAGATCTACGATTTGGAGCGGGACCCGCCGGCCAAGCCGACGCCGCCCCAACCCATTCCGCAGGACCTGACTCCCAACGACCTGATGCGTCAAGGCCTCAACCGGTTGCCCGTCGCCATCGTCAATGGGGCATTGGGGGCGTTGTCCGGGGCGGTATCGGTCGCCGGGCGTGCGGTCTTGGAGCCTGGCTCCACCGTGTCGGGTCTAGTCGGATACGCCATGTCAAGCGTGCGGGTGATGAACCGGGCTGCCGAGCCGTCACCGCTACTTCGTCGGCGCAGCCTGGCCACCCGCACTGAAGCCATCGACATCCGGCTGTCCGAGCTGCACCGAGCCGCGAAGTCCGGTGGCGGTTCCATCAACGACGCCTACCTGGCCGGCTTGTGCGGCGCGCTGCGCCGCTACCACGACGCGCTTGGCGTACCGATCAGCACGCTGCCTATGGCGGTGCCGGTAAACCTGCGCGCCGATGCCGATGCCGCGGGTGGAAACCGTTTCACCGGAGTCAATCTCGCCGCCCCGGTCGGCACCATCGACCCAGTGTCGCGCATGAAGAAGATCCGGGCGCAGATGACGCAACGGCGCGACGAGCCCGCGATGAACGTCGTCGGTGCCATGGCGCCGGTGCTCAGTGTGTTGCCCACCGCGGTGCTGGAGGGAATCAGCGGCTCGGTGATCGGTTCTGACGTGCAGGCGAGCAACGTGCCGGTCTACCCGGGCGACACCTACATCGCCGGTGCGAAAGTATTGCGCCAGTACGGGATTGGGCCGCTGCCGGGAGTGGCGATGATGGTGGTGCTGATATCGCGCGGCGGCTGGTGCACCATCACCGTGCGTTACGACCGAGCCTCGGTGCGCAACGACGAATTGTTCGCCCGGTGCCTGCTCGAGGGTTTCGACGAAATCCTCGCCCTCGCCGGGGATCCGGCGCCGCGGGCCGCGCCCGCATCGTTTGCCGCACCGGCCGACGCGGCGTCTCGATCGGTGTCGGGCTCATGAGCGCGTCCGACGAAGACCGCCCAACTCCGGCGCGCGACTTGCGGCTGCCCGGTTCGGTAGCCGAGATCATGGCCAGTCCTGAAGGTCCCAAAGTCGGCGCATTCTTCGACCTCGACGGAACCCTGGTCGCCGGCTTCACCGCCGTCATCCTCACCCAGGAGCGGTTGCGCCGTCGCGACATGGGCGTGGGCGAGCTGCTCAGCATGGTGCAGGCGGGACTCAACCACACGCTGGGCCGCATCGAGTTCGAAGACCTGATCGGCAAAGCCGCCTCCGCCCTGCGCGGCCGGCAACTCACCGACTTACAGGAAATCGGCGAGCGGTTGTTCGCTCAACGCATCGAGTCGCGGATCTACCCCGAGATGCGAGAACTGGTGCGCGCGCACGTCGCTCGCGGCCACACCGTCGTGCTCAGCTCGTCGGCGCTGACCATCCAGGTCGAACCGGTCGCCCGCTTCCTGGGCATCAGCAACATGCTCACCAACAAGTTCGAGATCAACGAGGACGGTCTGCTGACCGGCGGAGTGGTCAAGCCCATCCTGTGGGGCCCGGGCAAAGCTGCTGCGGTGCAACGCTTTGCGGCCGAGCATGACATCGACCTCAAGGACAGTTATTTCTACGCCGACGGTGACGAGGACGTCGCGCTGATGTACCTGGTCGGCAACCCGCGCCCGACGAATCCGGAAGGCAAGATGGCCGCCGTCGCGCGGCGTCGCGGCTGGCCAATCCTGAAGTTCAACAGCCGCGGCGGTGTCGGTCTGCGACGCCAGCTGCGCACCCTGGCCGGCTTCGGTTCCATGTTCCCCGTCGCTGCCGGTGCGGTGGGCATCGGTGTGTTGACCCGCAACCGTCGTCGCGGCGTCAACTTCTTCACCTCAACCTTCTCCCAGCTGGTGCTTGCCACCAGCGGGGTGCAGCTCAACGTCATCGGCCAGGAGAACCTGACCGCGCAGCGACCCGCCGTCTTCATTTTCAACCACCGCAACCAAGTTGACCCGATCATCGCCGGATCGCTGATCCGCGACAACTGGGTGGCGGTGGCCAAGAAAGAACTGGAACGCGACCCCATCATGGGTCCGCTGGGCAAGTTGCTGGACGGGGTGTTCATCGACCGGGACGATCGGGTCGCCGCGGTGGAGACGCTGCACATCGTCGAAGAGCGCGCCAAGAACGGCTTGTCCATCATGATGGCCCCGGAAGGGACGCGGTTGGACACCACCGAAGTGGGGCCGTTCAAGAAGGGGCCGTTCCGCATCGCGATGACAGTGGGAATTCCGATCGTGCCCATCGTGATTCGCAATGCCGAGTTCGTCGCCTCGCGCAACTCGACGACGATCAATCCGGGTACCGTTGACGTCGCGGTGTTCCCGCCGATCCCCGTCGACGACTGGACCTTGGACACTCTTTCCGACCGCATCGCCGAAGTGCGCCAACTCTATCTGGACACGTTGCGGCACTGGCCGGTCGATAAACTTCCGGAAGTGAGCTTGTACGCCGAGAAGAAGGCGGCCAAGCGGGCCAAGAGTGCGGGCGGCAAGCCAGCGGCGAAGAAGACCGCGGCCAAGGCGACCGCCAAGAAGACGACCGGGACGAAGGCCGCCGCGAAGACCACAGCCAAGACCACAGCCAAGAAGGCGGCTAAGAAAGCGCCGGCAAAGAAAACCCCGGCCAAAAAGGCGGCTACTACGGCAGTCAGTAAGGCCAATCCGAACGCATCCACAGTGGCTCTGCGGGATGGTGAGAAACACCAACCCGCCGAGACCCCCTCCAGCGCTTCCGAATCTTCGAGGCCCAAAGGACGGCCGTGACGAAGCCGGCCGCCGACACCAGTGCAGCCTTGATCGCCGAAGACACCCTGGTGCTTGCCTGCATGCAAACGCCGGTCGAATCGCAACTGATCCGAGATTGGCTGCGCGAGCAGTCTTCTCGTCATCCGGAAGCAAACTTCGATCTGTTGGAGCTGCCAGCTCGCAACGCACCGTCGGCGGCGCTGACCGAACTCGTCGAGCAGCTCGAGGACGGGTCGGATGCCGCCGAGAACCGCTCGATCGTCCCCGTGCAGGTGTTCTGGCTGCCGTCTGCGGATCGCGGCAAGGTGGCGAAGGTGACCGCGCTGCTGCCCGGACGCGATCCCTACCATCCCAATCAGCGCCAGCAGCAACGGATTGTGCGCACCGAACCGTGGCGCGCCCGGGTCATGGCCGGCGAGTCGGCCAAGGTGTCCGATTTGCGCAAGCAGTGGCGAGACACCACCGTCGGCGAAGATCAGGTCGATTTCGCGCAGTTCGTCACCCGCCGAGCCCTGCTCGCGCTGGCGCGCTCGGAGTACCGGATCCTCGGGCCGCAGTACAAATCCCCGCGGTTGGTAAAACCCGAGATCATGGCGTCGGCCCGGTTCCGTGCCGGTCTGAAGAAGATTCCCGGCGCCACGCTCGAGGAAGCCGCCAAGATGCTCGACGAGCTGGCGACCGGCTGGAGCCAGGCGTCCGTGGACGTCATCTCCGTCCTGGGTAAGATGATCAGCCGCGGTTTCGATCCCGAAATCGATTACGACGAATATCAAGTCGCCGCCATGCGCACCGCGCTCGAGGCGCACCCGGCAGTTCTGCTGTTCTCGCACCGGTCCTACATCGACGGCGCCGTGGTGCCGGTGGCCATGCAGGAGAATCGGTTACCGCCGGTACACATGTTCGGCGGCATCAACCTTTCCTTCGGCGTGATGGGACCGCTGCTGCGGCGGTCTGGGATGATCTTCATCCGGCGCAACATCGGCGACGACCCGGTGTATAAGTACGTGCTCAAAGAGTATGTCGGCTACGTCGTCGAAAAGCGGTTCAACCTCAGCTGGTCCATCGAGGGGACGCGGTCGCGCACCGGAAAGATGTTGCCGCCCAAGCTCGGACTGTTGAGTTATGTGGCCGACGCCTACCTGGAAGGCCGCAGCGACGACATCCTGCTGCAAGGCGTCGCCATTTGTTTCGACCAGTTGCACGAGATTGCCGAATACGCGGCCTACGCGCGCGGCGCCGAGAAGACACCCGAGGGTTTTGGTTGGTTGTACAACTTTATCAAGGCGCAGGGGGAGCGCAACTACGGCAAAATCTACGTGCGGTTCCCCGAGGCCGTGTCAATGCGGCAGTACCTTGGGCCGCCCCAAGGCCCTCTGGCTCAGGATGAGAGCGCCAAACGCCTTGCGCTGCAGAAGATGTCGTTTGAGGTGGCGTGGCGGATCTTGCAAGCCACCCCGATTACCGCGACGGGTCTGGTGTCGGCGTTGCTCTTGACCACGCGCGGCTTGGCGTTGACCCTCGACCAGTTGCACCACACGCTGCAGGATTCGCTGGACTATCTGGATCGCAAGCAGACACCGGTTTCCACCAGCGCCCTGCGCCTACGGACCCGTGAAGGCGTGCGAGCAGCGGTCGATGCTTTGTCCAACGGCCACCCGGTCACTCGCGTCGACAGCGGCCGAGAGCCCGTCTGGCACATCGCCCCCGAACACGAACATGCCGCGGCGTTCTACCGCAATTCGGTGATCCATGCATTTTTGGAGACCTCCATCGTCGAACTGGCGCTCGCGCATGCCCGACACAGCGAAGCTGACCGGGTCGCGGCGTTCTGGGAACAAGCGATGCGCCTGCGCGATCTGCTCAAGTTCGACTTCTACTTCGCCGACTCGGCCGCGTTCCGCGCCAACATCGCCGAAGAGTTGGCGTGGCAACACGATTGGGAAGCCCGCGTGGCCGCCGGCGGTGACGAGATCGATGCGTTGCTCTACGCCAAGCGGCCGCTGATGTCGGACGCCATGTTGCGCGTGTTCTTCGAAGCCTACGAAATCGTCGCCGACGTTTTGCGCGATGCGCCTGCCGACGTGGACCAGAAGGAGTTGACCGACTCAGCACTGGGCGTCGGCCGTCAATACGTGGCCCAAGGCAGGGTGCGTAGCAGCGAGTCGGTCTCCACCTTGCTCTTCGCAACCGCCCGACAGGTGGTGGCCGATCAGGACTTGATCGCGCCGGCGGCCGACCTCACCGAGCGCCGGATCGCCTTCCGGCGCGAGTTGCGCAGCATCCTGCGCGACTGCAGCTACGTCGAGCAGATCGCCCGAAATCAGTTCTTCGCCCGCGAATTCCAGTTGCGACACGGGCGGCAAGCCGGTCAAGCGCAGTAGCGTGCTGAGTCGGCTTGCTGTCCGCGTACCGACGCTGCTCGTCAGTGTCGCCGTGCTCGCCGGGGGCACCGCCGCTGGAATCGCGGCGCTGTCGTTGGCCGATACATTGGGCGCGACCGGCCTGCCGGATCCGGGCCCGGCGACCACCCTGGGACTGCCGTTCGTGCGTGCGGCGGGCGAAATCGCCGCGGTGCTAGCCGTGGGATCCTTTCTGTTCGCGGCCTTTTTGGTGCCGCCGCAGCGCAGCGGTGTCCTGGACGCCGCCGGATACCGGGCGCTTCGGCTGGGCACCATGGCGTCCTTGAGCTGGGCCGTCTGCGCCGCATTACTTGTGCCGCTGACCATTTCGGATGTGTCGGGTCGACCGTTTGCGCAACAGCTCAATCCGATCAGGTTGTGGTCGTTGACCGGGTTGGTCAGCACCGCGGAAGCGTGGCGCTGGACCGCTGCGCTGGCTGCGATGGTCACGGTGGCCAGTTGGTCGGTGCTGCGGTGGTCGTGGACACCGCTGCTGCTGGCCGGATCCTTGGTGACGCTGGTTCCGCTCGGTCTGACCGGTCACTCCTCGGCGGGTGGTTCGCACGACCTGGCCACCAACAGCCTGCTGATCCACCTCGTCGCGGCCAGCGTGTGGGCAGGGGGCCTGTTGGCGTTGCTGGCGCACGCCGTGCGCGGCGGTGAGCACACCGGCCTGGCCGCGCAGCGGTTTTCGGCCGTCGCCCTGTGGTGCTGGTTGGCGATGGTGCTGAGCGGCGTCGTCAATGCCGCAGTGCGGGTCCTGCCGTCGCAACTGGTCACCACCGGATACGGGCGGTTGGTCATGGCCAAGGTGCTGGCGCTGTGCGTGCTCGGCGTCCTCGGCTGGCGCCAGCGTCGCGTCGGTGTGGCTGCGTTGCAACTGGATCCGAACTCCCGCCGCGCGTTGATCCGGCTGGCGCTTGCTGAGGCGGCGGCGTTCGCCCTCACCTTCGGCGTCGCCGTCGGACTTGGTCGCACGGCGCCACCGCCACCGCCGACGGGCATTCCCTCGATATCCGAAGCCGAGATCGGCTACGACTTCGACGGTCCACCCACCGTGGCCCGGGTGCTGTTCGACTGGCGATTCGACCTCATTTTCGGTACCGCCGCGATTGTTGCCGCCGCGCTGTATGTGGCGGCGGTGTTGCGGTTGCGCCGACGCGGCGACACATGGCCGGCGGGGCGGAGTCTGGCGTGGCTGCTCGGATGTGGTTGCTTGCTGTTCGTCACGTCCTCGGGAGTGGGGCGGTACATGCCGGCGATGTTCAGCATGCACATGGTCGCCCATATGGGTCTGTCCATGTTGGTGCCAATCCTGCTGGTGCTCGGGGCGCCGGTGACCCTGGCTTTGCGGGCGCTGCCGGCTGCCGGGCGCGGCGGCCCACCGGGCCCGCGGGAATGGCTACTAGCTGCACTGCACAGCCGGCTCTCGCGGGTGCTGACCATCCCGGTGCTGGCCACGATGCTGTTCGTCGGCGGTTTCTACGGTTTGTATCTCGGTGGAATTTTCGACACCGCCGCAGGTAGCCACGCCGGTCATCTGGCGATGAACGTGCACTTTCTGCTCAGCGGCTACCTGTTCTACTGGGTCGTCATCGGAGTCGACCCCACGCCGCGGCCCATCCCGCCGCTGGCCAAGGTGGCTGTCGTGTTCGCGTCGTTGCCGCTGCACGCCTTCTTCGGCGTGGTCCTCATGGGCACCCGAACCGTGTTGGGTGGCAACTACTACCGGTCCCTGGGTCTGTCTTGGCACACCGACCTGCTCGGTGATCAGCGATTGGGCGGAGCGATCGCCTGGGCGGCTGGTGAGGTGCCGTTGGTCATCGTGATCCTGGCGTTGCTGGTGCAGTGGGCGCGCAGCGACCGGCGCACCGCCCGACGCCTGGATCGCGCGGCCGACCGCGACGACGACAGCGAGCTGGCCGCCTACAACGCGATGCTGGCCGAACTCGCGCGCCGAGACACGCCGCGGCGCACCTGACGCTCCGACCTATCCACAGTTACGACTTCGTCCACAGGCGCGTCCTGCAGCGGTGGTCGTCCGGCCAATCTGTCGGCGACTCGGAGCTGAATGGCGGCAACCAACAGCACTAACTCACGGAAGGACCGTAGCTATGTTCGAAACTCCACTGACCGTGGTCGGTCACATCGTCAACGACCTGCAGCGCCGCCAAGTCGGAAACCAAGAGGTCGTCAAGTTTCGGGTGGCCAGCAATTCGCGCCGACGCAACACCGACGGCGAATGGGAGCCGGGCAACTCGCTGTTCATCAACGTCAACTGCTGGGGGCGACTGGTGGGCGGAGTGTGTGCGGCGCTCAGCAAGGGTGCACCCGTGATCGTCTCGGGGCACGTGTACACCAGCGAGTACGAGGACCCAGACGGCAATCGCCGCTCCTCGGTGGAGATGCGGGCAACCGCGGTCGGACCCGACCTGTCCCGGGCGTTCGTGCGCATCGAGCGGCCCAGTTACACCGGGCCGAACCCCGACGAGGCGCCGCCGCACGCAGCGCCGGGCGCGGTGCTCGGCGAGGACGACGCCGTGGCCGCGGGAGAGCCGCTCACCGACGCCGACGGGGCCGCTGCTGGCCTCGGTGGACTGCCTTTGTCGGCTTAGCGCGGCTGGCGGTGCCTAGGATGGTCGGCGAGATAATTCCGAAAGACCAGAAAGGCACTACTGCGGCATGGCTGAGTTCATCTACACGATGAAGAAGGTCCGCAAGGCGCACGGCGACAAGGTGATCCTCGACGACGTCACGTTGAGCTTCTACCCCGGCGCCAAGATCGGTGTGGTCGGCCCAAACGGTGCGGGCAAGTCGAGCGTCTTGCGGATCATGGCGGGGCTGGACAAGCCCAACAACGGTGACGCGTTCCTAGCGACCGGGGCCACGGTCGGCATCCTGCAACAGGAGCCGCCCCTGAACGAGGAGAAGACCGTCCGCGGCAACGTGGAAGAAGGTCTGGGTGAGATTAAGGTCAAACTCGACCGGTTCAACGAGGTCGCGGAGTTGATGGCCACCGACTACTCCGACGAGCTGATGGAAGAAATGGGTCGGCTGCAGGAGGAACTCGACCACGCCGACGCGTGGGACCTCGACTCGCAGCTCGAGCAGGCGATGGACGCACTGCGCTGCCCGCCGCCCGACGAGCCGGTCACCAACCTGTCCGGCGGTGAGCGTCGCCGGGTCGCTCTGTGCAAGCTGTTGCTCTCCAAGCCTGACCTGCTGCTGCTCGACGAGCCGACGAACCACTTGGACGCCGAAAGCGTGCAGTGGCTCGAGCAGCACCTCGCCAGTTACCCCGGCGCGATCTTGGCGGTCACCCACGACCGGTACTTCCTGGACAACGTCGCCGAGTGGATCCTCGAGCTCGACCGGGGCCGGGCGTACCCGTATGAGGGCAACTACTCGACCTACTTGGAGAAGAAGGCCGAGCGGATCGCTGTTCAGGGCCGCAAGGACGCCAAGCTGCAGAAACGGCTGACCGAGGAGCTGGCCTGGGTGCGTTCCGGCGCCAAGGCGCGGCAGGCCAAAAGCAAGGCCCGCCTGCAGCGCTACGAGGAGATGGCCGCCGAGGCGGAGAAGACGCGCAAGCTCGACTTCGAAGAGATCCAGATCCCGACGGGGCCGCGACTCGGCAGCGTGGTCGTCGAGGTGGAACACCTCGACAAGGGGTACGACGGGCGCACGCTGATCAAGGACCTGTCCTTCACGCTGCCACGCAACGGCATCGTCGGCGTGATCGGCCCTAACGGCGTGGGCAAGACCACGCTTTTCAAGACCATCGTCGGCCTCGAGCAACCGGACAGCGGCACGGTCAAGGTCGGCGAAACCGTCAAGCTCAGCTATGTAGACCAGAGCCGCTCAGGCATCGACCCCAAGAAGACGGTGTGGGAAGTGGTGTCCGACGGGCTGGACTACATCGAGGTGGGCCAGAACGAGATCCCGTCCCGAGCCTATGTCTCGGCGTTCGGGTTCAAGGGTCCTGACCAGCAGAAACCGGCGGGTGTGCTGTCCGGCGGCGAGCGCAACCGGCTCAACCTGGCGCTCACGCTCAAAGAGGGCGGCAACCTGATCCTGCTCGACGAGCCGACCAACGACCTCGACGTCGAAACGTTGAGTTCGTTGGAGAACGCCTTGGAGAAGTTCCCCGGCTGCGCGGTAGTGATCTCGCACGACCGCTGGTTCCTCGACCGCACCTGCACGCACATCCTGGCGTGGGAAGGCGACGTGGACAACGAAGCCAAGTGGTTCTGGTTCGAAGGCAACTTCGGCGCCTACGAGGAGAACAAAGTGCAACGGCTCGGTATCGAAGCCGCCCGTCCTCATCGAGTGACACACCGCAGGCTGACGCGCGACTAATGTCAGCTCTGCCCCCGCTTCCCGAGCGGGGCGAACTGGACCCGCTCCGCATTGACGCGGCCGGAATGGTCGCGCAGGAGCGGGACCGGTTCGGCTTACTATCCGTCGGGAGTTGGGAGCGAACGGCATGACGATCGATCCCGGGCCCAAGCAGGATGTGACCGCCTGGACCACGCTTACCGAGAACTCCGACATCCCGGACTGGATCACCAAGGCCTACCTCGACAGCTATCGAGGACCGCACAACGACCAGCCATCCGACTCCGGGGTACCGGCCTCATTGGTGACACCGGCCCTACTGGCCGCCCACTATCGACTGGGTCAGCACCGACCGGCCGGTGAAAGTGCGGTCGCGGTCTACCCCGCCGACGACCCCGGCGGTTTCGGGCCGGCCCTGCAGGTGGTCAGCGAGCACGGCGGCATGCTGATGGATTCGGTCACGGTGTTGCTGCACCGGCTCGGCGTCGCCTACACCGCGATCATGACGCCCGTCTTCGAGGTCCGCCGCAGCCCGGACGGGAATCTGCTTAGCGTCGAACCCAAGCCCGACGACACGTCGCCCTTCGTCGGTGAAGCTTGGATCCACGTGCAACTGTCCCCCTCGGTCGACAGCAAGGCCCTGGCCGAAGTGGAGCGCCTGCTGCCCAAGGTCCTGGCCGACGTGGAGCGGGTGGCCACCGACGCCACAGCGCTGATCGCCACTCTGGCCGAAGTGGCCGCCGATGTGGACACCAACGCCGACGGCCACTACGCCGCGCCGGACCGCGAAGAGGTCGCCGCCTTACTGCGCTGGCTGGGCAACGGCAACTTCCTGCTGCTCGGCTATCAGCGATGCCGGGTGCACGACGGCCTGGTCTCCGGTGACGGATCCACCGGCTTCGGCGTCCTCCGGGCCCGATCGGGCACCCGGCCCCGGTTGACCGACGAGAACAAGCTGCTGGTGTTGGCGCAGGCCGCGGTCGGCAGCTATCTGCGCTACGGCGCCTACCCATATGCCATCGCCGTCCGCGAAAACGTCGCCGACGGCGTCTTCGAGCACCGCTTCGTCGGTCTGTTCACGGTCGCGGCCATGAACGCCGACGTGCTGGAGATCCCCACCATCTCCCAACGGGTCCGCCAAGCCCTCACCTTGGCTGGCAGCGACCCGAGCCACCCCGGCCAGCTGCTGCTCGACGTGATCCAGACCGTGCCGCGCCCCGAACTGTTCTCGCTCAGCGCCGAGCGGTTACTGACGATGGCCAAGGCCGTCGTCGACATGGCATCGCAACGACGTGCCCTGCTGTTCCTGCGCGCCGACCGACTGCAGTTCTTCGTCTCCTGCCTGGTGTACCTGCCGCGCGATCGCTACACCACTCCGGTTCGCCTGCAGATCGAGGACATCCTGGTCCGCGAATTCGGCGGCACCCGACTCGAATTCACCGCCCGGGTCAGTGAATCACCCTGGGCCCTCATGCATTTCATGGTGCGTCTGCCCGAAGACTCACCGCCCGGCTCGGTCGACGTGTCCGAACCCAACCGGCTGCGCATCCAGGCGCTACTCAGCGAAGCCGCGCGCACCTGGGCCGACCGCCTGATCGGTGCAGTGGCCAGCTCCTCGATCACCCACGCTGACGCCGAGCATTACGCCTCCGCCTTCCCCGAGGCCTACAAGCAGGTGGTCAGCCCGGCCGATGCCATCAATGACATCAAGATCATCGAAGAACTCCAGGACGACTCGGTCAAACTGGTGTTCTCCGACGGCGGCGACGAAGGCGCCGCGCAACTCACCTGGTTCCTGGGTGGTCGTACCGCCTCGCTGAGCCAACTGTTGCCGATGCTGCAAAGCATGGGCGTCGTGGTGCTCGAAGAGCGACCGTTCACCGTCACCCGGCCCGACGGATTGCCGGTGTGGATCTACCAATTCAAGATCTCACCGCACCCCACCATCCCCCTGGCCAAGACCACTGCCGAACGAGAAGCCACCGCGGAACGATTCGCCGACGCGGTCACCGCCATCTGGCAGGGCCGCGTCGAAATCGACCGGTTCAACGAACTGGTGATGCGCGCCGGGCTGAACTGGCAGCAGGTGGTCTTACTGCGCGCCTACGCAAAATACCTGCGCCAGGCCAGTTTTCCGTACAGCCAGTCCCACATCGAATCGGTGCTCAACGAGCACCCCTCCACCGCCTGCTCGCTGGTCACCCTCTTCGAAGCGCTCTTCGATCCCCGACCGTCGGGTTCCCCGGCCAGCCGGGACGCCCAAGCGGCCGCCGCCGCCGTGGCCGCGGACATCGACGCGGTCGTGGGTCTGGACACCGACCGCATCCTGCGCGCTTTCGCCTCACTCGTGCAGGCCACGCTGCGCACGAATTACTTCGTGACGCGCGCAGGTTCGGCTCGCAGCCGAGATGTGTTGGCGCTCAAGCTCGATGCACAACTGGTCGACGAATTGCCATTGCCGCGACCGAAATTCGAGATCTTCGTGTATTCGCCCCGCGTCGAAGGGGTGCACCTGCGGTTCGGCCACGTCGCCCGCGGCGGACTGCGGTGGTCGGATCGCCGCGACGACTTCCGCACCGAGATCCTCGGTCTGGTCAAGGCCCAGGCGGTGAAGAACGCAGTCATTGTTCCCGTAGGAGCCAAAGGCGGATTCGTCGTCAAGCGCCCGCCGCTGCCCACCGGCGACGCGGCCGTCGACCGCGACGGCACCCGCGCCGAAGGCGTCGCCTGCTACCAGCTGTTCATCTCCGGCCTGCTCGACGTCACCGACAACGTCGATCACGCCACCCGAAACGTCAGCGCGCCACCGGAAGTGGTGCGCCGCGACGGCGACGACGCCTACCTGGTGGTGGCAGCCGACAAGGGCACCGCCACCTTCTCCGACATCGCCAACGACGTCGCCAAGTCCTACGGGTTCTGGCTCGGTGACGCGTTCGCCTCCGGCGGATCGGTGGGATACGACCACAAGGCCATGGGCATCACCGCCCGTGGCGCCTGGGAAGCGGTCAAGCGCCACTTCCGGGAAATCGGCGTCGACACCCAAAGCCAAGATTTCACCGTGGTCGGAGTCGGCGACATGAGCGGTGACGTGTTCGGTAACGGAATGCTGCTGAGCAAGCACATCAGGCTGATCGCCGCCTTCGACCACCGGCACGTCTTCCTCGACCCCGACCCGCAGCCGGCGGCGTCGTGGGCGGAGCGTCGCCGGATGTTCGACCTGCCCCGATCCAGCTGGGACGACTACGACAAATCACTGATCAGTCAGGGCGGCGGGGTG
This sequence comes from Mycobacterium sp. 1423905.2, assembly GCF_001673155.1. Classification (GTDB taxonomy): domain Bacteria; phylum Actinomycetota; class Actinomycetes; order Mycobacteriales; family Mycobacteriaceae; genus Mycobacterium. Next base: position 31,658 of record NZ_LZLE01000312.1, on the reverse strand, counting down.
TACAGCCGCGACCAGAAAGCCATTCCGGTCAGCGCCGAGGTGCGCACCGCGCTGGGCATCGACAGCGACGTCACGGAGATGGCCCCGCCCAACCTGATCAAGGCGATCCTGCTGGCGCCGGTGGACCTGCTGTTCAACGGCGGCATCGGCACCTACATCAAAGCCGAGTCGGAGTCCGACGCCGACGTCGGTGACCGCGCCAATGACCCGGTGCGCGTGAACGGAAATCAGGTGCGCGCCAAAGTAATCGGTGAGGGCGGCAACCTTGGAGTGACGGCACGGGGCCGCATCGAGTTCGACTTGTCCGGCGGGCGCATCAACACCGACGCGCTGGACAACTCGGCCGGGGTCGACTGCTCCGACCATGAAGTCAACATCAAGATCCTCATCGACGCGCTGGTCACCGCCGGCAAGGTCAAACCTGAGGAGCGCAGCCAGCTGCTGGAGTCGATGACCGACGAAGTGGCGCACCTGGTGCTGACCGACAACGACGACCAGAACGATCTGATGGGTACCAGCCGCGCCAACGCGCCGAGCTTGTTAACCGTGCACGCCCGACAGATCGACTATCTGGTGACCGAGCGTGGCGTCAACCGTGATCTCGAAGCGCTGCCTTCAGAAAAGGAAATCGAGCGGCGCTGCGACATCGGGCTGGGGTTGACCTCTCCCGAGCTCGCCACGTTGATGGCGCACGTCAAGCTGGCCCTCAAAGACGATGTGTTGCGCACCGAACTGCCCGATCAGGACGTCTTCGCATCGCGGCTGCCGCGCTACTTCCCGACACCGCTGCGGGAGCGCTTCACCTCGGAGATCCGCTCCCACCAACTGCGCCGGGAAATCGTCACCACCATGCTGATCAACGACCTGGTGGACACCGCGGGCATCAGCTATGCGTTCCGCATCACCGAGGACGTCGGAGTCAGCGCGATCGACGCGGTGCGCACCTACGCCGCCACCGACGCCATCTTCGGTGTCGGACACATCTGGCGGCGCATCCGGGCCGAGAACCTGCCGGTCGCGCTGTCAGATCGGCTGACGCTGGACACCCGTCGGCTGATCGACCGCGCCGGGCGCTGGCTGCTCAATTACCGCCCACAGCCGCTGGCCGTCGGCGCCGAAATCAACCGGTTCGCCGCCAAGGTCAAGGCTCTGACACCGCGAATGGGGGAGTGGTTGCGCGGTGACGACAAGGCCATCGTGGAAAAGGAAGCCGCGGAGTTCACCTCGATGGGGGCGCCCCACGACCTGGCCTACCGGGTGGCCAGCGGGCTCTACCGCTACAGCCTGCTCGACGTCATCGACATCGCGGACATCACCGAGATGGACACCGCTGAGGTCGCCGACACCTATTTCGCGCTGATGGACCGGCTCGGCACCGACGCCCTGCTGACCGCCGTATCCGCACTGCCCCGCAACGACCGCTGGCATTCGTTGGCGCGGTTGGCTATTCGAGACGACATCTACGCGTCGCTGCGGTCGTTGTGCTTCGACGTGCTTGCCGTCGGTGAACCCGATGAGAGCGGCGAAGAGAAGATCGCCGAGTGGGAGCACATCAGCGCATCCCGCGTCGACCGCGCCCGCCGTACCCTGAGCGAAATCCGGGAAAGCGGTGCCATGGATCTGGCGACCCTGTCGGTCGCGGCGCGGCAGATCCGCCGAATGACGCGTACCAGTGGACGGGGATCCTCCGGGTGAGCAAAGGTTTCGTCGCGCAAGTGCCGGTGCGTTGGTCCGACATCGACATGTACCAACACGTCAACCACGCCACCATGGTCACGATTCTGGAGGAGGCGCGCGTCCCCTTCCTCAAGGACGCGTTCGTCTCGGACATCACCACCATCGGATTGCTGATCGCCGACGTGCGAGTCAGCTACAAAGGACAACTGCGCCTGACGGATTCGCCGCTGCAGGTCACCATCTGGGTGAAGCGGCTGCGGGCGGTGGATTTCACGCTCGGCTACGAAGTGCGCTCGGTCAACGTGGACCCCGACTCGAAGCCGGCGGTCATCGCCGAATCGCAACTGGCCGCCTTCCACATCGACGAGCAGCGGTTGGTGCGTTTGGCCCCCCACCATCGGGACTACCTGCAACGGTGGTTGCGGGAATAGTGGAATCCCCCGATCGCGGCCTGTGGCTGGGGCCCGAAGCGCCCGCGGCTCACCGCGCGAATCTGGCGGCGTTCGTCGAACGTGCCTTGCGGCTCGACGATGCCTCCGTGATCCGACTGCGAGCGCGGCCGTCCGGTCTGCTCAGCGCTTGGGTCGCAACGGGTTTCGATGTTCTGGCCAGCCGGGTCGTGGGTGGCACGATGCAGCCCGCCGACATGTCGGTTGGTGCGGACGCGCTGGCGCGCGGATTGGCCGCCATGGACACCACATCGGGCTACGTCGACCCGGGCTTTTCGATGGATTCGGCGTGGCGGGGTGCGCTGCCGCCGGACTCGGGGTTCACCCACCTCGACGACGTGCCGGCCCGGGTCGTCCTCGATCTGTCCGAGAGCGGTGCGCAACTGGCCAAACAACACAGCGGCGCCCACGGCCCGCCGGTCTCGCTGCTGGACCAGGAGGTCATCCAGGTCAGTGCGGACGACGTCACCGTCGGTCTACCGATGCGCTGCGTGTTTGCGCTGACGGCCATGGGATTCCTGCCGCAGGTGCCCGACGGCGCAGACGAGATCATCCGGGTCCGCATCTTGCCGGCATGGCTGCGAATCGACGCCCGGTTCGGGTCGGTGTATCGCCGCCGCGGCGATCCCGCACTGGTGCTGCGCTGACCCGAGTTCGGGGCGACTCGTCAAACGAATCAGGTTGATTTTATGACGATGTGGCCGGCACCGGTCAGGTCCCGTAGACGAGCCACAGCGGCAGCACCGAATCCAGATAGTCCATGAACTTCTTCAACCCGACGCGGTATTGCCCGTACCCGTACGGGTCTTCGGCATATTCGGGAAACGCGATGCCCAGCCCGAACAGGCCGGGGGCGATGATGCCGTTCTGCTGGTTGTACTCCAACGGGCCCCACTGCGGCGTCTGCGGCAACTGCCTGCGCTCGAAACCGACGGTATAGACCGCTCGGTCGCAGGTGTGCAGCTTCTCTTCGAACTCAGGACTGCAAACCCAATACCGTTCCAGCTTCTCCGGATAGACCCCGTCGATGTTCTCACGCGCCCACACCGCCGCTCGTCCCTTGAGTCCGGTGTCGTCGAAGAGAATCCAATCGTCAAGATAGATCGCATATTTGAGCGGACTGCGATAGAAGTTGATCACCTTCTTGACGGGATGGCGTAGCAGGTGCGGCAGCGCGATCATCGACGAATGCGATGACCCGAAGACCGCGACCGTCGCGCCTTCCAACGGCTCCTGCGCGAGCTTCTCCGAGTCGAGCGCGACGTCGACCGGAATCTCGTCCAGCGGATAGTCGAGTTTCTTCGGAACCGCACCGACGGCGAGAATGACGTTGTCCGAGACGATTTCTGGGCCCGTTGTCTCGATGTGCCAGCGCCGTCCGGTCAGACGCAGCGCGGTTGCCGTCGCCTGGAAGACCGGTACCCGCTCCCGCAGATGATCGGTGATCCACACCAACGGTTCGGCCACCAGCGCTAGGGCGCAGGTCTCCTCCGGGTCGACCTCGCGCAGCGGCATCGGCGGAGCCTCCGAGAACCGAAAAGCTTTGGCGGCGTTCAGATATTCCAGAAATGTGCCGACGATGGTGTTGCTGGAGACCGGCCGCCACTTCTGGCCGAGGTCGCCGGCGGCGAACGCCGGATCGACCCAGGCGATCGCCTCGTCCGGAATCCCGTGATCGAGCAGTCGTCCCACCGCCGCGATTCCGGCGGGACCGGCTCCGACCACTGTCCACGCGTAGGGTGCCATACACCACGTATAGAGCACCGCGCGGCGAGATGCATGCCCGCGCGGCTAGACCAGCCACGCCGCCGCGTCGGGCGGCAACTGGCCGTCGCGTAGCGCCGCGCTGGCCAGAATCAGCCCTCCCGGCGGCAGCGGCACCGGGCGATGGCTGGCATTCAGTACGCAGACCAGCCCGCCCCCGCGGCGCCGGAAGATCAGGACATCGGTGGGCGCGGCCAGCCAGTCCAACTGGCTGCCGTCGAATTCGCTTCGATTACTGCGTATCTCGACCATCCGGCGAAAGAAGGACAACGTCGATTGCTCGTCCGCGCGCTGCTTTTCCACCGTCAGCGCCGCCCACTGCGCCGGCATCGGCAACCAGGTTTCGGCGTTGGTGGAGAACCCGAACGGGGGAGTCTCGCCCGACCACGGAATGGGAACCCGGCACCGGTCGCGGCCACGATCGGTGTGCCCCGAGCGTTCCCAGGTAGGGTCCTGGAGCACTTCGTCGGGCAAATCGACATCGGGCAACCCGAGTTCTTCGCCGTTGTAGAGGAACACGGCTCCGGGCAGGGCGAGCATCAGCATCGCCATGGCCCGTGCGCGGCTCAGCCCGACCTCGCCGCCGCCGTAACGGGTGACTTCTCGGCCCACGTCGTGGTTGGACAGCGTCCAGGTCGGCGTGGCGTCTTGCAAGGCAGCCGCCTCAAGCGAGTTCTGCACCGCGTCGCGGATTTCGGTGACATCGAAGTCGGTGCGCGTGAGCCGGAAGTTGAAACCGAGGTGCAATTCGTCCGGCCGAACGTAATCGGCCCACTGGGCGTTGTCGCGAACCCAAACCTCCCCGACGGAGACCGCCTCGGGATAGTCGTCCATGACCGAGCGAATGTCGCGATGGATCGCGTGCACGTGCGGGCGGTTGAAGCGCGGGTCGTCGTCGCTGTGGTGCAACACCGAAATGTCCGATTCCGGCGCGTCCGGCAGACCCTCGGGCTTGGCCATGCCATGGGCCACGTCGATGCGGAAGCCATCCACCCCGCGTTCCAGCCAGAACCGCAGCGTCTTCTCGAAGTCGTCGAAGACCTCGGAGTTGTCCCAGTCGAGGTCGGGCTGCTCGCTGTCGAACAGGTGCAGATACCACTGGCCGGGGTTGCCGTCCGGCTCGACCACCCGGGTCCAGGCCGGACCGCCGAACACCGACTTCCAGTTGTTCGGGGGCAACTCCCCGCGCTGCCCGCGCCCATCGCGAAAGAAGTAACGGGCGCGCGCATCGGTTCCCGGTCCGGCGGCCAGGGCCGCCTGGAACCACGGATGCGCGGAGCTGGTGTGGTTGGGGACCACGTCCATGGTCACCTTGATGCCGCGTTGGTGTGCCGCGGCGATCAGCCGCTCAAATGCGGCCATACCGCCGAACAGCGGGTCGATATCGCGCGGGTCGGCGACGTCGTACCCGTGATCGGCCATCGGGGAAACGGTGACCGGGTTGATCCAGATGGCGTCGACGCCCAGCTCGACCAGGTGGTCCAGCCGCTGCGCCAGGCCGTCCAAGTCGCCGACACCGTCACCGTCGCTATCGGCGAACGAGCGCGGATACACCTGGTAGAAGACCGCATGCGACCACCACGGCGTCTCGGCCGCCATCAGAACGCCGAGTTGACGAGCGAGTGCGCGGCCATCTCCAGGTACTGCAGCAGCTGCCGCCGGCGCTCGTCGTCCAGGGTGTCGGCGTCGACCGACGCGACCGCGGTGTGCATGCAGCGCAGCCAGGCGTCGCGCTCTATGGGCGTGATCCGGAAGGGCACATGCCGCATCCGCAGCCGCGGGTGGCCGCGCCGTTCGGAATAGGTCCGCGGGCCGCCCCAATACTGCTCGAGGAACATCCGCAGGCGCTCCTCGGCGCCCGACAGATCCTCCTCCGGGTACAGCGGACGCAGGATCTCGTCCTGCGCGACCTCTTGATAGAAACGCGAAACGATCGCGTCGAACGTCTTGGCGCCGCCGACCGCGTCGTAGAAAGACTCTGTCATCTGATCCATCTCCTCCATTGTGGGCCATTTGCGACCGGGCCCGCGGCGAGCGCCTGCTGTTCACCGGATCGACACGGCGTGGCGTGCGAATTGGCGTGCAGTTGGCGGCGAATCATGGTGGACTGTCGGCGGAGGATTTATGGCGCACGGCAAGAAACGCCGCAGCCACCGCAGTACCGGTGCCGCGGCAGGCATAACTGGGGCCCCAAACGCGTCATGCCTGCACAGCGTCGACACCCATCCACCCACCCGCCACGACGGCGCGTCGATCTGGAATCGGCGCCGCGTGCTGCTGCTCAACTCCACCTACGAGCCGCTCACCGCGCTGCCCATGCGCCGCGCCATCGTCATGCTGATCTGCGGCAAGGCCGACGTGGTGCACGACGACCCTGCCGGTCCGGTGATCCACTCGGCGACCAGCTCCATCGCGGTGCCCTCGGTGATCCAGCTCCGTTCCTACGTGCGGGTGCCCTACCGCGCCCGCGTCCCGATGACCCGGGCCGCGTTGATGCATCGCGACCGGTTCTGCTGCGCCTACTGCGGCGCCAAGGCCGACACCGTCGACCACGTCATACCCCGCAGCCGCGGCGGTGACCACTCGTGGGAGAACTGCGTGGCGTGCTGCTCGACGTGCAACCACCGCAAGGGCGACAAGCTGCTCACCGAACTGGGCTGGACCTTGCGCCGCACCCCGCTGCCGCCCACCGGACAGCACTGGCGGTTGCTGTCGACGGTCAAGGAACTCGACCCGTCGTGGGCGCAGTACCTCGGTGAAGGCGCGGCCTGAGCGGGCTTGCGGTGTCCTTGCGGCGTCCTTCTCATGTCCTAGGTGCGCCGGTTGATTCCCCGGTGGGATACGGTTTGCGTCGTGAGCACAATGGAGATCCACCTCTTCTTCATCGGAGTTCCGTTGCTGCTGGTGGTTGTCCTCGCGGCGCTCATCTGGTCGCGCAAGGGCCCCCACCCGGCAACGTACAAACTGTCCGAACAGTGGACGCATCCACCGATCCTTTGGGCCGCCACGGACGAGGATGTCGGCCACGCACGCGGACACGGCCACGGACACGGGGCATCGAGCTTCACGGTGGGAGGGGGAGCCAGTGGCACGTGGTGAAGTGGCGACGGTAGAACCAGCCGAGCTGCCGCGCGGGTGGGTGATCACCACCAGCGGACGGCTGTCCGGGGTCACCGAGCCCGGGGACGTCTCAGTGCACTTCCCGTTCCCGATCAAAGACCTGGTCGCCATCGACGACGCACTGAAATACGGCTCGCGCACGTCGCAGACCCGTTTCGCCATCTACCTCGGCGATCTGGGCGACGACACCGCCTCGCGGGCCCGCGAAATCCTGGCCAAGGTGCCGACCCCGGACAACGCCGTGCTGCTGGCCGTGTCGCCCAACCAGCACGCGATCGAAGTGGTCTACGGCACGCAGGTGCGCGGTCGCGGCGCCGAGTCGGCGGCTCCCCTGGGCGTGGCCGCCGCGTCCTCGGCGTTCGAGCAGGGCAACCTGGTCGACGGCCTGGTCAGCGCCATCCGCGTGCTCAGCTCGGGCATCTCTCCGACCTAGGCGGACGCCCGCGGCCGGTAGGGAGGCTAGTCGGTCCGGTCGAGCTGTCGGGCCTTGAACGATCGCTTGACGGCGGCTTGGCCCTCGAGCACCAGTCGGCGCAGCGCGGGCGGCACTTCGGACTCCGGGGCACTGAGGAACCGATCTGCGGCGGCGATGGCCTCCTCGCTGATGTCCCAGTGCGGGTATAGGCCGATCACCACGGTCTGCGCGACCTCACTGGACCGCCGCGCCCACACTCCCGGAATGGCTTCGAAGTAGCGCGCGGTGAACGGCTTGAGCAGCTCGCCCTGACCGGGCGCGGCGATGCCCGCGATCATCGCCCGGCTCAGCGCATTGGCCAACGTGTCGTCCTCGACCACAGTGGTGAACGTCTGGTCCTTGACGGCGAATTGCGGCCGCGCCGCGGCCGCCTGCGCGCTGTGCCGCTTGCCGGCAGCCGTGCGGTCGCGTTGGGCTTCGGCGTCGATGCGCGGTGTCTCGGGACCGTCGGCGTCGATGGCCCCCGCGCCGGCCAGCGCGGTGACGACGCGCCACCGCAGGTCGGTGTCGACGTCCAGGCCGTCCAACCCCACGTCGGCCGGATCGCCGTCGAGCAGCGCCGTGAGCGTCTGGACATGCTGCGACGACAACACCGACGAGCACAACGAGTTGACGAACGCCAATTGGTGATCCGAACCGGGTTCGGCGGCACGCGCCAGCTCCAGCACCCGCTCGGCGAACGCCGGCCAACCCTGCTCGCGCGCCCACACCGGGTCGGCATAGGACCCCAACGCGGTCTGAGCCTGCAACAGTAAGCGCTGCAGCACCGCGATCTCGCTTTCTGCGTGCACCCCTCGGGACACCAGCGCCACGAAGTCGCGGGCGCGCAACTCGGCCTCGCGGGTCATCTCCCAGGCCGCCGACCACACCAACGTGCGCGGCAAAGCCTCGGTGATGTCGGCGATCCGGTCGAACGCGGTCTGCAGCGACTCGGCGTCCAGCCGCAGCGAGCAGTACGTCAGGTCGTCATCGTTGACCAGAATCAGCTTCCCGCGCGAAAGACCAACCAGCCCAGGGGCTTCCGTCGTCTCGCCTTCGACGTCGAGCTCCTCCCGGTGCACGCGCGCCAATTTGCCCGATCCGTCGTCGTCGTAGATGCCCACCGCCAGCCGGTGCACCCGGGTCTCACCGGCGCCGGGGGCGGCGCCGCTCTGGGTGATCGCGAACCTGGTGAACCTCCCGTCGCTGTCGACGTCGAAGTCCGGCCGCAAGGTGTTGAGCCCGGTGGTCTTCAGCCATTGCTGCCCCCAGTCCGACAGGTCACGCCCGGACGCCTTCTCCAGCGCGGTGACCAGATCACTGAAGGTGGCGTTGGCAAACGCGTGCGCCTGGAAGTAGTCGCGCAGTCCGGCTAGGAAGTGGTCCAGTCCCACGTAGGCAACCAGTTGCTTGAGCACCGATGCGCCTTTGGCATAGGTGATTCCGTCGAAGTTGACCTCGACGGCGGCTAAATCCGGAATGTCAGCGGCGATTGGGTGCGTCGAGGGCAACTGGTCCTGGCGGTACGCCCACGACTTCTCCACCGTCGCGAACGTCGTCCACGCCTCGGTGAATTCGGTGGCCTCGGCCTGGCACAACACCGATGCGAAGGTGGCGAACGATTCGTTGAGCCACAGGTCGTCCCACCACGTCATGGTGACCAAGTCACCGAACCACATGTGCGCCATCTCGTGCAGCACGGTCTCGGCCCGTCGTTCGTAGGACGCCCGGGTGACCTTGCTGCGGAACACGTAGTCCTCGAGGAACGTCACCGCACCGGCGTTTTCCATTGCGCCCGCGTTGAATTCGGGAACGAACAACTGGTCGTACTTGCCGAACGCGTACGGCATGCCGAAGTTGCTGTGGTAGAAGCCGAAACCCTGCTTGGTCTGGGTGAACAGCCGCTCGGCGTCCATGTGGTCGGCCAGCGAGGCCCGGCAGTAGATGCCCAGCGGTATCTCGCCGTGTTCGTCGCGGTAGACGTCCTCCCACACCTCGTACGGACCGGCGATCAACGCCACCAGGTAGGTGCTCATGCGCGGGGTGGTGGCGAAGGTGTGCACGCCGTCGACGACCGACGTGGCGGCGGCGTTGGACACCACCTTCCAGTGCGCGGGCGCCGTCACTTGCACGTCGAAGGTGGCCTTGAGGTCGGGCTGGTCGAAGCAGGCGAACATCCGCTTGGCGTCGGCCGTTTCGAACTGCGAGTACAGGTAGGTCTCGTCGTCGACCGGGTCGACGAAGCGGTGCAGGCCCTCGCCGGTGTTGGAGTAGCGGCAGTCGGCGTCGACGACGACGGTGTTGTGCTCGGCCAGTCCGCGCAGCGCAATCCCGACGGACTCGTCGTAGCCGGACACGTCGAGTTCGTGGCCGTTCAGGGTGGCGCTGTGGATCCGGTCCGCGGCGATGTCGATGACGGTGTCCGCACCCGGCAGTGCGTCGAACACCACCGTGGTGGTGGACCGGAAGGTCCGTTCGCCCGGGGACCCGTTGCCGTCGGTCACGTCGAGGTTGATCTGGTAGTTGTCCACGGTGATCAGTCCGGCGCGTTCGATCGCCTGATCCCGGGTGAGGTTGGGAAGAGCCACGGGCTCCAACATAGGCGTACTGACGGCGCCGGGCAGGACGGCGTCGACACGGGAACAGGTGCCGCGCGGCTACGGTTGTGTTTGAGCGGCTATCCCTGACTCGCTAGAGAGGACCGCACTATGCCCGAGAAAGCTGTCGCCGGTTTCTGGTTCGACCCCCTGTGCCCCTGGTGTTGGATCACCTCGCGCTGGATTCTCGAGGTCGAGAAGGTCCGCGACATCGACGTGCAGTTCCATGTGATGAGCCTTGCGGTGCTCAACGAAAACCGCGACGACTTGCCCGAGAAGTACCGCGAGAACATGGCCAAGGCCTGGGGTCCGGTGCGGGTGGCGATCGCCGCCGAGCAGCAGCACGGCGCCAAGGTGCTCGAGCCCCTCTACACCGCGATGGGCACCCGAATCCACAACGAGGGCAACAAAGACCTCGAAGAGGTCATCAAGCTTTCCCTGGCCGACGCCGGGCTGCCGGCCGAGTTGGCCGACGCCGCGACCAGCGACGCTTACGACGAAGCGTTACGCAAGAGCCACCACGCCGGCATGGACGCGGTCGGTGACGACGTCGGTACCCCGACCATTCACGTCAACGGTGTGGCGTTCTTCGGGCCGGTGCTCTCCCGCATCCCACGCGGTGAAGAGGCGGGCAAGCTGTGGGACGCGTCGGTGACGTTCGCGTCTTACCCGCACTTCTTCGAACTCAAGCGGACTCGCACCGAGGGCCCGCAGTTCGACTAGCCGCACCGACGCTCGCCGGTGTCGCGCACGGCATCGTGCAGAATGTCGGGCATGCGCGTCTACCTGGGATCTGACCATGCCGGATTCGAACTCAAGCAGCAGATCATCGCGCACCTAGAGCAAGGCGGCCACGAACCGATCGACTGCGGCGCGTTCAGCTACGACGCGGAGGACGATTACCCGGCGTTTTGCATCGCCACGGCGACGCGCACGGTGGCCGACCCGGGCAGTCTGGGAATCGTGCTCGGCGGCTCGGGCAACGGTGAGCAGATCGCCGCCAACAAGGTGCCCGGTGCGCGGTGCGCGCTGGCCTGGAGCGTGGAAACCGCCTCGCTGGCACGCCAGCACAACAATGCGCAGTTGATCGGCATCGGCGGACGCATGCACACCGTGGCAGAGGCGCTGGCCATCGTCGACGCCTTCCTCACCACGCCATGGTCGGGAGTCGAACGCCACCAGCGGCGTATCGACATCCTCGCCGAATACGAGCGCACGCACGAGGCGCCGCCGGTACCCGGCGCGCAGGGCTAAGCCAGCTCGTGCCCGAAGGGCATACGCTGCACCGGCTGGCCCGGCTGCATCAGCGCCGGTATGCCGGCAAACCGGTGGCGGTGTCGAGTCCGCAAGGCAGATTCGACGCCGACGTCGTCGATGGCCGGGTGTTGAATCGCACCAGCGCCTGGGGCAAGCACCTGTTCCATCACTACGCCGGCGGTCCGATCGTGCATGTGCACCTCGGGCTCTACGGCGCCTTCACCGAATGGGAACGCGTTGTCGGACAACCCCTTCCGGAGCCGGTCGGGCAGGTGCGGATGCGCATGGTCGGCGCCGACTACGGCACCGACCTTCGCGGCCCGACGGTGTGCGAGTTGCTCGACGAGGGCCAAGTCGATACCGTGCTGGCCCGGCTGGGGCCTGACCCGTTGCGTTCGGATGCCGACCCGTCCTGGCCCTGGGCGCGAATCAAGAAGTCGCGCAGGCCGATTGGGGCGCTTCTGATGGATCAGACCGTGATCGCGGGAGTCGGCAACGTCTACCGCAGCGAACTGTTGTATCGCCACCGCATCCACCCGTATCGGACCGGTCAACAGATCTCCGAAGCGGAGTTCGACTCGGCATGGACCGATCTGGTGGCGCTGATGAAAGTCGGCCTGCGTCGCGGCAAGATCATCGTCGTCCGTCCCGAACATGACCACGGCGCGCCGTCCTACGCGCCGGGGCGGCCCCGCACCTACGTCTACCGGCGCGCGGGGAAGCCCTGCCGGGTGTGCGGCGAAACGATCCACACCAACGTGCTGGAGGGCCGCAACGTTTTCTGGTGTCCGGTCTGTCAGCGCTGACCGCCAACCCCGCTGCCAGCGTTTTGACAGCAAACTAACAGGAACAAGTGCTCCTTCTTCAGTTTGAGCACAGGCTCTACAGGTACATCTATTACCTATGAAAATCTCTTCGCGTTTGGCTGCAACGACTTTCGCAATGATGGTCGGCCTGGGGCTGGCGGGACTCGGTGCCGCGGGCGAGGCTCAGGCCCAACCGGGACCGTTTCCGCAGTGGTGCCCCGGCGACTTCTGGGACCCGGGTTGGGGCGACAACTGGGATTGGCACGGGTGCCACGACAACTGGCGTGGACCGGGACCCAACCCGCATCCGGAATTCGGGCGTGGCCCCGGCGGTCCGGGATGGGGTCCAGGCGGACCGGGTGGCCCGGGCGGCCCCGGCTGGCGTGGCGACCACCACTAAGTCATCGAGTTCATCAGCGAAACGGACCCTGCCGCTTGCCGGCAGGGTCCGTCTGTCAGCTGTCGGCTTCGACGCCGAGAACCGCGTAGACCTCGTTGCTCAGCGCGACGCTGCGCGGATCAGCGTTGGCCTTGCTCGCGTCGAAGCGGTTCATCACATACCCGTAGCCGATCCGGTGCTCCAGGTCGACGAACCCGAACGAGCCGCCTAGCCCGCCGTGTCCGAAGATGCGCCGGTTGGGTCCGTTGGTGCCGCGTTGGTTGAGCATGTAGCCCAGCCCCCAGCCATGGTCGGCGACGCGGGGCCCCAGCACCAGATCGGTGTCGAATCCGCCTTGCGAGACGCGAACCAAGTCCATGTGCTCGCGGCTGAGCAGCTTCTCTTGCGCCAACGCGTTGTAGAAGGTCGCCAAGCCCAGCGCCGACACCTGTCCATTGGTGCCTGGGAACTCCAATTCGCGCCACAACTGCAAGTCGTGCGAACCGAGCTCGTCGTCGGGGGCGAATCCCATTGAGATGGACAGCGCCGCCTTGGGATGTTCGTCGAGGCTGGTCGGATAACCGGGAGCCTGCACCTCGGCCAGCAGATCGCGCGCGTGTGGCTTGTTCACCCGCTCGGCGCAGCGCCGCTGGTCGCGTCGGGACAGGCCGATATGGACGTCGGCGCCGATCGGCTCGGCGATCTCGGTGCGCAGATACTGCCCAACGGTCCGGCCGGTGACGCGGCGGAACACCTCGCCGAGGATGAAGCCGAACGTCGTCATGTGATAGCCCTGCGCGGTACCCGGCTCCCACCACGGTTCGGCGATGGCGAGCTGCTCGCAGACGTAGTCCCAGTCGGCGACCTGCTGCCACGTCATCCGCTTGTTCGGCCCGATGACTCCCGAGCGGTGGCTCATCACCATGCCGACGGTGATGTCTTGCTTGCCGGCCTGGGCGAACTCGGGCCAATAGCGGCATACCGGCGCATTCAGATCGATCTCACCGCGGTCGGCCAGTTGATGCACGCAGGTGGCGGTGAGGCCCTTGGTGCCCGACAGCACGGTGGTCAGGGTGTCTTCTCGCCACGGCCGGGTACCGGCCGCGTCAGCGGAGCCGCCCCACAGATTGACCACGAGATCGCCGTCCACCCAGACCGCAACGGCTGCGCCAATCTCGTTGCGCAGCTCGAAATTGCGCTCGAACGCGTCGCGCACTCTCGCGAAGCTCGAAGCGCATGAGCCATGAATTACGACGTCGCTCATGGCGCCTTTCCTGTTGAGCAATCGTGAGCTCGAGCGGGCGACGGGAATCGAACCCGCGTAGCTAGTTTGGAAGACTAGGGCTCTACCATTGAGCTACGCCCGCGTGTATTCGTCGAGCGAGACGATACGTGGTGGCGTAGATCAAATCTAATCGACGCAACGCCGTGACCGCTCCGTAAGGATCGAGGTCGCTGCGGAGCGGGCGTCACCGGGCCGTAGGATCGCGAGGTCAGCGCGGGGTGTAGCGCAGCTTGGTAGCGCATCCGCTTTGGGAGCGGAAGGCCGCAGGTTCAAATCCTGTCACCCCGACCAGCCCGACCCACTCAGCGCCGGACACCGCAACGAACACATCGAGGAGCACACCCGTGAAGAGCACCGTCAAACAGTTGAGCCCGACGCGGGTGCGAATCAACGTGGAGGTGCCCTTCACCGAGCTGGAACCCGACTTCCAGCGCGCGTACAAAGAACTCGCCAAGCAGGTCCGGCTGCCCGGCTTCCGGCCCGGCAAGGCGCCGGCCAAGCTGCTCGAGGCACGATTCGGCCGCGAAGCGCTGCTGGACCAGGTCATCGAAGAAGCCTTGCCCAGCCGGTACGGGCAAGCGGTGACGGAGTCCGACGTGCAGCCGATCGGCCGGCCGAACATTCAGGTCACCAAGAAGGAGCTGGGTCAGGACCTGGAATTCTTCGCCGAGGTCGACGTGCGGCCGAAGCTGACGCTTCCCGACCTGACCGGGCTCGCCGTCACCGTCGACCCGATCGAGGTCACCGACGAGGACGTCGACGCCGAGTTGCAGTCCCTGCGCGCCCGCTTCGGCACCCTCACCGGAGTGGACCGGCCCGTGCAGACGGGTGACTTCGTCTCCATCGACCTGTCGGCGACGGTCGACGGTGAGGACGTGCCGGCCGCTTCGGCCGAGGGCCTCTCGCACGAGGTCGGCTCCGGCCGGCTCATCGCGGGCCTGGACGACGCGCTGGTGGGCTTGTCGGTCGACGAGTCCAAGGTGTTCACCGCGAAGCTGGCAACCGGTGAACACGCCGGGCGCGAGGCGGAGGTCACCGTCACCGTCCGATCGGTCAAAGAACGGGAGCTGCCCGAGCCCGACGACGAATTCGCGCAACTGGCCAGTGAATTCGACACCATCGACGAGCTGCGGGAGAACCTGCGCGACCAAGTGCGTGCCACCAAGCGCACCCAGCAGGCCGAGCAGATCCGCAACGCCACCCTCGATGCCCTCGTCGAGCAGGTCGAGGTGCCGTTGCCCGAAGCCGTCGTCCGGTCCCAGATCGACGAGACGCTGCACGCCGCGCTGCGCGGCCTCGACCACGACGAGACCAAGTTCGCTGAGGTGCTCGCCCAGCAGGGCTCGTCTCGCCAAGAGTTCGACGCCGAAGCGCGGAGCGCCGCGGAGAACAACGTCAGACGTCAGCTGCTGCTCGACGCCATCGCCGACGAGCTCGACCTCGAGGTCAGTCAGGAAGACCTGACCGAGCGGCTGGTGCTGACCTCCCGGCAGTACGGCATCGAGCCGCAGCAGCTGTTCGCTTATCTGCAGGAAAACAACCAGCTCGCCGCGATGTTCGCCGACGTGCGCCGAGGACTGGCCGTCGCAGCCGTGGTGCAGAAGGCCACCGTCACCGACACCGACGGCAATCCGATCGACGTCAGTGAGTTCTTCGGCAACCGCGCGGCGGAGACCGACGAACTCGACGACGAGACCGGGCTCGACGCTGCGGACCAAGACGACGAGGTGACCGACGAAGAGGCCGACGACCTCGACCAGGTGACCGACGGAGTGACCGACGAAGAGGCCGACAAAGAGGCCGACGAAGCCAAGTCGTGACGCTGTGAGCGAACGCGCCCGTTTCAGGGGTGCGTGAGCGGGAAACGGCGGGCCCGGTTGGTTAGGGTCGGTGCAAGAAGAACTCGAGAAAGCAGGTAATCCGGTCGTGACTGACATGCGTTCGAACTCGTTGGGTCTCAACCTCACGGACTCGGTCTATGAGCGCTTGCTGGCCGAGCGCATCATCTTCCTGGGCTCCGAGGTCAACGACGAGGTCGCCAATCGGCTGTGCGCACAGATCCTGCTGCTCGCCGCCGAGGACTCGGACAAGGACATTTCGCTTTACATCAACTCGCCCGGCGGCTCGATCAGCGCCGGAATGGCCATCTACGACACCATGGTTCTCGCGCCGTGCGACGTCGCCACCTATGCGATGGGCATGGCCGCATCGATGGGTGAGTTCTTGTTGGCCGCCGGCACCAAGGGCAAGCGCTACGCGTTGCCGCACGCCCGGATCCTGATGCACCAGCCGCTGGGCGGCGTGACCGGCAGCGCGGCCGACATCGCCATCCAGGCCGAACAGTTCTCCGTGATCAAGAAGGAGATGTTCCGGCTCAACGCCGAGTTCACCGGCCAGCCGATCGAACGCATCGAGGCGGATTCCGACCGCGACCGGTGGTTCACCGCCCAGGAAGCCCTGGACTACGGCTTCGTCGACCACATCATCACCCGCGCCGCTCACATCAGCAACGGAGAAGCCCAGTGAATCATTCTCAAATCCAGCCCCAGGCGCGCTACATCCTGCCGTCGTTCATCGAGCACTCCAGCTTCGGCGTCAAAGAGTCCAACCCGTACAACAAGCTGTTCGAGGAACGCATCATCTTCCTCGGTGTTCAGGTCGACGACGCGTCGGCAAACGACATCATGGCTCAGCTGTTGGTGCTCGAGTCGCTGGACCCCGACCGCGACATCACCATGTACATCAACTCACCGGGTGGCGGCTTCACTTCGTTGATGGCCATCTACGACACCATGCAGTACGTGCGGGCCGACATCCAGACGGTGTGCCTGGGTCAGGCCGCCTCGGCAGCCGCGGTGCTGCTGGCCGCCGGCACGCCGGGTAAGCGCATGGCCCTGCCCAACGCCCGAGTGCTGATCCACCAGCCTTCGTTATCCGGTGTCATCCAAGGACAGTTCTCCGATCTGGAGATCCAGGCCGCCGAGATCGAGCGGATGCGAACGCTGATGGAGACCACCCTGGCGCGGCACACCAACAAGGACCCGTCGGTCATCCGCAAGGACACCGACCGGGACAAGATCCTGACCGCCGAAGAGGCCAAGGACTACGGGATCATCGACACCGTCCTGGAATACCGGAAGCTGTCGGCGCAAACCGTCTAGTCGCGGGATCGACGGGGTGCCAGCTTCGCGCGGATCTCGGCGATGTCGGTCGGCCCGACCCGGCAGCACCCGCCGACGATCTGCGCTCCGGCCGCGACCCAGTGCTGCGCGAGTTCGCCGGTAAATCGCGACGAACCGGTCCAGGCCCGCCCGTCCCAGCGCTCACCGCTGTTGGGATAGACGACGACCGGCTTGCCCGCCGCGCGCGCCAGGTCGATCGCCGGCAGCACGTCGTCGGGGGCACAGCAGTTGACCCCTACCGCGACGATCTCGGGCACCCCCGCGGCCACCGCGAACGCCTCGGCCAACGGTTGGCCGGCGCGGGTCCGGGTGCCGCTGATGGTGTAGCTCAGCCACGCCGGCACGCCAAGGTCATGCACGACGCCGACCAGCGCTTCGGCCTCGTCGACGTCCGGAATGGTCTCCAACGCCAGCACATCGGCGCCCGCGTCGGCCAGGATCTCCAGGCGCGGCCGGTGCCACTCGGCCAAAGCCTGGACCGAAAGTCCATACCCGCCGCGGTATTCGGACCCGTCGGCGAGCGCGGCACCAAAGGGCCCCACCGACGCCGCGACCCACCGCCCGTCCGGGCCGGCCGCGTCCCGCGCGTCGACCGCCAACCGCACGCTGCGTCGCAGCAGCGCCTGCGCCGCGCCACGATCCAGACCGCGCGCGGCGAAGCCGTCGAACGAGGCTTGGTAGCTGGCGGTCGTCGCGAGGCGTGCTCCGGCGCGAAAGTAGGTTGCATGCACGGCAATGATTTCCTCCGGGGCGTCGAGCAGTAACCGCGCCGACCACAACGGGTCGGACAGGTCGTTACCGCGCGCCTCCAATTCGGTCGCCAGGCCACCGTCGCTGATCAGCAACGAATCCAGCGGCAGCCCCATGCGGTCACTGTAGGGTGATTAGCTGGGGGACAGACGAGCGTCAGTGACGTAACGACCGCGACACGCCAGAGACACGGATTGCGCGTCTCGACGGGTCACGGGCGCCGTCGGGATATGTTCATGAGCACGAGAGGCATGAATACCAAGCACGCTATTCCGCGCTAACGGTCGCGGTGGGCCAGAGCAAGCGGGTAGCGTCGGGGATTACACGCGGCAGACCATACGAACGGCGAAAACAGGAAGTAGGCCCTGAAGCATCATGGCGCGCATCGGAGACGGCGGTGACCTGCTGAAGTGCTCGTTTTGTGGCAAGAGCCAAAAGCAAGTCAAGAAGCTCATCGCGGGCCCCGGTGTCTACATCTGTGACGAGTGCATCGACCTCTGCAACGAGATCATCGAAGAGGAACTGGCCGACGCCGACGACGTAAAACTCGACGAGCTACCCAAACCGGTCGAGATCCGCGAGTTTCTCGAGGGTTACGTCATCGGGCAAGACACCGCCAAGCGCACGCTGGCCGTGGCGGTCTACAACCACTACAAGCGAATCCAGGCCGGCGAGAAGGGCCGCGACTCGCGCTCGGAGCCGGTCGAGCTGACCAAGTCCAACATCTTGATGCTCGGACCGACCGGTTGCGGCAAGACCTACCTGGCCCAGACGCTGGCCAAGATGCTCAACGTGCCGTTCGCCATCGCCGACGCCACCGCGCTGACCGAGGCCGGCTACGTCGGCGAGGACGTCGAGAACATTCTGCTCAAGCTGATCCAGGCCGCCGATTACGACGTCAAGCGGGCCGAAACCGGCATCATCTACATCGACGAGGTCGACAAGATCGCCCGTAAGAGCGAGAACCCGTCGATCACCCGCGACGTTTCCGGCGAAGGTGTGCAGCAAGCTTTGCTGAAAATCCTGGAAGGCACCCAAGCGTCGGTTCCCCCGCAGGGTGGCCGCAAGCACCCCCACCAGGAATTCATCCAGATCGACACCACCAACGTGCTGTTCATCGTCGCCGGTGCGTTCGCTGGACTGGAAAAGATCATCTACGAGCGAGTCGGCAAGCGCGGCTTGGGTTTCGGCGCCGAGGTTCGCTCGAAGGCCGAGATCGACACCACCGACCACTTTGCCGAAGTGATGCCCGAGGACCTGATCAAGTTCGGCTTGATCCCGGAGTTCATCGGCCGCCTGCCGGTGGTCGCCTCGGTCACCAACTTGGACAAGGAATCCTTGGTCAAGATCCTGTCCGAGCCGAAGAACGCTCTGGTGAAGCAGTACGTTCGCCTGTTCGAGATGGACGGCGTCGAACTGGAATTCACCGACGACGCGCTGGAGGCCATCGCCGATCAGGCGATTCACCGGGGCACCGGCGCCCGGGGCTTGCGCGCGATCATGGAAGAGGTGCTGCTGCCGGTGATGTACGACATCCCCAGCCGCGACGACGTCGCCAAGGTCGTGGTCACCAAGGAGACCGTCGAAGACAACGTGCTGCCCACGATCGTCCCGCGCAAGCCGTCGCGTTCCGAGCGCCGCGACAAGACCGCCTGACCAACGTCACAGCGTCGATCTCGGCCCCGTCGGGGGGCCGAATTAGAACGTGTTCTAGCTGAAGGCGCGCAACCATCGGTGTGTCGAACCACTCTCTGGGCCGACCGCGTGACCAAGAACACAGTTTGTCGCTGTTCTCGCCCCTGGCACCTCGCTGACATGGCCTTTCTCCTACGACCTGCGGGAGCGTTCCGGCCCGGACGCGACGATCTCTTCCTTAAAGTAATGCCATAATTGATACCGGCAGTGACACACATCGTGAGCGTTTGGGGAAGTCACTCCGACGGCGCGTAACCTGAAGTCGCACGGAGTGCCTGTCCGGTTATCAGTGGAGGGCGGAGACGTGGATCCGAACGGCAACGGGGCCGGGGCAGAGTCTCACAATGGAGCTGCCGGGTCCCCTCGTCAGCGTCTGGAAAATGTGGTCATCCGTTTCGCGGGGGACTCCGGCGACGGCATGCAGCTGACCGGTGACCGGTTCACCTCCGAGGCCGCGTTATTCGGAAACGACCTGGCCACCCAGCCGAATTATCCGGCCGAAATCCGCGCTCCCGCAGGCACCTTGCCCGGCGTCTCGTCTTTTCAGATTCAAATCGCGGATTACGACATCCTGACCGCTGGTGACCGACCGGACGTCTTGGTCGCCATGAACCCCGCGGCGTTGAAAGCCAACGTCGGAGACCTGCCGCGCGGCGGAATGGTCATCGCGAACTCCGACGAATTCACCAAACGGAACCTGACCAAAGTCGGTTACATCACCAACCCGCTCGAATCCGACGAGTTGGAGGAGTACGTCGTCCACGCCGTGCCGATGACCGCCCTGACCCTGGGCGCGGTGGAATCGATCGGTGCGACGAAAAAGGACGGCCAGCGGGCCAAGAACATGTTCGCCTTGGGCCTGCTGTCCTGGATGTACGGCCGACCGATCGAGGCCAGCGAGAAATTCATCCGCGAGAAGTTCGCCCGCAAGCCCGACGTGGCCGAAGCCAACGTGCTGGCGCTCAAGGCGGGATGGAACTACGGCGAGACCACCGAAGCTTTCGGCACCACCTACGAGGTGTCCAAGGCCTCGCTGCCGGCCGGCGAATATCGGCAGATCTCGGGCAACACCGCCCTGGCCTACGGCATCGTCGCGGCCGGTCAAGTGGCCGACAAGCAAGTCGTGCTCGGCAGCTACCCGATCACTCCCGCGTCGGACATCCTGCACGAACTGTCCAAGCACAAGAACTTCAACGTCATCACCTTCCAAGCCGAAGACGAGATCGGCGGCATCTGCGCGGCCATCGGCGCCTCCTACGGCGGTGCGCTCGGCATCACCAGCACCTCGGGTCCGGGCATCTCGCTCAAGTCCGAGGCGCTGGGCTTGGCGGTGATGACGGAGCTGCCCCTGATCGTCATCGACGTGCAGCGAGGTGGACCATCAACCGGCCTGCCCACCAAGACCGAGCAGGCCGATCTGCTGCAAGCCCTCTACGGTCGCAACGGTGAGTCCCCGGTGGCGGTGCTGGCGCCGCGTTCTCCCTCCGACTGCTTCCAGACGGCACTGGAGGCGGTGCGCATCGCGGTGTCGTATCACACACCGGTGATCATCCTGTCCGACGGCGCCATCGCCAACGGCTCCGAGCCGTGGCAGATTCCCGACGTCAGCGAGCTCAGCCCGATCAAGCACGTCTTCGCCAAGCCCGACGAGCCGTTCCAGCCTTACGCGCGTGACCCCGCGACATTGGCGCGCCAGTTCGCCGTTCCGGGCACGCCCGGCCTGGAACACCGCATCGGTGGATTGGAAGCGGCCAACGGATCCGGCGCCATCTCCTACGAGCCGGTCAACCACGACCTCATGGTTCGGTTGCGCCAGGCCAAGATCGACGGCATCAAAGTTCCCGACCTAGAGGTGGACGACCCCACCCGAGACGCGGAACTGCTGATCATCGGTTGGGGCAGTTCCTACGGCCCGATCGGCGAAGCCTGCCGGCGCGCCCGGCGCAAGGGCATCAAGGTCGCGCACGCGCACTTGCGCTACTTGAGCCCCTTCCCGGCCAATCTTGGTGACGTGCTGCGGCGCTACCCGCAGGTGGTGGCGCCGGAGATGAACCTGGGCCAGCTGGCGTTGCTGCTGCGCGGGAAGTACTTGGTCGACGTCCAGTCGGTCACCAAGGTGCAGGGGTTGGCGTTTCTCGCCGACGAGATCGGCCGCGTGATTCGCGCCGCACTCGGCGGGACGTTGGCCGAAGTCGAGCAAGACAAAACGATGGTCGCCCGCATGTCGGCGGCCACGGTGGGAGCGGGAGCTGACGCATGACCAGCGTTATCGGCAAGCTAGCGGGCACGGACCTCGGGGTGACACCCAAGCCGACCAAGCACGACGGAGTGCCCACGACGGACCAACCGCAGAAGGGCAAAGACTTCACCAGCGACCAAGAGGTGCGCTGGTGCCCGGGGTGCGGTGACTACGTCATTCTGAACACCATCCGGAATTTCTTGCCGGAGTTGGGGCTGCGCCGCGAGAACATCGTCTTCGTCAGCGGCATCGGTTGCTCCAGCCGGTTCCCCTACTACCTGGAAACCTATGGCTTCCACTCGATTCACGGCCGCGCCCCGGCGATTGCGACGGGGCTGGCGCTGGCCCGGGAGGACCTGTCGGTGTGGGTGGTCACCGGTGACGGCGACGCGTTGTCGATCGGCGGCAACCACCTGATCCACGCCATGCGCCGGAACGTCAACATCACCGTCCTGCTGTTCAACAACCGCATCTACGGTCTGACCAAGGGCCAGTACTCGCCGACGTCTGAGGTCGGCAAGGTGACCAAGTCGACCCCGATGGGGTCACTGGACCAGCCGTTCAATCCGGTCTCCCTGGCGTTGGGCGCCGAGGCGACCTTCATCGGGCGCGCGCTGGACTCCGACCGCGCCGGCTTGACCGAGGTGCTGCGCGCGGCCGCCGAACACCGCGGCGCGGCCTTGGTCGAAATCCTGCAGGACTGCCCGATCTTCAACGACGGCTCGTTCGATGCGCTGCGCAAGGAAGGCGCCGAGGAGCGAGTGATCAGGGTGCGCCACGGCGAACCAATAGTCTTCGGCGCCAACGACGAATACTGCGTGGTGAAGTCCGGCTTCGGTCTGGACGTCGCCAAGACCGCCGACGTGGCGGCCGAAGAGATCGTCGTGCACGACGCGCACGCCGACGACACCGCCTATGCCTTTGCGCTATCGCGGCTTTCGGATCAGAACTTGGAGCACACCGTGCTGGGCATCTTCCGGCACGTCAACCGGCCGACATACGACGACGCGGCCCGGTCTCAGGTCGCCGCGGCGCAGGAGGCCAAGCCGTCCGATGCCGGCGCGCTGCAGGCCCTGCTGCGCGGTCGCGACACCTGGACCGTCGAGTAAAGGTGGCTGAATCCGTGCCCGACGCAGTATCACTCGCCGGGGTCGTCCTGGCTGGCGGAGAATCGCGGCGCATGCGACGCGACAAGGCGACCCTGCCCGTGCCTGGAGGCACCACCACGCTGGTCGAGCATGTGGTCGGTGTGGTCGGCCAGCGCTGTGAGCCGGTCTTCGTGGTCGCCGCCCCCGGTCAAGCCCTGCCGAAATTGCAGGTGTCGGTATTGCGCGACGAATTGCGCGGTCTGGGGCCGTTGCCCGCGACGGGCCGCGGCCTGCGCGCGGCCGCAGCGGCAGGCGCCCGCTACGCCTTCGTCTGCGCCGTCGACATGCCTTATCTGACAAGCGATTTGATCGATGAGCTGGCTGCGCTGGCGGATCGGACCAACGCAGAAGTGGTGTTGCCCTGGGACGGCCGCAGTCACTATCTGGCCGGGGTGTACCGGGTCGACCTCGCCGAGCGAGTGGCCGCACTGGTCAACGGGGGAGAGCGCTCAATGCGCGCGCTGATCGAAGCCTCGGACGTGCAGCAGATCGTGGTGTCCGACTCCGGCCCGCTGGCCAACATCAACTCGCCGGACGATTTCCGTACGGCGGCGCCGCCGCGACGCTAGGCCAACCGGGTCAGTCGCATTGCCTTGCTATTGAACGTTCGTCAATTGGCGTATGCGAAGTATTCGGAATTGTTAATTGAACACGTTATTGCCCAGCGGATTTCGTTTCGCTCGGTTCCTATTGCTACAGCAAGGACCAGACGGCGCAGCATGAATTGCCGCATCGACATGCGATGCAGCGCAGCGAGTTTGCGGCCAGCGAACCGCCGTGTCAGGAGAGCGGTACGTCTCAGCCGCACCAGTCGGCCGATCTGACGCCATCAGTAACCATCGAGCAGCACCGTCGGCTTATCGCCCGAAATTCGTGTGGCAGTTGAAATCTCGGCTTGCACCGGTGTGACGCTCATCGCTCGGGTATGCGCCTATGACGTGCATCACCGCTCGCCGTTGCGTCAGCTTCCCCGCTTAATCTGTGTTCACACGGGGAAATCTCGTGTGCCAGCTCACAAAATGGCCGTGATTCGGCTCACGATTAGACCGTAAAGTACTTCTTGAGTCGCCCTCCGCAAACTCACAGCTGACCTGCAGCGACCATTGCAAACCCGGGTTGTGATGCGCGCGTTACCGATCCGATATCGGCGCTCGGCGAAGATGACGGATCCAAATCGTTATCGTACGGTCCTTTTTGAGCCCGCAGGGGCTAGCAAGAAATAACCGAAAAAGTGAATCCACGGACCCGCGTGCGAGCGGAGTGGGACGGCACGCTCGATTAGCCGCCCCGCAGGCGGTGGCCCTGAGCCGCGCCAGGCAGTTGTAGCCCTCCGCTGTCGTGCCGAACCGAGACGGCACGTCCTGAAGCAGCACCTCTTCAAAAGCAGATGCATTCCTACCCACATGCGTGGGTGGCTTCGGCGCGCGCGCACCGCGAAAGGAACAAAGGTTGAAGAACGTCCGTAAGACGCTTGTTGTCGCCGCGATCACAGGGACGCTCGTGACTCTGCCGTCCGGTATCGCCAGCGCGGATCCAGCGGATCCGAACGCTGCGCCCGGCCCGGACCCAGTGGGATTTGACCCGAACATGGTGCCGGCACCCGACGCGCCGCCCGCCGACGCGCCGCCCGCCGACGCGCCGGAACTGGTCGGATTCGACCCGAACGTGCCGCCGCCTCCGGCAGCGGATGCGCCCGAGGACGTGCCACCGGCTCCCGCGCCGGAACCGGCCGCCTTCGACCCCAACCAGCCGCCACCGCCCGAGGCGCCCCCGGCGCCGAAGCCGGTCAAGGCCTACAGCGTCAACTGGGACGCCATCGCTCAGTGCGAGTCTGGTGGCAACTGGGGCATCAGCACCGGTAACGGCTTCTCCGGTGGCTTGCAGTTCACCTCGAGCACCTGGCATGCCAACGGCGGCTCCGGCTCGGCGGCTGGCGCTAGCCGGGAGGAGCAGATCCGGGTGGCCGAGAACGTGTTGCACTCGCAAGGCATTGGCGCCTGGCCGGTGTGCGGCCGACGCGGCTGACAAGCAGCCACTTACGACAAGTGCCGGGCCTTCGGGCCCGGCACTTGGTCATTCGCAGGTCATTCAACGCATTTAAGGTCATTTCAAGCCCGCTGTCCGGCTCGGGCGGCGCGTCAGCTCGGTGGGGTAGCGTCGGGCGCGTGACCGCAACGCCGCGTGAATCCGACCGGGAATTCGATGTCGTCCTCTACGGCGCCACCGGCTTCGTCGGCAAACTCACCGCCGAATACTTGGCGAGGGCGGCCGCAGACGCCCGGGTCGCACTTGCCGGCAGGTCGAGCGAGCGCCTGCTCGCCGTGCGCAAGACCCTGCCAGAATCCGCGCAGTCCTGGTCGGTGGTGGAAGCCGACGCGGAATCACCATCCACGCTGCACGCGATGGCCGCCCGCGCCCACGTCGTCGTCACGACGGTCGGTCCCTACACCCGCTACGGGCTGCCCCTGGTCGAGGCGTGCGCCGCCGCCGGGACCGACTACGCCGACCTCACCGGTGAGCCCCTGTTCGTGCGCGACAGCATCGACCAATTCCACAAGCAGGCCGCTGACATCGGCGCGCGCATCGTGCACAGCTGCGGGTTCGACTCCGTCCCGTCGGACCTGAGCGTGTACGCGCTGTACCGCGCGGCACGAGATGATGACGCCGGCCAACTCAAAGACACGAACTTCGTCGTGCGTTCCCTGGCCGGCGGGATTTCCGGCGGAACGCTGTCGTCCTTACTGGAAGTCCTCGACACCGCCTCCCGTGACTCCGAGGCGCGTCGCCAACTCCTCGACCCCTACACCTTGAGCACCGACCGCGCTGCCGAACCTGACCTCGGCCCCCAGCGGGACCTGCAGTGGCGTCGCGGCGGTCAACTCGCGCCCGAACTCGCGGGCGTGTGGACGGCCGGCTTCGGCATGGCCCCGGCGAATACCCGCATCGTGCGGCGCAGCAACGCACTGATGGACTGGGCCTACGGCCGGCAATTCCGCTACAGCGAGTACCTGAGCCTGGGCTCCTCGCCGGTGCTGGCGCCCGTCGCGTCGGCCGTCTTCAACGGGGTGAGCAACGCCATGGTGGCGCTGGGCAGCCGCTACTTCCGGTTGTTGCCGCGGCGGCTGGTCGATCGCGTCGTGCCCAAGCCCGGCAGTGGGCCGAGCGAGGCGACCCGAGAGCGCGGCCACTACCGCATCGAGACCTACACCATCACCACGACGGGTGCCCGGTATGTGACGCGCATGTCCCAACGCGGTGACCCGGGCTACAAGGCGACGGCTTTGCTGCTGGGGGAATGCGCGCTGGCGCTGGCTTTCGACGGTGACAAGCTGTCCGAGTTGCGCGGTGTCCTGACGCCCGCCGCGGCGATGGGTGACGCACTGCTGGAGCGGTTACCCGCTGCGGGGGTATCCCTGCAGACCGAGCGGCTCAACTGAGCCGACGCCGCACCCATCATCGAGAGGACAGCGCATGGCAGACACGCTCACCGAAGGACAGCAGCTCTCGCGGGGGGAATCGCTGGTCTCCAACAACGGAGCCTTTTCGCTGACCCTTCAGGACGACGGCAATCTCGTCTTGGCCGCCCGGGGCGAACCGCGCTGGGCTACGGCCACCAACGGTCAGGATGTGGTCCGCGCCGAAGTGCAGCGAGACGGCAACTTCGTCCTCTACACGCCCGACAAGCCGGTCTGGCACAGCGACACCAAAGGCAAGAAGAACGTCCGACTGGTCCTGCAAGACGACGGCAACCTGGTGCTGTACGCCGCGGACGGCACCGCGGCATGGGCATCACATACCGAGGGTGAGGTACCACCGCCACCCGCCGCTCCCGAATCGTCGGCGGCCGAGCCGCCGGCACCCGAGGTGGCGACCGCCACCGACGAGCCCGTGGCTGAAGCTGCGCCGGCGCCGGCGTCCGGGCCGGTCGGTGGCGCCGATGAGCAGATGCCCCCGGCGCCCGAGCCGGCTCCCGACGCCGCGCCCGCGCAGACCTACACCGTCGAATCCGGCGACACCCTGTGGGCCATCGCGGAACGCTTCTACGGCGACGGGAGCAAATACCAGGTGATCGCCGACGCCAGCGGCATCCCCAATCCCGACCTGATCTACCCCGGTCAAGTCCTCACCATTCCCTGACCACCCCGCAGGTGCCGGCTTCACCTGCGGGTTTAGGCGATGTCACGCGGTCACCGGTCAATTCTAGGAATTGACCGGTGACCGCAACCCCCCACCCCGCCGACGACCAGCTGCCCAAGTCATGGGATCCGGCTGCGATGGAGGACGCGATCTACCAGAAGTGGCTGGACGCCGGCTACTTCACCGCGGACCCGAACAGCGGCAAGCCGGCCTACTGCATCGTGCTGCCCCCACCCAACGTGACCGGAAGCCTTCATATGGGGCACGCGCTGGAGCACACGATGATGGACGCGTTGACCCGCCGCAAACGCATGCAGGGCTATGAGGTGCTGTGGCAACCCGGCATGGACCACGCCGGCATCGCCACCCAAAGTGTGGTGGAAAAACAGCTGGCGGTGGACGGCAAGACCAAAGAGGACTTCGGCCGCGAGCTGTTCGTCGACAAAGTCTGGGACTGGAAACGCGAGTCCGGCGGCGCCATCGGGGGCCAGATGCGCCGGCTCGGCGACGGCGTGGACTGGAGCCGCGACCGCTTCACCATGGACCAAGGCCTGTCGCGGGCGGTGCGAACCATCTTCAAAAGGCTCTACGACGCCGGACTGATCTACCGCGCCGAGCGGCTGGTCAACTGGTCACCGGTGCTGGAGACGGCGATCTCGGACCTCGAGGTCAACTATCTCGACGTCGAGGGCGAGCTGGTGTCGTTCCGGTACGGCTCGCTAGACGATTCCGAACCGCACATCGTGGTCGCCACGACGCGAGTCGAGACGATGCTGGGTGACACCGCAATCGCCGTGCATCCCGACGACGAGCGCTACCGCCATCTGGTGGGCACCACCTTGCCGCACCCGTTCGTGGACCGGCAATTGATCATCGTGGCCGACGAACACGTCGATCCCGAATTCGGTACCGGCGCAGTCAAAGTCACTCCCGCTCACGACCCCAACGACTTCGAGATCGGCATGCGCCACCAGCTGTCGATGCCGTCGATTTTGGATACCAAGGGCCGGATCGTGGACACCGGAACCCAATTCGACGGCATGGATCGATTCGAGGCCCGGGTCGCGGTGCGGGAGGCGTTGGCGGCGCAAGGCCGCGTCGTGGAGGAGAAGCGTCCCTACCTGCACAGTGTCGGACACTCCGAACGCAGCGGCGAGCCGATCGAGCCGCGTCTGTCGCTGCAGTGGTGGGTGCGGGTGGAGTCGCTGGCCAAGGCTGCCGGTGACGCGGTCCGCAACGGCGACACCGTCATTCACCCAGCCAGCCTGGAGCCGCGCTGGTTCGGCTGGGTCGACGACATGCACGACTGGTGTATCTCTCGTCAACTGTGGTGGGGGCACCGCATCCCGATCTGGTACGGCCCGAACGGGGAACAGGTCTGTGTGGGTCCGGACGAGACACCGCCGCCCGGGTGGGAACAGGACCCCGATGTACTGGACACCTGGTTTTCCTCTGCGCTGTGGCCGTTTTCGACGTTGGGCTGGCCGGAGCAGACGGTCGAGCTGGAGAAGTTCTATCCGACAAGTGTTTTGGTGACCGGCTACGACATCCTGTTTTTCTGGGTGGCGCGGATGATGATGTTCGGCACCTTCGTCGGCGGCGACGATGCCATCACCCTCGGCGGGCGCCGCGGTCCGCAGGTGCCGTTCACCGACGTGTTCCTGCACGGCCTCATCCGCGACGAGTCCGGCCGGAAGATGAGTAAGTCCAAGGGCAACGTCGTCGACCCCTTGGACTGGATGGACAAGTTCGGCGCCGACGCGCTGCGGTTCACCTTGGCCCGCGGCGCCAGCCCCGGCAGTGACCTCGCCGTCGGTGAGGATCATGTCCGGGCGTCGCGCAACTTCGGCACCAAGCTGTTCAACGCCACGCGATACGCGCTGATGAACGGCGCGCGCCCGGCGCCGCTGCCGCCGTTGGCGGAGTTGACCGACGCCGACCGCTGGATCCTGGGCCGGCTGGAAGAGGTTCGCGCGGAAGTGGATTCGGCTTTCGACGGATACGAATTTAGCCGGGCCTGTGAAGCGCTCTACCACTTTGCGTGGGACGAATTCTGCGACTGGTATGTCGAACTGGCCAAAACTCAACTGGCCAACGGAGTAGCCCACACCACCGCCGTGCTCGCCGCGGGTCTGGACACGCTGTTGCGGCTGCTGCATCCGGTGATCCCGTTCCTGACCGAGGCACTGTGGCAAGCGCTGACCGGGCACGAGTCCGTCGTCATTGCCGACTGGCCGCAGCCATCCGGCATCGAGCTGGATAAAACTGCCGCGCAACGGGTCAGCGACATGCAGAAACTGGTCACCGAGGTGCGTCGCTTCCGCAGCGACCAGGGCCTGGCCGACCGGCAGAAGGTGCCGGCGCGGCTGGCCGGCATCGACGACGCGGACCTGCACACCCAGGTGCCCGCGGTGACCTCGCTGGCCTGGCTGACCGCCGCCGGTGCGGACTTCCAGCCCTCGGCGTCCATCGAAGTCCGGCTCAGCCGCGCGACGGTCGTCGTGGAACTCGACACCTCAGGCACCATCGACGTGGCCGCCGAACGGCGCCGGCTGGAGAAAGATCTGGCCACCGCCCAAAAAGAACTCGCGTCGACGGCCGCCAAATTGGCCAACGCCGACTTCCTGGCCAAAGCCCCCGAGGCCGTGGTCGGCAAGATCCGCGACCGGCAGCGACTCGCCCAGGAGGAAAACGAGCGAATCACCGCCAGACTGGCCGCGCTGCAATGACATTCGAGCCGTCGGACTGGGCCGATGAGCAACCGGCGATCGAGGTGGCCCCGACACCCGACGAGATCGCCGCGCTGCTACAAGTGGAGCACTTGCTGGATCAGCGCTGGCCGGAGACCAAGATCGAGCCGAGCCTGACGCGGATCAGCGCGCTGCTGGACCTACTTGGATCTCCGCAACTGAACTACCCATCGATTCACATCGCCGGAACCAACGGCAAGACCTCCGTCGCGCGGATGGTCGACGCGTTGATCACGACGATTCACCAACGCACCGGGCGCACCACCAGCCCGCACCTGCAGTCGGCGGTGGAGCGCATCTCGATCGACGGAAAGCCGATCAGCCCAGGGCAATACGTCGCGACCTACCGCGAGATCGAACCCTTCGTGCAGATGGTCGACGAACAGTCGCAGGCCGCCGGTGGGCCGGCGATGAGCAAGTTCGAGGTGTTGACCGCGATGGCGTTCGCCGCCTTCGCCGACGCCCCCGTCGACGTCGCCATTGTGGAGGTCGGCATGGGCGGGCGCTGGGACGCCACCAACGTGGTCAACGCGCCGGTCGCGGTCATCACACCGGTCAGCGTCGACCATGTCGAATACCTCGGCGCTGACATCGCCGGAATCGCCGGCGAGAAAGCGGGCATCATCCACCGGGCCACCGAAGGCGCCCCGGACACCGTCGCGGTCATCGCCCGGCAGGTGCCGGAGGCCATGGAGGTTCTGCTGGCCCAATCGGTACGCGCGGATGCCGCGGTCGCCCGGGAAGATTCCGAATTCGCCGTGCTCGGACGTCAAGTCGCCATCGGCGGCCAGGTGTTGCAGCTTCAGGGTCTGGGCGGGGTGTACTCCGACATCTACCTGCCCCTGCATGGAGAACACCAGGCGCACAACGCGGTTGTGGCGCTCGCGGCCGTCGAAGCATTCTTCGGCGCCGGCGCTCATCGGCAACTCGACGTTGATGCGGTGCGCGCCGGATTCGCCGCCGTGGCCAGCCCAGGGCGATTGGAACGAATGCGCAGCGCGCCGACGGTCTTCATCGACGCCGCGCACAACCCGGCCGGTGCGGCCGCGCTGGCGCAGTCGCTGACCGACGAATTCGACTTCCGGTACTTGGTGGGGATCCTCAGCGTGCTGGCCGACAAGGACGTAGACGGCATCCTCGCTGCGCTCGAGCCGGTTTTCGACTCGATCGTCGTGACCAACAACGGGTCACCGCGGGCGCTGGACGTCGAGTCGCTGGCGCTGGTCGCGCAACAACGGTTCGGGCCGGACCGAGTGGTCACCGCCGAGAATTTGCGGGATGCGATCGACGTTGCGACCGCGCTGGTCGACGACGCCACGGCCGCCGAAGGGGAGGCGATGTCGGGTACCGGGATAGTCATCACCGGCTCGGTTGTCACCGCCGGTGCCGCCCGCAGCCTGTTCGGTCGGGACCCGCAATGACCGACGACTCTCAGCCCGGCCTCGCCGACCACGGGCCGCCCGACCCGTGGAGAAGCTTCGGTGCGGTGATGGCCGCCACGCTGATCCTGGAAGCGATCGTGGTGCTGCTGGCCATACCTGTGGTCGGCGCGGTGGGCGGCGGACTGAGCGGGCCGTCGCTGGGTTACCTGATCGGCCTGGCCGTCGTGCTGGTGCTGCTGGCCGGTGTCCAGCGCAAGCCGTGGGCGATTTGGCTCAACCTGGGGGCGCAGCTGTTGGTGCTGGCGGGCTTGATCAATACGAGAGTCCGCTCGGTCACGCTGCCCAACATAGAGTGCCGACCGGTCGATGCCCAAAACGCGGTTTTGCCGTCAGCCCCCGGGCGGCAGGCCGCGGTCCTGCCGGCGCCGAACCTCGGCGCGGAAATAGGCGATGAGGCCCCACAACGCGGTGAACAGGATGCCGATGAATCCGACGCCGGGGTAGACCGCGAAGCCCGCCAGCACCAACAGCTGCGCCCCCAGGTTGAGCCAAATCGCCCACGGCTTGCGCTGGACACCGGCCAGCAG
>NZ_LZLE01000311.1 GCF_001673155.1 Mycobacterium sp. 1423905.2 | reverse complement strand
TCGAAGACTTCCTGTTCGGCTTCGCTTTGGTGACCGCGGTCCTGCTGCTCTGGGAACGGCAACGTGCGCGTCGGTGAAGCGGGCGCGGGCGACCTGTTCAGCGCCTTCGACGCTGGGGCCCCCGCCTACGACCAGCTGGTAGGCGCCAATCCCGGCTATCACAGCGCCTTGCACTTGTCCGCCCGGCGTATGCGAATCCCTGATCGCGGCAAGGGGTTACGGCTGTTGGATGCCGGGTGCGGCACCGGTGCATCGACTGCCGCACTGCTCGCCGTCGCCCCCGAGGCGCAGATCGTCGCGGTCGACGCCTCGCGAGGAATGCTGGAGGCAGCGCAAGCCAAAGACTGGCCCCCCTCCGTTCGGTTCGTTCACACCCCCATCGAAGATCTGGCCGAGCACGGCATCACCGGACCGTTCGATGCCATCCTGGCCGCCTACCTGGTGCGCAATCTGGCCGACCCGGACGCCCAGTTGCGGGAGTTCCGCAACCTGCTCCGACCCGGTGGCACATTGGCCGTGCACGAGTACTCGGTACGCGATTCGGCTGTGGCGACCCGGATTTGGCACGCCGTGTGCTGGGGCATCATCATCCCCGCGGGCTGGTGGCGCACCCGCGACGCCGGGCTCTACCGCTACTTGTGGCGCAGCGTGCTGGCTTTCGATGGCGCGGCTGCGTTCCGGCAACGCCTCACCGACGCCGGGTTCACCGGTGTGCACAGCGAAACCGTGCCCGGCTGGGAAGCCAACATCGTGCACACCTTCCTCGCGGACGCGCCACAATGACCGACCGCCGTCGTGAAACGATCGCTGCGCCAGACGGATTGCCGAACGCCGAGGCACTGTCTAAGCGTCCGCGGGCCATCGTCATCGGCGGCGGCATCGCCGGCTTGACCGCCGCCACCGGGCTGGCCGAACGCGGCGTGGCCGTCGAGGTCCTGGAACGCGAGCCCTACCTGGGCGGGCGAGTAGGCGGTTGGACCGAGCGACACGACGGTGTGGACCTCGCGATGAATCGCGGCTTCCACGCTTTCTTCCGGCAGTACTACAACCTGCGTACCCTGCTTCGGCGGTTCGACCCGCAACTGCGTGCGCTGACACCGGTCGACGACTACCCACTCATCGACGGCGCCGGCCGGCGCGACACCTTCCGGGGCTTGCCCCAGACACCACCGTGGAACGCGGTGGCGTTCGCCGCGCGCAGCCCCACGTTTCGGTTGCGCGACTTCACCCATATCGACGCGCGCGCGGCCGCCCCGTTGGCGGCGGTGTCGGTGCCGGACACCTATTTGCGCCTCGATCACGTGGACGCCGAGACGTTTCTCAAGAACATCCGGTTCCCCGAAGCAGCACGCCATCTCGCCTTCGAGGTGTTCTCCCGCAGCTTCTTCGCCGACCCAACGCAGTTGTCCGCCGCCGAGTTGGCCACCATGTTCCACATCTACTTCCTGGGCTCCAGTGAGGGCCTCATCTTCGATGTTCCGAACGCCAATTACGACACTGCGTTGTGGCGGCCGCTGCAACGCTACCTCGAGCAGCGCGGCGCGCGGTTCCAGTTGGGGGTCGAAGTACTGCGCATCGACTCGGACTCTGAAACCTTCAGCGTGCACACCGATTCCGGCGAGCAGAGCGAAGCCGACGCGGTGGTGCTGGCCACCGATGTGGGCGGCCTGCAACAAATCGTCGCGGCGTCGGCCGACCTGGCCGGTGATCAGTGGCGGGCCCAAATCGCCCGGATGCGCACCGCGCCACCGTTCGCCGTGCACCGGTTGTGGCTCGACCGACCCGTCGCGCCTGGGCGGCCACCATTCCTCGGCACCTCCGGACATGAACCCCTGGACAACATCAGCGTGCTCGACCGCTACGAGCACGAAGCGGCCGGCTGGGCCCGCGCCCACGGCGGCTCGGTGGTCGAGTTGCACTCCTACGCGCTTCAGTCGGCGCCATCCAGTGCCGCCGCCCTAGGGCAGTTGCATAGGATCTACCCGGAAACCATTGCCGCACAGATTATTTGTGAACGTGTCTTGGAGCGCCGCGATTGCCCGTTGTTTGCGCCCGGAACCTACTTCGACCGGCCCGCATTGGCCACGCCACACGCGGGTCTGGTGCTGGCCGGGGACGCCATCCGCATCGACCTGCCCGTCGCGCTCATGGAACGTGCCGCCACCACCGGCTGGGCGGCGGCCAACCGCCTGCTGACTCGGTGGGGCCTGGCCGGGCATCCGCTGCACACCGTACCGACGCGGGGCCGGTCGCGACCGCTGCGCTGGCTCGCCAATCGTGAAAGAACCACTGCCTGATGAGTATCCGCGACCAGCTGCGCCAGTTACGGCCCACTAATTGGCCCAAAGACTGGCCCATTCAGTCTCTTCCGCACATCGCCTGGGCCGAGCAGCGCCCGACGTACCGGGAAGCACAACCCGCCATCATCAACGCCGCGCTGGAACGGGCGCAGCGCCGGCCCACCGGGAACTGGTATGCCTTCGCCGCGAGTCGGGAGGTGCGCTGCAACCGGCCGTTCGGGACCCGTGTGGCCGGCGCGGAAATCGTCGCGTGGCGCGATCAAGAGCGCCGGCTACGCGTCGGTCCGCGCAGTTGCCCGCATCTGGGCGCGGATCTGGCCACCGGTGTCATCGAGTGCGGCGCGCTGGTGTGCCGGTGGCACGGGCTCGC
The DNA here is from genome assembly GCF_001673155.1 of Mycobacterium sp. 1423905.2. Taxonomy (GTDB): domain Bacteria; phylum Actinomycetota; class Actinomycetes; order Mycobacteriales; family Mycobacteriaceae; genus Mycobacterium. The sequence continues at coordinate 34,762 of NZ_LZLE01000311.1, read as the reverse complement.
GCTCGACGGAACGACGCGTGAGTTCGGCTGGAAACCGCTGCCCAGTTACGACGACGGCACTCTGGTGTGGGTGCGGCTGGACCGGGTGGGCGGCGAGGAGCCGTTGGCCGAGCCGGTGATCCCGATGCGGCCTAACGGCGACACGGTCGCCGCCGTCACCCGGTTGGTCGGCGTGTGTGAACCGTCGGACATCATCGCCAACCGGCTCGATCCCTGGCATGGGGCCTGGTTCCATCCCTATTCGTTCACCAGACTCGACGTGCTCACCACGCCGACCGAAGAGTCCGACCAATTTTTGGTCGCGGTGACCTTCCGACTCGGCCGGGTCGGTGTGCCAGTGATCGCCGAGTTCACCTGTCCGACCGCACGCACCATCGTTATGCGCATCGTGGAAGGTGAGGGAAGCGGCAGCGTCGTAGAAACCCACGCGACCCCAATGGGTTTGGGGCCCGACGGGCGGCCACGCACCGCGGTGTTGGAAGCCGTGATCGCGCATTCGGACCGCCCGGGCTTCAAGAAGGCCTTGCGAGTCGCACCGGCTATCTCACCGTTGATGCGCTACGCCGCGACCCGGTTGTGGCGCGACGACATTGCGTACGCGGAGCGTCGCTACGTGGTGCGCTCCGCCACCTGATCGGCCGCGGGCGAAGCGCTCGGTGCCGCCGCATAGGGCTGGGTCGCCTGGAGATGCCGCGCGGCGGACTTGCGTTGCCACAACCGCCACGCCACCACCAGCGCACCGACGGCACCCAGCACCGCGGTCGGATACAGGGCCAGTTGCGCCAGCCACAACCGCCGTTGCAGGCGCAACAGCTTCTGCTCGCCACGCACCACGCGCCGGGACGCCTCTTTCACCGTCACAGCGACGCATGTACCCGGGGACCGGAGGCGCAAAACGTCGACGGTGTGCCCATAAACATTAAGAAACTGAACAAATAGGTGGTGTGCAGGGTTCGACGGCCCGTGGCGGGGAACCCGACCACAGTGAGCGTTGAGCGGGGTGACAACCTTGGTGACAGGGACCAGTCCCTAGCGCGGCGTCCGGCGGGCGCCGACGACACCGCGGTGCAGGCGGCGGGCAAGGTGTCCGAGGCCCTGGAGACCGTTGAGCGTGCCCGCGGCCATTTGTACGCGTTCCACCAGCTGATGGGTCGGGCTGATCTGCAACTCGACGAGGCGGTCAGCACGCTCGCCGAGGGTGGACACAACGAACTGGCCGAGGTCATCTGCCGGGAACTGATCGGCCGCAACGTCCTGCCGGGGCGGTGGACCTTTCAGGTCGTCGAAGAGTATGACGACGGCTACTACCGGTGTTTCCGGGAGATCGAACGGCAGGTGCGTACCCAACTCACCGACGGACGCCGCCACGTTTTCGAAGCCGAGATGAAGCAACGTCGGCGTACCTCACGCCACGCGGCGCACACCGCCACACCCGAGGACACAACAAAGGAGTGAACATGTCCGACAAGGAATTCCACAAGGGCGACGAGGTCGAGTGGCAGAGCCACGGCAACACGGTCAAGGGCAAGGTCGAGGGCAAGATCACCTCGGAGACCGAGGCCGCCGGACGCAAGGTCAAGGCTTCCAAAGACGAACCGCAGTACAAAGTCCGCAGCGACAAGTCGGGCAAGGACGCGGTGCACAAGCCGAGCGCGCTGCGCCCCACCGACTGAGTGACCGCGAGGACTTCCCATGGCTGACGACGACGAGAGTACTTGGAAAGAATTCCGCGAGGTGGTCAACATGACCGCGCGCGAGCTGGAGAAATGGCTCGACACCGACGAGTCCAAAAGCGTCGGACAAAAGCAGGGCGGCAACGAGTCGACGGGTCACGCCAGCGGGCGCCGCATCGTCGACATCCTGCACGCCAAGCGAGCCGACTTGACCTCCGACGACTACGCCAACATGCGCAAGGTCGTCGGCTATGCCAAGCGGCACCTGGCGCAGCGTCCCAACGGCGACATCGCCGACAGCGCTTGGCGCTACTCGCTGATGAACTGGGGACACGACCCGCAAAAGTCATCAGCGTAGTCTCAAGACAGCAACGCCTGGTCGGTTCGCTTCGCCCGAACTTGCGGTGGCCGCTACGCTGTTCGGCGTATCGCTACAAAGGAATGCGGGTAAGTGAGCAAAGGCACAGCAGATCGGCGACTGGACCGCGCCGAACTCGAACAGCTGATGTCGGCCGACCTGCGAGCTCTTACCGCGCAATCTGACCGAATCGGTCGGCATTTCGCGCGCCGCCACGACGTGACCGGCAGCGACTTCCACGCGTTACTGCACATCATGGTCGCCGAAACGGCCGGACAGCCGTTGACCATGGCGCAGTTGCGCCAGCGGATGGACGTCTCCCCCGCGGCCATCACCTACCTGGTGGATCGAATGATCGAAGCCGGCCACATCCGGCGCGAGCCCGATCCCGTGGATCGACGGAAGTCGTTGCTGCGCTACGAGCAACCCGGCATGGCGTTGGCGCGGGCCTTCTTCACGCCGCTGGGCACCGAAGTCCGCTCGGCCATGGCCGACCTGCCCGACCGCGACCTGGTTGCCGCGCACCGCGTTTTCGCCGCCATGATCAGCGCGATGGCGACATTTGAAGCCAAACTCGCCGCCGAACAAGCCAAACCGCCAGCCGCACAGCGGGACCCGGCCTCGGGCCGGCGCCGCGCCAGCCGCTGATCCCGGCCTACCGCACCTGCGGCTGGGCTGCACAGCCGAGCAATCGCTGCTCGATCAGATCCGCTCCGCGTGCCACCCCACCGGTTGCGGCCAGACCTGCGGCCACTTTCCGGGCACCGTCTTTCATGGTGACCGCTTGGCGCACCCGGGCGCGAAGCCGTTGGGCGGTCAGTCGCTTGGGCGCCAGCCGGGTGCCGCACCTCGCCACCTGCACGCGTCGGGCCACTTCGGCCTGGTCGCGCGCGAACGGTACGACGCAGACGGGTACGCCGCGATCTAGGGCTTTGAGGGTGGTTCCCATCCCGCCATGCGTGATGGCGCACGCGGCGCGCTCGAGTATCGAAGCATGTGGGGCGAATTGGCGCACCGTCGCGTTCGGTGTCTTGGGCAAGCCATTCGGCACCCCGGCCGGAAAGGTCGCCACCACGTGAACGGGTTCATCGGCCAGCGCCACCAATGCGGTGTGCCCCAGCGCCGCATCGAACTGGCGGATGGACGAGGTGTTGACCAGCACCACGGGACGATCGATGGCCGTCACCCAATCCGGCGTGCTGACCGGTGCGGGCTCGAATACGCATGCGCCGATGTGGTGCACCAGATCTCCCCAGCCGGGGTGCGGGTACTCGAACGGCTCACCGCCGGCCGCCAGCAGCAGCGGGGCGCGCCGCATGAACTCATCCACCGATGCCACCGGCGACACCCCCAGCTCACCCCGGATCGCGTTGACGCGTGGCAACACCGGCCGGTCGAACAGATGCCACACGAACGGCCGCATCGACGCGTCCCGGATATCACCGACGACACCGGGCAGCGGCCGCAGCCCCGGCCCGAACGGCGGAACTCCCCGGGAACGCAGGTAGGGCGTAAACGGCGAAAACACCAACCACGGCACACCTTCCGCATCGGCCACCGACATGGCGCCCCAGCAGTTCGCGTCCACGATGACCACATCGGGGGTGACCGCGGCCATCGCCCGCCGCAGGTCGTCCACTTCCAGCGCCGCTCGCCGGCACAGCACGTCGATCGATAATTTCAACACTCCCAGCGCGTTTCGCGCTGTCCAGTCGTTTCCGAAGATAGCTTCGATCCGCGGGTCCACCGGCTCGGCATGCAGACCGGCCGAGCGCATTGCCGCGACCCCGTCCGACATGGTGCGAAAGTGCACCTCGTGGCCGCGCTGGGCGAGCTCACGCAGCAACGCCGCAAGGGGAAGCAGATGCCCGAGCGCGGGCGAACCATAAGCAAGTATCACAGCCACGTCGTGACCACCTAGACGCGGATGAGCTGGACGTCGCGTAACGCGCGCAGATCCGTGGCGCCGCAGCCATGCAGACACACCCGCAGTTCCTCGACGAACGGCTCAAGCCAGTCCAGCACTGCCCCAACGGATTCGATCGCCGCCGCCAGCAGCGGTCGGGCCACCGCCACGACATCAGCACCCAGGGCCAGCGCCTTGGCAGCGTCCATCCCGGTACGAATTCCGCCAGAGGCAACCAACGGCAGCTCGGGCAGCGCCGCACGCACCTCGGTGATGGCCTGCGCCGTGGGAATACCCCAGTCGGCCAGGTCGGGGTAACGCAGCTCCCCGTACCGGACGAACTGTTCGACACGTGACCATGAGGTGCCACCCGCACCTGCGACGTCGATTGCGGCAACGGGTAATTCGGCGCCGTGGGCGGTCAGGGCGGCGACTGCCGCGGCCCCGATGCCGTGCCCAACCTCCTTCAGCAGGATCGGGTAATCCAACGCGTCGGCCACCTCGCGCAGCCGGTCGATCGACCCGGAGAAGTCGGTGTCACCGTCGTGCTGCATCGCTTCTTGCAGCGGATTAGTATGCACTGCAAGAACATCGGCGCCGATTCGGTCCAACGCCTTGGCCACGTCGTCGACTGCGGCCTTCGTCACTTGGGACAGGCCGATGTTGCCGAACAGCAACACGTCCGGCGCAACCTCGCGGACGGTGAAACTGGCGGCGGCTTGCTCACCCAATGCGCTGTCCAACATGATGCGCTGGGAGCCGAGCATCATCCCGAGACCCAGCTGTTGGGCGGCCGCGGCCAGGTTGCGGTTGATGGTGCCCGACAATTCCGCTCCGCCGGTCATCGCACCGATGAGCAGCGGCACCTGTAATCGGCCACCCAGGAAGGAGGTGGACAAGTCGATGTCGTCGAGGTTGGTCTGCGTCAACGCGTTGTAGGGCAATGCATAGCGGTCCAGTCCCGTGCTGAGCCCGACATAGTTGACCTGCTCGGCAAGGCACACGTCGATGTGACGGCGCTTGCGCGTCGTCATCCGCCCGTGCTCGGCAGGTCGCTCGTCCACAAACTCCATACTGCCCGCTTTTCGATCATCCAGTCCTTCGGACTTCGTTCAATTGATTAATACTTAACTAACTGAAAGACTAGCGTGGTGCTGTGGGAGCGTCTCGCCGCCGGGGTAACCGGCCGACGGTCCTGGCTCATCGCGGTTGGCGTCGTGGTGCTCGCGTCGGCCTTCACGGCGCTGACCGGCGCTAATACCGCAGCCGGCCAGGCCCCGCAATCGGTCCCCACCGCCGCGGAGTCCGCGAAGGTCGACGAGTTGTCGCGGCAGTTCCCCGGTGGGAATCAGGCGCCGGTCATCGTGGTGGTCACCCGAGTCGACGGGGCGGCACTGACTCCCGCCGACATCGGCGCTGCCGATCAGACCCGCAATCGGATGCACGCCGTGGCCGCGGTCGGCGAGCCACCAGCGGGACCGGCGATGCCCTCCACCGACGGCAAAGCGGCCATCGGGTTGGTGCCGGTCGGCGCTGACTTGTCCGGCCTGCCGCTCAGCGACGCCGTCCACCACCTGCGCACCGCCGCTCACCATGACCTACCCGCCGCGCTTAAGGCACACGTCACCGGCGGACCGGCGTTCGGGGCCGACATCGCCAACGCGTTCACCAACGCCAACATCACCTTGCTGGTGGTGACCGCCTCGGTGGTGGCGTTGCTGCTGATCGTCACCTATCGCTCACCGGTGCTGTGGCTGGTGCCGCTGCTGGTGATCGCGTTCGCCGATCGGGTTGCTACGGCGGTGGGAACCGCCGTAGCAGGAGCGACAGGCTTGAGCTTCGACGGGTCCACCGCCGGCATCACCAGCGTCCTGGTGTTCGGCGCCGGCACCAACTACGCCCTGCTACTGATTTCGCGTTACCGGCAAGAACTTCGCCACCACGACGACCACCGCGCCGCGCTGCGTCGCGCGGTGCGGATGGCCGGGCCGGCGATCGTAGCCAGCAACGCGACAGTGGTACTGGCACTGCTGACCCTGCTCTTCGCCTCGACGCCGAGTACCCGCAGCCTGGGTGCGCTGGCGGCGTGCGGACTCCTGGTCGCGGCCGGTTCAGTGCTGGTGGTACTGCCGCCGCTGCTGGCGGTGTTCGGCCGAAGACTGTTCTGGCCGTTCGTCCCCCGCTCTGACCTAAACAGCCCGAACGACGACGACGGGTTCTGGCATGCAGTGGCGCAATCGGTCGCTCGTCGCCCGGCGCTGGTGGCGACGGTCACCGTCGCGGTGCTGGTGGCGTTGGCCGGTGGGCTCTTGGGCACGCGCATCGGGTTGTCCCAGACCGAGCAGTTCCGAGTCAAAGCCGATTCGGTCGCCGGTTACGATGTGGTCTCCCAGCACTTCCCGGCCGGCACGGTCAATCCGACGGTCGTCGTGGCCCCGGCATCGGCAGGGATGCCAGCGGCAATCAGCGCCACGCCCGGCGTCGTCGCGGTCACCGAGGCAGGTAAGTCAGCGACCGGTCTGACCAAGTGGTCGGTGGTAATCGACGCTGCACCGTCGTCCGAGCAGGCCTTCAAAACGATTGTCGCGCTGCGCCATTCGGTCAATACGGCCAGCGCCAATGCGATGGTGGGCGGTGCCGATGCGCAGGCGCTCGACGTGCGCGACGCCGCCGCGCATGACCGGCACCTGTTGATTCCGGTGATCCTGGCCGTCATCCTGGCGGTGTTGTATGTCCTGCTGCGCTCCGCGCTGGCACCACCGCTGCTGTTACTCGCCACCATCCTGGGCGCCTTGGCCGCGTTGGGACTGGGCGCGTGGGTCAGCTTGCACGCGTTCGGATTTCCCGCGTTGGACAACAGCACGCCGTTGTTCGCGTTCTTGTTCCTGGCCGCCCTCGGCGTGGACTACACCATCTTCTTGGTCACCCGCGCCCGCGAGGAGTCGGCGCAGCAGGGCGCTCGCAGCGGCATGATCCGTGCGGTGTCGGTCACCGGCGGCGTCATCACCAGCGCTGGGGTCGTTTTAGCTGCGGTCTTCTGGGTACTTGGGGTGTTACCCCTGATTGTGATGACCCAACTCGGCATCATCGTCGGCCTCGGTGTTTTGCTCGACACCTTCGTTGTGCGCACCCTCGTGATACCGGCGCTGTTCGCCCTGATCGGCGACCGCATCTGGTGGCCCGCCGCCCCTGCTCTGCAGTCCACCGCAGTCCAGACCGGAACGGAGACAACATGAACAAGTCGATTCTGGCCGCCACCAGTTTGGCCGTCGCCGCGGCGGCCGGTATCGGCAGCATCGCCAGCCCAGCACGCACCCCAGCGTGGTATGCACGCATCCGCAAACCGCCATACCAGCCCCCCGGCGTGGTCTTTCCACTGGTGTGGACGACGGTTTATACCGACATAGCGGGCACTTCGGCAGTAGCCATCGACCGCTTCAATACGGCGGCACAGCCGGACAAGTCGCGTGCGTACACCGCGGCGCTGGCCGCCAACCTGATCCTCAACGCCGGGTGGAGTTGGCTGTTCTTTCGCCAGCACAAACTCGGCGCCTCAGTACTTGGGGCCGCCGCGCTCACGGCCAGCAGTGCCGATCTGGCCCGGAGGGCGGCCGAGGCCGACCCGCGAGCCGGGCGGGCGCTGCTCCCCTATCCGTTGTGGTGTGGGTTCGCCACTGTGCTGTCCACCCACATCTGGCTGCTCAACCGTTAAGGCCGGATCTTGCCCGCACTGTTATGGTTTCGCCGCGACCTACGACTACACGACCAGCCGGCCCTGGCCGCCGCCGCCGAAAGCGAACAAGTCCTCGCCTGTTTCGTCCTGGACCCGCGCTTGGAAGCATCCTCCGGACCGCGGCGGCTGCAGTTTCTGGGCGATTCACTGCGCCGACTCAACGAAGACCTCAACGGCCGGCTCCTGGTCACACGCGGATTGCCCCAACAGCGAATCCCTGAACTGGTCAACGCCATCGGCGCGACGTCGGTGCACATCTCCGAGGACTTTGCGCCGTTCGGGCGTCGACGCGACGACCGGGTACGGCAGGCCCTGGGCTCGGTGCCGCTGGTGGCGACGGGATCGCCCTATCTGGTGTCACCCGGTCGGGTGACCAAGAGCGATGGCACGCCGTACAAGGTATTCACGTCGTTCTTCCACAGCTGGCGCGACACCGGCTGGCGACCGCCGGCGCACACCAGTGCGGCTTCAGCCAGCTGGATTGACCCCAGGGAAGTCCGCGTCGAACCTTGTGACATGCCGGATCCGGGTGTCCCCCTTGACTTGGCCGCCGGAGAGGCGGCGGCCCTCTCACAGTGGACGGCGTTCCTGGACGACGGGCTCAACCGCTATGCCGAGGACCGCAACCGGCCGGATCGGCACGGCACCAGTCGCATGTCGGCGCATCTGAAGTTCGGCACCATCCATCCTCGGACGATGGTCGATAACCTGGACATGCAGCGCAGCAGTGCTGGAAATTATCTGCGCGAGTTGGCGTTTCGCGACTTTTATGCCGCCGTGCTGTACCACTGGCCGGCCAGCGTATGGCGCAACTGGAACAGCGACTTCGACTTCATCGAAATGGATACCGGCGCCGAGGCGAAGCGTCGTTTCGAAGCCTGGAAGGCCGGGCAAACCGGATTTCCGTTGGTCGACGCCGGGATGCGGCAATTGCGTGAGATCGGGTTCATGCACAACCGGGTGCGGATGGTCGTCGCGTCGTTTTTGGTCAAAGACCTGCACCTGCCGTGGCAGTGGGGCGCCGAATGGTTTTTAGAGCAACTTGTCGACGGCGATATGGCCAACAACCAGCATGGCTGGCAATGGTGCGCGGGATCGGGTACTGATGCCGCCCCGTACTTCCGGGTGTTCAATCCGGCGAAGCAGGCAGAGAAGTTCGACCCGTCCGGGGATTACATTCGCCGCTGGGTCACCGAACTAAGCGACGTCGAGGACCCTCACTTGCTGAAAGGCCAACGACCACAAGGTTATCCGGAACCCATCGTCGATCACCGCGCCGAGCGCGCCGAAGCGCTACGTCGGTACAGCAGCATCGGCTGACCCACCCGTGCTGGCCAACCGTTCCGCTGACCGCGCCATCCAGCAAACATTTCGGCCGATTCACTATTCACGAAGCGCCTTGGCATGCAATCATCAGCCGACTCACAGTTGGTTAACGCCAGGGAGGCGAAATGGCTAGCTCGATCGGACGAACGTTAATGGTGGCAAGTGCGGCCGCGGGCCTGGTGGCCGGCGTCGGCGCCTGCTCGTTCTCGATCGGCAAGTCCTCCGCGCACGCGGTCAGCAAAAACGATGTGGCCGGCCAGATCACGGCCAAGATGACCGACGCTGCCGGCAATAAGCCGGAGTCGGTGAACTGCCCCGGTGACCTGCCGGCCAAGGTCGGCGCGCAGCTCAACTGCGAGATGAAGGTCAAGGAGGCCACCTACAACGTCAACGTCACGGTCACCAGCGTCGACGGCAAAGACGTCAAATTCGACATGGTGGAGACCGTCGACAAAGACCAGGTGGCTCGCATCATCAGCGACAAGCTCTACCAGCAGGTGGGCCAGCGCCCTGACGCGGTGACCTGCCCGGACAACCTCAAGGGGCTTCAGGGCGCGACGCTGCGCTGCCAGCTGACCGACGGCACCCAGAAGTACGGGGTCAACGTGACGGTCACCGCCGTCGACGCGGGCGACGTCAACTTCGACTTCAAGGTCGACGACCATCCCGAACCGAGCTAGCGGCTAGTGCGCTGCCTTCTTGCGCTCGATATCGGCTAGGGCCGCAGCCAGTTCCGCGCGCTGAGCCGCCGACGTCTCCCAGGACAGCTGCCGGTTCTTGACCACCTTGGCCGGTGCGCCGACCGCGATCGAGAAGTCCGGCACGACGCCGCGCACCACCGCGTGCGATCCGAGCACACAACCGCGACCGATCGAGGTCCCGCGCAGCACGGTCACTTTCACGCCGACCCACGTGTCCGGGCCGATTCGCACCGGACTCTTGATGATGCCCTGGTCTTTGATCGGCAGCGTGATGTCGTCCATCCGATGGTCGAAGTCGCAGATGTAGCACCAGTCGGCCATCAGCACCGACTCGCCGAGCTCAATGTCCAGGTAGCAGTTGATGACGTTGTCGCGCCCGAGCACCACCTTGTCGCCGAACCGCAGCGAGCCTTCGTGGGCCCGGATGGTGTTCTTGTCCCCGATGTGCACCCAGCGACCGATCTCGAGCTGCGCCAGTTCCGGCGTGGCGTGAATCTCCACATCTTTGCCGAGGAACACCATGCCGCGGGTGATGATGTGCGGGTTGGCCAGCTTGAACTTCAGCAGCCGCCAGTAGCGGACCAGGTACCACGGGGTGTACGCACGGTTGCGCAACACCCATTTCAGGGATGCCAGGGTGAGGAATTGGGCTTGGCGCGGGTCCCGCAGCCGCGAGCCACGCCAACGGCGATGCAGCGGTGCACCCCACATGCTCGTCATGGCCGAAAAGCCTAACCGCATGCCGAAGCGCGGCGGAATCGCGGGCGCAGCAGCCGGGCAATCGGCTGCCGAGAAGGCGCCGCGGGTTACCCTCACCTGTACTCGATCGCTGCCCAGGGGTGAACGCCCGCGGAAGGATTTGGGAAACCGAGGTGCTTGCCCGACGTCTCCTGGTGGCCGTGGTCGCCGCTGCGCTCACGATTGCCCTCGGCGGGTGCGGCAATACCGACTCGTGGGTGCAGGCGGCGCCCGCGACGGGCTGGTCGGCCCCATATGGCGACGCCGCCAACAGCAGCTACACCCCCACTGACGGCGCTACCAAGCTGACACTGGCGTGGACCCGCTCGGTCAAGGGCAGTTTGGCGGCCGCGCCGGCGCTGACCCCGCGGGGCTATCTGGCCATCAACGCGCAAACCCCCGCCGGTTGTTCGCTGATGGAGTGGGAGAACGACAACAGCGGCCGACAGCGTTGGTGTCTGCGGCTGGCGCAGGGCGGCGGCTTCGCCGGAGCGCTGTTCGACCGCTTCGACAACCTCTACGTCGGTGAGCCGGGGGCGATGATCGCCTTCCCGGTCACCCAATGGACCCGCTGGCGCGCGCCGGTGATCGGCATGCCGTTGACCCCGCGGTTTCTCGGTGACGGCACGTTGCTGATCACCACCCACCTCGGACAGGTCCTCGCGTTCGACGCGCACCGCGGCGAGGTGGTCGGCAGTCCGCTGGACCTGGTGGACGGCGTCGACCCCGGCGACCCCTCTCGCGGTTTGCCCGACTGCGCGCCGGCCCGGCCCGGCTGCCCCGTCGCGGCGGCCCCGGCGTATTCGCCGGCCAGCCAGACGGTGGTGCTCAGCGTCTGGCAGCCGACCGCGCCTGGCGCGACACTGGTCGGGCTGAAATACCACCCCGGCCAGGACCCTCTGCTGTCGCGGGAGTGGACCAGCGACGCCGTCAGCGCGGGCGTCATCGCCAGCCCGGTGCTGTCCGCCGACGGGCAGACGATCTACGTCAGCGGTCGCGACCAGCGGTTATGGGCGCTGCGGGCGGCCGACGGGAAAGTGAAGTGGTCGGTCCCGTTGGGCTTTTTCGCCCAGACCCCGCCGGCGGTCACGCCGCAGGGCCTGGTCGTAGCCGGTGGCGGCCCCGACACCCGGCTGGCGGCGTTCCGGGACGCCGGTGATCACGCCGACCAAGCCTGGCGCCGCGAGGATGTCACACCGCTGACGACGTCGAGCCTGGCCGGTGGCGGCGTCGGCTACAGCGTGGTCGGGGGCCCCGCCCGAGACGGCGGTGCGGGCATGTCGCTGCTGGCGTTCAACCCGGCCAACGGTCAGACCCTGAACAGCTACCCGTTGCCCGCGGCCACCGGATATCCCGTCGGGGTCTCGGTCGGCACCGACCGCCGGGTGGTGACCGCCACCAGCGACGGCCAGGTGTACAGCTTCGCCCCGGCTTAGCGGCTAGATCGCCAGCGGCGGGATGGCGCTGCGCGGCACCTGCGCCTGGGTGGCGCCGGCGAACGACGGCAGCAGCTCGCCCTGAGCGAAGTAGAAGATCAGCTCGTCGTCGGTGATGGCGAAGTTCTGGTAATGCGTCGAGTCGAGGCCCGACGACGGCAGGATCGCCGCGCCGAATCCGGTCTGGCGTTCCAGGTCGCGCTGCACCACCGGGAAGATGGCGTCCAGCGCGTTGGTCCCCGGCGCGAACAGCGTGTCGAAGGTGATGGGCTGCTTGGTGCCGAGGTTGTAGTTGAAGGCCTTGTACCAGGTGGACGGGTGCGCGCCGCCCAGGTCCTGGAACATCTTGAGCACGACGCTGCGGGTGTTGTGCGGCGGCTGGCCGGCGCTGCGTTGCTCGGTGGTGGCCTCCAGCTGATAGGGCTGGTCGCGGCGCCCGGACCCCTGCGCCACGTTGATGAACCCGTCGCGGTTTTGCGTGATGTAGTCGGTGAGCGCCTGCTGGTCGGGGTAGTCGACCGGGAAATTCATGTCCAGGGTGTAGGTCGGCGCCGTGGCGTGCAGATGGCACATCTGACCGGCGTCCACCGAACCGCCCAGGCTGGCGCACGACGGCGGCGCGGCCGCCGCGGGCCAACCGGTCACGACCGCGACCGTCAGCGCGGCGGCCGCTATGAGATAACGCATTGTTCGAACTGTCCTCGCAGACGACAAGGGCTGTAGCGCCACATAAGGTAATCGCCGTCAGCGTACCCAAGCGTTACCAAGTGGCCGAGCAAACGTACGCCTTCGCGGTACCGGCGGTACCGGAGCCGATGCGCGCGATCACCACCGACAGGGCTCGGCTGCCGCGCAGCCGCAGCCGCCGGCGCAGCGCGTCCGGGTCAACCCCGACCCCGCGGACCAAGATCTCCAGCGTCCCGCAGTCCATGGCCGTCAGCGTCTGACGCAGCCGGCGCTCGTCGAACGCGAGTTGGTCGAGCACCTCGAAGCCCCGCTCCCCAGGCGGCAAGCGGTCACCGGACAGGTAGGCGATGTCGGGATCGAGCTGCCACACCCCGTGCCGGGCGGCGTAATGGCGCACCAGACCGGCCCGCACCACGGCACCGTCGGGGTCGACGATCCAACGCCCGGCGGGGCGGACCGGGCAGTCGTCGGGCTCGCGGTCGGTGATCTGCTCTTGGCGGTCGAGGATGCTGGCGCGCCGCCGCACCCCCGGCTCGGCCAGGCCGCCGGTCCACAGGCACGCTTCGCGCACCGACCCGCGGTAGGACGTCACCTCGATCTCCCCTTCGAAACCGAGTTCGCCGACTTGAGCAAAATCGATTCCGGGAGAACACTTTACGGCTAGATCACGCCCTCGGTAGGTGTCCAGCAACGGGCCGAGCGCGGGCTGGTAATCGGCCGGGCGGAAATGGCGGCGCCCCTGGCTGCGCCGCGCCGGGTCGACGACGACGACCGCCTCGCGGGTCACCGGGTGCAAGGCGTCGGCGCGGCACAGGACGACGCCGCCACCCAGGTTGTGGCGGGCCATCGCCAGCCGCACCGGGTCGAGGTCGCTTCCCACGGCTTGGGCCGCCGGGCCGCGCAAGGCGGCCAGTTCGGTGCCGATGGAACAAGTGGCGTCATGGACGACCCGACCGGCCAACCGGGCGGCCCGGTGGTGGGCCACTTCGGCCACCGTGGCCTGCTGCACCGCCTCGTCGGTGAACAACCAGCCCGAGACGTCGCCGAGCCCGCCGAGTTTGACCGCGGCGCGCCGGCGCAGCAGCGTCGTCTCCACCAGAATCGGCGCGCGGTCACCGAAGCGGGCCCGCACGGCCGCGGTGTCGCCGATGCGGGTGGCGTCGGTCAGCTCGAGAGCCGCAACCTGGTGTAGGGCCTCGGCGCCCGACTCCGAGCGCAGGTAGGTGACGTCGTCGACGGTGAAGCTGACGCTCAGGAGGGTTTGACCCCGGTCACCATCACGTTGTAGAACCAGCCCTTGGGTGCGACGTGCCGCCAGATGTTGGCGTCCACCCAGCTCAGCGCCTTCCAGCCGTTGAATGCGAACTTCGCCCAGCCCCAACCCAGTCGCCCCGGCGGCACCGAGGCTTCGAAGGTGCGCACCGGCCAACCGAACATCGCGGCGGTGAACTCTTCGCTGGCCGTCTCGACCTGGACCGCGCCGGCGTTGGTGGCCATCCGCTCCAGGTCCTGCGGGCTGAAGGTGTGCAGGTCGACGACGGCTTCCAGCGCCGCGGCGCGCGAGGATTCGTCGAGTTCCTCCTGCGGGCGCCGCCAGCCGCCCAGACCGGGCAATTTGGTCACATTGGTGGCGACGCGCCAGGTCAGCGTGGACAACGTGCGGGCGTATTCGTTGCCCACGTTGGTCGGTTCACCGGCGAAGACGAATCGACCGCCCGGCTTGAGCACCCGGATCACCTCACGCAGGGACAACTCCACGTCGGGGATGTGGTGCAGCACGGCGTGGCCGACCACCAGGTCGAAAGTGTTGTCCTCGTAAGGGATTCCTTCGGCGTCGGCCACTCGGCCGTCGATGTCCAGCCCCAGCGACTGCCCGTTGCGGGTGGCGACCTTCACCATGCCGGGCGACAGGTCGGTGACCGAACCGCGGCGAGCGACCCCGGCCTGGATCAAGTTGAGCAAGAAGAACCCGGTGCCGCAGCCCAATTCCAGGGCGCGGTCGTAGGGAAGTTCCCGGATGACCTCGTCGGGCACGATCGCGTCGAAGCGCCCGCGGGCGTAGTCGACGCAGCGCTGGTCATAGGAGATGGACCACTTCTCGTCGTAATTTTCGGCTTCCCAGTCGTGGTAGAGCACCTGGGCCAGCTTGCTGTCCTGGCGGGCGGCTTCGACCTGCTCGGCGGTCGCGTGCGGGTTGGGAGCGGCGTCGGTCGAACTCGTCGTCATGCAGGGCAGCCTAACCGCCGTCGCCGCCGCCCTGCTGGCCACCACCGTGACCAGCGGCGAAGACTTCGACGTAGCGGCGCCCTTCGGCGGCGATCCGCTCGGCCGGTCCCAGATCCAGGACGTCGTTGATGCCGGCCTTGGCCGCGGCCAGGGCCGGCGCGGGGCCGTCCAGAAACCGCCGCGCCCACTGCGCCGCGGCGTCGTAGACGTCGTCGGGGGCGACCATGTCGTCGATCAGGCCGAGGGTCAGCGCCTCCTCGGCGTCGAAGAAGCGTCCGCTGAATACCAGTTCCTTGGCCCGGCTGGGGCCGGCGACCTGGGTCAGCCGGGCCATGCCTCCGCCGCCGGGCACCAGTCCCGCCAAGATTTCGGTAGCGCCGAATTTCACGTTGTCGCCGCTGACCCGCCAATCGGCCGCCAGCGCCAGCGTCAACCCGGCGCCCAACGCATATCCGGTGATGGCGGCGACGGTCGGTTTCGGGATCGCCGCCACGGCGTCGATGGCTTCGCGGCGCACCCGCGCGGCGGTGGCGGCCTCAGCCGGGGTCAGGGTCCGCAGTTCGGGCATGTCGTCTCCGGCGGAGAAGATCTCATGGCCGCCGAACAGGATGACGACCGCGACGTCGTCGCGGCGGCCCAGCTCGGCGGCCGCGGCGGTGATCTCCCGGTAGACCTGACGGGTCAACGCGTTGGTGGGCGGGCGCGACAGCAGCAGCATTGCCAGCCCGGCGTCCTGGGTGCCGTCGCTGACCACGACGTGCACGAACTCGTTCAAAGGGGCCACCCCATAAAGCCGCCCGCTTTGCGCGCCGCGTGATAGCGGTCGGAATCGAAGAACTCGAAAACCCAATTGTCGCCGCGCTTTTCCAGGTTGGGCTGCACCGGCACGATCTGGCGCTCGACGGCCAGTACCTCGGCTACTGTGCGGCCGGCCAGCGAGTCGAGCTGGGTCCAGGTCGGCGGCAACAGTACGTTGCGGCCGGCCTCGAAGTCGGCGATGGCGTCCTGAGGCAGCGCCCATCCGGCCCGGTCGGATTCGGTGTTCTCGCCGTCGGCGCGTTGTCCCTCGGGGAGGGCGGCGACGAAGAAGTAGGTGTCGTAGCGGCGGGTGCGTTCAGCCTCGGGCGTGACCCAGTTCGCCCACGGCCGCAGCAGATCCGAGCGCAACACCAGGTTCTCCCGCCGCAGGAAGTCGGCGAAGGAAAGCGTCCGATCGGCGAGCGCGCTGCGGGCGTCGCCGTAGACCGACGCGTCTTTGACGATGCCGTCCGGGTCGTCGGCGGGGCCGGCGAACAGCACGCCGGATTCCTCGAAGGTTTCGCGCGCGGCGGCACAGACCAGCGCCTCGGCCAGGTCGGGTTCGATACCGAAGCGCTGCGCCCACCACTGCGGCGACGGTCCGGCCCAGGCGATATCGGCGTTGCGGTCGCGGTCGTCGACGCCGCCGCCGGGAAACACGATCACCCCGGGCGCGAACTCCATGGCCGAGTGCCGACGCATGAGAAAGATGTGCAAGCCGTCGGCGGTGTCACGCACCAGCATCACGGTCGCCGCGGGCCGAGGGGTGAGCGGCACGTGCGGTTCGTTCATGACTGCCTCCGGTGAGCTGCTCGGGTGCGCACCCGGCGGGCGAAGTAGCGCCCGTCCACAACGTCGAGCGCGATGCGCTGCCCGAACGCCGCCGACAGGTTCTCGGCCGTCAACACCTCGGGCAGCAACCCCGATGCCACGACCTGCGCCTCCGACAGCAGCAGGCAGTGGCTGAACCCGGGCGGGACTTCCTCTACGTGGTGGGTGACCAGGACCAGAGCCGGCGCGTCGGGGTCGGCGGCCAGGTCGGCCAGCCGGGCGACCAGTTCTTCTCGGCCGCCCAGGTCCAAACCGGCGGCGGGTTCGTCGAGCAGCAGCAGTTCGGGGTCGGTCATCAGCGCGCGGGCGATCAACACCCGCTTGCGCTCGCCTTCGGACAGGGTGCCGTAGGTGCGTTCGGCCAGATGCTCGGCGCCCAGGCTTTCCAGCATGTCGACAGCGCGCTGGTAGTCGATGTCTTCGTACCGTTCCCGCCACCGGCCCAGCACCGAATAACCGGCCGACACCACCAGGTCGCGCACCACTTCGTCGCTGGGCACCCGCTGTGCCAGCGACGACGAGCTCAATCCGATTCGGGCCCGTAGCTCCGAGACGTCGACCCGGCCCAGCCGCTCCCCCAGGACGAACGCCACGCCGGTGGTCGGATGCTCGGAGGCGGCGGCGATGCGCAGCAGCGACGTCTTGCCCGCGCCGTTGGGGCCGATGATCACCCAGCGTTCGTCGAGTTCGACAGCCCAATCCAGCGGCCCGACCAGTACGCGGCCGTTGCGGCGCAGCGAGACGTTCCGGAAGTCGATCAGCAGGTCGGGGTCGGCCTCGTATTCGCCGTTCTCGGGCACCCGACCATCGTGCCGTACCGGGGCATGGGAAAGGCTGCCGGGTCACCACCCCCGCGAGCAGACGCAAAGTCGCACGAAATCGCCGCAATTGATGCGATTTTGCGTCTGCTCGGCCCGGCTAGTCGGCGGGAATCTCGACGCGACGCAGCACCCCGTCGGCGGCGTCGGCGGCTTCGATCTCACCGCGGGTGACCCCCAACAAGAACAACACGGTGTCCAGGTAGGGGTGGCTGAGCGACGCGTCGGCCACCGCACGCAACGCCGGCTTGGCATTGAAGGCGATGCCCATGCCCGCCGCGGCCAGCATGTCGATGTCGTTGGCACCGTCGCCGACGGCGACCGTCTGTTGCATTGGCACCCCGAACCGGTCGGCGAATTCGCGCAGCGCCATCGCCTTGCCGGGCCGGTCGACGATCGGCCCGATCACCCGGCCGGTGAGGACGCCGTCGACGATCTCCAGATCGTTGGCCGCGACGTAGTCCAAATTGAGCTCGCGCGCCAAGGGTTCGATGATGCGCCGGAAGCCGCCGGAGACCACACCGCACCGAAATCCCAAGCGCTGCAACGTCCTTAGCGTGGTGCGGGCACCAGGCATCAGCTCGAGCTGGGCGGCGACCTCGTCCATGACGGTGGCGGGCAACCCGGCCAAGGTGGCAACCCGCTGCTGCAACGACTCGGCGAAATCCAGCTCACCGCGCATGGCGGCCTCGGTGATGGCCGCGACCGTGCCCAGGGCGCCGGCCCGGGCGGCCAGCATCTCGATGACCTCGCCCTGCACCAAAGTCGAGTCGACATCGAACACGATGAGCCGTTTGGTGCGCCACGCCAAGCCGTAGTCTTCGACGGCCACATCGACGTGTTCGTCGGCGGCCAGCTTGGTCAGGGCGCTCTGCAGCGCCCCCCCGACTCCCGGCGGCGCGGAAACCCGCAGCTCCAATCCGGTGACCGGATAGTCCGAGACGCCGCGGATGAAGTCGATGTTGACCCCGAGGCCGGCGACCTCCCGGGCCACCGCCCCGAAAGCGCCGGCGGTGATCGGGCGGCCGAGCACGATGATGGTGTGCGTCGACGGTTCCCGGATTATCGGCACGGCGTTGCTGCGCTCGACGGTGACGTCGAGCCCCTGCTCGTGAATGGCCGCTTCGACGTCGTCGCGTAAGGCGTCGACGGCGCCGTCGTCCAGCGCAGCAGAGACCAGCACACCCAGGGTCAGGCGGCGCCGGACCACCACCTGTTCGACGTTGAGCAACTCCACGCCGTGGCGTGAGAGCACCTCGAACAGCGCAGAGGTCACCCCGGGCTGGTCAACGCCGGTGACGGTGATCAACACCGACACCTTGGCCGGTGCGCTCACCCGAAATTACCGTCGGGACGGTCCATTAATTGCGGTCCGGCTCCGTCCGTGGGCCGAAGCCTTCCGGTGACTCGAACGCCGTGGGGTGTTTCCCGACGTGCGCCTCTGCGCGAAGTCGTTCGATCATGTGCGGGTAGTGCAACTCGAACGCCGGCCGCTCCGAGCGGATGCGGGGCAGCTCGGTGAAGTTGTGCCGCGGCGGCGGGCAACTGGTCGCCCACTCCAGCGAGTTGCCGTAGCCCCACGGGTCATCCACGGTGACCACTTCGCCGTAGCGCCAGCTCTTGAACACATTCCACACGAACGGGATCATCGACGCGCCCAGGATGAATGCTCCGACGGTGGAGACGATGTTGTAGGGCTGGAAGCCGTCGGTGGGCAGGTAGTCGGCGTAGCGGCGCGGCATGCCCAGGTCGCCCAGCCAGTGCTGCACCAGGAAGGTGGTGTGGAAGCCGATGAAGGTCAGCCAGAAGTGCAGCTTGCCCAGTCGCTCGTCGAGCAGCCGGCCGGTCATCTTGGGGAACCAGAAGTAGATGCCGGCGTAGGTGGCGAACACGATGGTGCCGAACAGCACGTAGTGGAAGTGCGCGACGACGAAGTAGGTGTCGGTCACGTGGAAGTCCAGCGGCGGGCTGGCCAGCAGCACACCGGTCAGGCCACCGAGCAGGAATGTGACCAGGAAGCCGACCGAGAACAGCATCGGTGTCTCGAAGGTCAACTGGCCCTTCCACATCGTGCCGATCCAGTTGAAGAACTTGATTCCGGTCGGCACCGCGATCAGGTAGGTCATGAATGAGAAGAACGGCAGCAGCACCGCTCCGGTGGCGAACATGTGGTGCGCCCACACCGCCACCGACAGCGCCGCGATCGACAGCGTCGCGTAGACCAGGGTGGTGTAGCCGAAGATCGGCTTGCGGGAGAACACCGGGATGACTTCGGTGATGATCCCGAAGAACGGCAGCGCGATGATGTACACCTCGGGGTGCCCGAAGAACCAGAACAGGTGCTGCCACAGCAGGACGCCGCCGTTGGCCGCGTCATACACGTGGGCTCCGAGGTGCCGGTCGGCGGCCAAGCCGAACAACGCGGCGGTCAGCAGCGGGAAGGCGATCAGCACCAGGATCGACGTCACCAGGATGTTCCAGGTGAAGATCGGCATCCGGAACATCGTCATGCCCGGCGCGCGCATGCACACACAGGTGGTGATCATGTTCACCGCGCCCAGGATGGTGCCCAGACCGGCGACGATCAGGCCCATGATCCACAGGTCACCGCCGGGCCCGGGTGAGTGCACGGCGTCGGTCAGCGGGGTGTAGGCGGTCCAACCGAAGTCGGCGGCACCGCCGGGAGTGATGAAGCCGGCCATACCGATGGTGGCGCCGAACAAAAAGAGCCAGAACGAGAACGCGTTCAACCGGGGGAAGGCCACGTCGGGTGCGCCGATCTGCAGCGGCAGCACCAGGTTGGCGAAGCCGAACACGATCGGGGTGGCATAGAACAGCAGCATGATCGTGCCGTGCATGGTGAACAGCTGGTTGTACTGCTCGTTGGACAGGAACTGCAGTCCCGGTGCGGCCAATTCCGCGCGCATGAACAACGCGAGCAACCCGCCGATGAAGAAGAAGACGAAGCAGGTAACGCAATACATGATGCCGATCAGCTTGTGATCGGTCGTGGTGATCAGCTTGTAGACGAGGTTCCCTTTGGGACCCATCCGGGCCGGGTACGGACGGACGGCCTCGAGTTCTCCCAACGGGGGGGCTTCGGCGGTCAACTGCTCCTCCAAACATCCATCCGGACAAGGCGCAAAGGTCTTACTTGTTCGAATCTTAGCCCGCGATCAGGTGGGCGGTGGGTGTGGTCCTACAAACTGTCGTAAACGCCGCCGCGGGGGCTTCCGTGAACCGCTGGCCCAGGTGGTGAGGTGTTACCGTCAAAGCCGTGCGATTCGGCGCAAGGCGACCCATAGTGCTCGCCGCCGCAGCGGCAATCGGGCTGGTCACCGCCACCGGTTGTGGCTCGGATCAGCCGCCCACCGCGTCGCGGTCGCTGGTCAACCCGACCACGCAGATCGCCGGGGCCGGCGTGCTGGGCAATGACCGCCACGCCGACCAATCCTGCGCCCGTGACGCGGCCGCACCGGACCCCGGGCCGCCCACCCGGCCGGCGCGCAACGCTGCCGGCGTCACCCCCGACGTCGCTCAGGTGCCGGCGGACCCGCAACGCATCGTGGTGCTCTCCGGTGACCAACTCGACACACTGTGTGCGCTAGGTCTGCAATCCCGGGTGGTGGGTGCGGCATTGCCCGAGGGCTCCTCGAGCCAGCCCTTCTACCTGGGCGCAGTGGTGCATGGCCTGCCGGGCGTGGGCACCCGCAGCGCGCCCGATCTGAAGGCGATCGCGGCCGCGCATCCCGATCTGATTCTGGGCTCGCGGTTTCTGACGCCGGCGCTGTACCCGCAATTGTCGGCGATCGCGCCGACAGTCTTCACCGCGGCGCCCGGCGCGGCGTGGCAGGACAACGTGCGCGGCGTGGGCGCCGCGACCGCGCGCAGCGCCGCCACCGACGCGCTGCTCGCCGCCTTCACCCAGCGCGCGACGGACATCGGCGCCAAGCGGGATGCCGCCCACTTCCAGGCGTCGATCGTCCAGCTGACCACCACGACCGTGCGGGTCTACGGGGCCAACAATTTCCCGGCCAGTGTGCTGACCGCC
Organism: Mycobacterium sp. 1423905.2; assembly: GCF_001673155.1. Taxonomy (GTDB): domain Bacteria; phylum Actinomycetota; class Actinomycetes; order Mycobacteriales; family Mycobacteriaceae; genus Mycobacterium. The sequence continues at coordinate 13,480 of NZ_LZLE01000311.1, read as the reverse complement.
GTCGGCGTGGACCGGCCCCCCGCCCAACGGTTCACCGACAAGCCGTATATCGAACTGGGCGCCACCGACGCCGACCTGGCGAAGGGACCGGACTTCTCGGCGGCCGACGCCGACATCGTTTATGTGTCGTGCGCGTCTCCCGCCGCCGCCGAACGTGCGGCCACCGTCTTCGACAGCGGCCCCTGGCGCCGGCTGTCGGCCAACCGCGACAACCGGGTATTCGTCGTCAACGACGAGATCTGGCAGACCGGTGAAGGCGTGATCGCCGCGCGCGGCATCGTCGACGACCTGCGCTGGATCAACGCCCCGATCAACTAGCGCGTGGCCCGCCGAATTGGCGAGGATCCCTTACCTTAGCTAAGCTTTTGTCTTAGCCACGAACTTGCGAAGGAATCCGATGAGCACTGTTTCCGCGTACGCCGCCACGTCGGCGACCGAACCGTTGACCAAGACGACCGTCGATAGACGCGAACCCGGACCGCACGACGTCGCGATCGACATCAAGTTCGCCGGCATCTGCCACTCCGACATCCACACCGTCAAAGCCGAGTGGGGCCAGCCGAACTACCCGGTGGTGCCCGGCCACGAAATCGCCGGTGTGGTCAGCGCGGTGGGCTCGGAGGTCTCCAAGTACCAAGTCGGCGACCACGTCGGGGTCGGCTGCATGGTGGACTCCTGCCGGGAATGCAGCAGCTGCCGCGCTGGACTCGAGCAGTACTGCAAGCGCGGCGCGACGTTCACCTACAACTCGATCGGCAAGGACGGCCAGTCGACGCAGGGGGGCTACAGCCAGGCGATCGTCGTCGACGAGAACTACGTCGTGCGCATCCCGGATTCGCTGCCCCTGGACAAGGCCGCTCCCCTGCTGTGCGCCGGCGTCACGCTGTTCTCGCCGCTGCGGCACTGGAACGCCGGCGCCGACACCCGGCTGGCGATCATCGGGCTCGGCGGGCTGGGCCACATGGGCGTCAAGCTGGGCGCGGCAATGGGCGCCGAGGTCACCGTGCTGTCGCAGTCGCTGAAGAAGATGGAAGACGGGCTGCGGCTGGGCGCCAGCAACTACTACGCCACCTCCGACCCGGACACCTTCCGCAATCTGCGGTCCAGCTTCGACCTGATCCTGAACACCGTCTCGGCGAACCTGAACCTCGGTGACTACCTGGGCCTGCTGGACGTCGACGGCACCCTGGTCGAACTCGGCATTCCCGAGCACCCCATGGAGGTGCCGGCGTTCCCGCTGGCCCTGGCGCGGCGCAGCCTGTCCGGGTCGAACATCGGCGGCATCGCCGAAACCCAAGAGATGCTCGATTTCTGCGCCGAGCACGACGTGACGCCCGAGATCGAGCTGATCGAAGCGGATTACGTCAACGAGGCCTACGAGCGGGTGCTCGCCAGCGACGTGCGCTACCGCTTCGTCATCGACATCTCAAGCCTGTGAGCTAGCCCGCGACGACGCGATTTCCTCGGCGATCTCGGCGTCTTCATCGCCCGGGATCACTTCGCTGACGTCGATGCCGGCCAGTGGCCAGCCCGCGGCGGCCAGCGTGGCGGCCACCCGCCGGACGTTCTCGGGGCCGGGGTCGTGGTGGGTCAACTCGGAGATGGTCTGCGCTATCTCGTTGCCGTCGATCACGCCGTCCTGCGCCGCGGGTGATCCCTTCGCGGTGAGTTCGCTGATGACTTCTTGGAGCTGTTCAGCGGTGAGCGGGGTGCTGCGCAACAGCGCCAGCAGCGGGACCTGGTCGGGGCCGGGAACGCCGTTGGGGTAGCCGACCTGCAGCCAGCGCACGACCGACTTAAAGAACTGGGAAGCGTGAGAAGTACGCGATGTCGTCACCCACTCAGTTTCGTGGTCGGGCAACTGCCGCGCTACCGCGGCGTCGCCGCTTCCGGACAATTCATACGCCGTTCACTGCGCATATCCCCGGCCAGCGCGGGGCCGCCCACACGTCGTCGTCGCAACTCGTTTCAGCCCATGCTGACGGGCAACCACATGGGTCATGGCAGTTTCACGCCGACGAAAAGGAGCGACTCGATGACGCGTGCGCCCGGGGGCAGTGGTTCGGCGGTGACGATCTGGTTCGACCCGGTGTGTCCGTTCACGTGGCACACCGCCCGGTGGTTGCAGGCAGTCGCCGGCGGCGGTGATGTGACAGTCGATTGGCGGCTGATGAGCTTGGCGATGCTCAACGAAGGTGAAGAGGCCGGGCCTGAGCAGCAGGCCCATTTGCGGGATTCTCAACGGATGGGCCGGCTGATGGCGGCGATCGGTGACAAACATGGGGCCGCGGACATGGTCACCGCATACTTTGCCTTCGGCGAACGCCACTTCGACGAAGCTCACCCGGTCGACGACAGTTTGGTTAGGGAAGTGAGTGCCGCGGCAGGCATTCCCGACGCTGTGGTCGACGATGAGTCGTACGACGCGACGGTGCGGCAAAGCCATGAAGCGGGACAGGAAGCGTTGGGCGAGACTGGTGGAAGTCCCATCCTGCAGATCAACGGCCGAACCTTCTTCGGACCGGTCCTCACCGGACCACCGGCGGACGAGATGACTCGTCCCGCATTCGACGCGGTCGCTACGTTGGCCGCCGTTCCGCAATTCAGGCAACTGAAGCGGCCCAAGAAGGGCGGGTAGCCTGGATCGACGAGGAGAGATTATGTGCTATGCGGTGCAATGCCAGGTCTGCGGCAAGACCACTTGGGCCGGGTGCGGCGAACATGTCGACGAGGTCAAAGCCGTTGTGCCGCAAGACCAGTGGTGCGACGGGCACCCCGAACTCGACGCCGGGGCCGGCGACCTCTCACCGGCCGGTCGACGTTAGAAATCCCAGTCCTCGTCTTCGGTGACGACGGCTTTGCCGATCACGTACGACGACCCCGACCCGGAGAAGAAGTCGTGGTTCTCGTCGGCGTTCGGTGACAGCGCCGAGAGGATCGCGGGATTGACGTCGGTCTCGTCGCGCGGGAACAACGCCTCGTAGCCAAGGTTCATCAGCGCCTTGTTGGCGTTGTAGCGCAGGAACTTCTTGACGTCTTCGGTCAGCCCGACTTCGTCGTAGAGGTCCTGGGTGTACTCGACCTCGTTGTCGTACAGCTCGAACAGCAGCTCGTAGGTGTAGTCCTTGAGCTCGGCGCGCTTGGCGTCGTCGACCAGCGCCAGGCCGCGCTGAAATTTGTAGCCGATGTAGTAGCCGTGCACAGCCTCGTCGCGGATGATCAGCCGGATCATGTCGGCGGTGTTGGTCAGCTTGGCCCGGCTCGACCAGTACATCGGCAGGTAGAAGCCGGAGTAGAACAGGAAGCTTTCCAGCAGCGTGGAGGCCACTTTGCGCTTGAGCGGTTCGTCGCCGCGGTAGTACTCCAGCACGATCTCGGCTTTGCGCTGCAAGTTGGTGTTCTCTTCCGACCAGCGGAAGGCGTCGTCGATTTCGGCGGTCGAGCACAGCGTGGAGAAGATCTGGCTGTAACTCTTGGCGTGCACCGACTCCATGAACGCGATGTTGGTGTACACCGCCTCCTCGTGCGGGGTGAGCGCGTCGGGGATCAGGCTGACCGCGCCCACGGTGCCCTGGATGGTATCCAGCATCGTCAGGCCGGTGAAGACCCGCATGGTCAACTGCTTCTCCCCGGCGGTCAACGTGCCCCACGACGGGATGTCGTTGGACACCGGCACCTTCTCGGGCAGCCAGAAATTTCCGGTCAGCCGGTCCCAGACCTCAGCGTCCTTGTCGTCTTGGAGCCGGTTCCAGTTGATCGCTGAGACGCGGTCGATCAGCTTTGCATTTCCCGTCACCAGAACCCCACTTCACCAGGTGCAATTGATCTGCGCTGCGCAGGTCTCAAACACTACCCCTGGGGTACGACAAGCAAGGGCAACACAAGAGCTTGTGTCTGGCGTGTCGCGGCGCGCCCCTACGGCGCACCGTCGATTACCTGGACGACACCCGCCGACACCCCCGCGACGAACAGCCGCCCGGTGGCCGAGTCGACCCCCAACGTGTACGGATTCTGCACCGTCGCCAACCGTTGCACGGCGCGCGGCGTCGGGTCGCTCATGTCGTACCCGACGACCTCGTTGGTGCCCGATGACGCGACCCAGAGCCGGTCCCGCGTGGCGTCGTAGGCGATCCCGTACGGGCCGCCCGGTTGCGCGACGCTGGCCACTTCACGCGGTTGCGGCAACGGGGTGAACACCCGAACGGCGTTGCCGCGCGTGTCAGTCGCGATCATCCGCCCGTGGCGGTCGGCGACCAAATGCGTCGGACCCACGCCGGCCGGCGTCGATCCGACGATGGTCAGCCGCTGCGCGTCGTAGATGGTCAGGTCGTTCTTGCGCACGTCGAGCACGCCCATCGACGTCCCCACCGCCGCGGTGCCGGCCGGTTGGACACTGTCGGTGAATACCTTCACAATGTGCTCGCCGCGCACGGCTGTCACCGTCCCACCGAGTTCATTGGCGACGAAGACCGTTCCGTTGGATGCCTGTGCGGCATCGTGGGGTTCGGTGCCGGTGCGTATCGGCGCCTGCGCCGGCCCCTGCGGCAGGTCGACGCGTACTAGCGAGTCGGCCGACTCCACCGGCACCAAGACCGGGCCACCGGGGGCAGCCAGCTGCAAGTGGCGAACCCTGCCGGGCAACGGAATTCGGCCAGTGATGGCACCAGAATCGGCATTGAGTAGGACCAGCTGGTCGGGGTCATGGCAAGCAACGGCGACCGTGCGGGTCAGCGCATCGACCATCACACCTTCGGGCGTGTTCCCGACGGGAATGAGCCGCCCGGGCGGCGCATTCGGCGGCGCCGGCGCCTTCTGTGGTTCTGCCGCCGAAGGCAATCCGTTGGCCGCCGGTCGTTGACCTTCGGTGGGCACCCCGGGCGGCAGCATGCCGGTGGTGGTCGACCCGGCGGGCATCGGCGCCGCGGTGTTATGACCGCAGGCACTTACCGCAACGAGAACGAGGCCGGCGGCAAGCCGCAATGAGATTCGTCGGGTCACTAGCGGGTAGTACCCGCTCGGCCCTAACTCGCCGCGCGAATTGCTTTGCGTTTCTTCGACTTGCCCTTGCCCACTCCGAGGAACTCGTACTCGGCAAGGGCAATCTTGCGGGTGGTCATCCAGTATTGCCAGGTGTAGCCGCCCCACAGGACGGTGTTCCTGCCGTGCTCGTCGAGATACCAGCTGCTGCAACCACCGCTGTTCCACACCGAGTCGGTGAGCTTATCTTGCAGTTCGTCGTTGAAGCTGTCCTGGGCGGCTCGCGTGGGTGCCAGCGCCTGGGCACCTAACTTGTCGCAGGTCTTGATCGCATCGGCGACATAGCGGATCTGCGATTCGATCATGAACACCACGGAGTTGTGCCCCAGTCCGGTGTTGGGCCCCAACAGGAAGAACAGGTTCGGCATGTTCGCCACGGTGATTCCGCGGTGCGCGCCGATGCCCTCCCGGTTCCACCGATCGACCAGGTCCTCGCCGTGCCGGCCCTTGATCTGCACGTAGGTGTAGGAGTCGGTGACGTGGAACCCGGTGGCGTAGACGATCACGTCGGCCGGGCGGTGCGTTCCGTCGACCGTGACGATCCCGTCGCGCGTGATCTCGCTGATTCCCTCGGTGATCAGCTGGGTTTTCGGGTTGGCCACCGCGCGGTAGTAGGTGGAGGAGTTGAGGATTCGCTTACAGCCGATGCGGTAGTTCGGGATCAACTTGCGGCGCAGCTCGCGGTCTTTCACCGAGCGCCAGATGTTGTACTTGCAGTAGGCCTCAATGAATTTCAAGGCGTTGGGTCGCTTGGTCATGCCGAAAGCGAGCGCCTCTTGACCCCAGTAGATCGCCAGCCGCACCAGGGCGCGCAGCCCTGGAACGTTCTGCATCGCCGTACGCAACCGCGCCGGAATTTCGGGGTTGGCGCGGGGTACTACCCAGGGCGGAGTGCGTTGGTAGAGCTGAAGTTCGGCGACCTTGCCGACGATCTCGGGCACGATCTGAATGGCGCTGGCGCCGGTCCCGATGATGGCCACCCGCTTGCCCGTCAGGTCGACGCTGTGGTCCCATTCCGCGGAATGGAATGCGGCACCGACGAATTCGTCGCGACCGTCGATGTCGGGGAACGCCGGGATGTGCAGCGCCCCGGCCCCCGACACCAGGAACTGAGCAACGTATTCGCGCCCGTCGGTGGTGAATACGTGCCAGCGGTACTCCTCGTCGTCCCAATAACCGCGGTCGACATGAGAGTTGAACTCGATGTAGCGGCGCAGTCCGTACTTCTCGGTGACGCCCTTGAGGTAATCCCAGATCTCGGGTTGATAGGAGAACGGGTTCTTCCAGTCCGGCTTGGGTTCGAAGGAGAACGAGTACAGGTGCGACGGGATGTCGCACGCGCAGCCGGGATAGCTGTTGTCGCGCCAGGTGCCGCCGACGTCGTCGGCTTTTTCCAGGATGACGAAGTCCACGCCCTGCTGCTGCAGCGCGATAGCCATGCCGAGCCCGGAGAACCCGGTGCCGATGATGACGGTTCGGGCATGTACCGGCGGCTTGTCGGACTGAGGTTTGTCGGCCACTTCGGTAGCCGGGGTCGCGACATCGGTCATGGTTGGTGGGTCTTCCTTTGTGGCTGGTGTCAGCTGTCGAGTGCGGTGGACGCAGCACCGCCCAGAAATACCCGGTACCCCGGGTATCGGATTTCATCGAGTGTTGTCGATCCCCGCAGCGATGTCAACGCGGCCTCACTTAGCTGGCGGCGTGGTTGACGGTCACCGCGTCGTGAATCGGGCGGTCGGCGTCCATAGTGATCCCTAGCGTCTCGGCGGTGCCGACGATGACCCCCATCATGATGGTGGCCAAGTGCGCCACGAACTGCTCCCTGGACATCCGCCGCGGGCTGTCCGGGTCGGGACCCAACCACCATTCGGTGGCCGATGCGGCCGCTCCGAAGGCGCTGTGCGCCGCCAGCTCGAGCGCGGCCCGATTGAGGTCCATGTCGCGCAATTCGTTGCTGAACAGGTCGGCGAAGGTCAGCGTGATTTCGCGGCCTTCGTTGAGGGTGCGGACGGTGGCTTCCGACTGCTTGGCCGAGCGCCCCTGAATGAAAACCCGCAGCACGTTGGGATGCTGGTCAACCAGGTTGACGTACTCCTCCACGCTGCGGCGGATGACCTCGCGCGCGGAGTCGGTGGCCAGATTGATCGAGGGGAAGATCGCCGCCCAGAGCATGTCTCGCAGTCGTTCGCCGATGGCGACGAACAGATCGGACTTGTCGGCGAAGTGCCGGTAGATCTTGGGTTTGGCGGTGCCGGCTTCTTCTGCGATCTCGCGGACGCTGAGTTCGGGCCCGAGCCGATCGATGGCGCGAAACGCAGCTTCGACGATCTCGCCGCGCACCTTCTTGCGGTGCTCGCGCCAACGCTCGCTGCGCGCGTCGACTTTTACTCCGGCGGCGGCGCCGGGGTGCGGTCGGGGAATTCTCACCACGTCAAGCACCTTACCGCGCGGGCCGGGCTGACCTGGGCAGTTGCCTCAGCGCTTTCGGCACCCGTTCGCGCCGGCCCTATGACGCACGCAGGACCGCGCTGGGTGAGCGACCGAACTGCCGGCGGTAACCGGCCGCGAACCGGCCGAGGTTTCAACGGAGACACCGGTCGCTTCGTCGAGATCCGACATCTCCGGGCGCATGCGCAACCCGGCAATCATCATGCGGTGGCCTTTTCGCGGATTGTCACTGCCGCTTCGAGCATCTGCTGAGTGTTGACGAACCAGTCCTGCAGATTCAGGTCGACGATCAACTCGTCAGCGCCGGCGTCGGCAGCCGTGTGGACATCGTCGAGGACTTGGTCGAGAGTGCCGACGAACGCGGATCGGTCCGGCCCGGCCGGACGGTCGGTCAACGTGACATTGCCGACCACGACCATCTCCATCCGGCTCGGGTCCCGGCCGTGGTCGGAAGCCAGCTGCCGGATACGGTCCCAGCTCTCGCGCAGGTGTGCCGCGCCGGCCGGGCCAGGCGTGGTGAGCACCGGCAGCCAGCCGTCCGCGCGTGTGGCAATGCGCTGCACGGCCTTGGAACTGGTGCTGCGGCCCAGATTGCTGCCACCGCCGCCCAACAACACCGGAATCTTCGACACTGGCTTGGGCAGGACCGCGGCGTTGGCAATGATGACGCGCGGGCTCTGGAAGGTCACTGGGTCGGGCCCCCACACGGCGTCGAAGACATCGAGCGTCTCGTCGAGGAAACGGCCACGGTCCGCCCGGGTGGCACCGGCCGCCTGCAGTTCATCGGTCGCCCAGCCGGTGGCCATGCCGGCGACCACTCGGCCGCCGCTGATTTGATCGATCGTCGCCAGCGCCTTGGCGAGCTGGATGGGTGTGTGCAGGGCAGCCACCAATACCGACGTACCCAGCCGCACCTTCTCCGTCGCCACCGCCGCGGCGGCCAGGATTGCCAGGGGGTCGGCGGCTTGTCGGGAATGCTTGGGCCAGGGCACGTCCGATCCGGCATACGGTTCGATGGGTGCCTCCGGGAAGAGCAGCCGTTCGTATGTCCACAGACTCGCGTATCCGGCCGCTTCTGCCGTTCTGGCCGCTTCGACCACGTCGTGTCGTAGGTCGACTCCGAGTCGCTGCGGCAGGCGAAGTCCGAGTTTCATCTCAGGCACCGTCATCAATAACCGCGACGATGGTCTTGCCGCGGCCGCCGGACGAAGGGCCGAACGCGGCGGGCGCTTCGGCCAAGGAACAGACCGCCCCGACGATCGGGCGCAACCGGCCGTCACGCAGCTGACGTTCCAGCGCTGCCAGCTGGACCCGGTCGGGTTCGACGACGAAGAAGATCGCGCGTGCGCGCTCGGGTTGCACGTGCGGTGGTTCAGCGATCGTGATCAGCGCACCGCCGGGTCGCACCAAATGCGCTGAACGCTCGAGGACTTCACCGCCGATCACGTCGAATACCACGTCGACCGGACCGACGTCCTCGAGCCGTTCCCCCTGCAGGTCCAGGAAAGCGTCAGCCCCCAGACTCAGCACGGTGTCCCGGTGGGCGGCACGGCCGCTGCCGATGACGCGCGCTCCGGCGCCGCGAGCCAGTTGCACCGCGAACGAACCGACGGCGCCGGCGGCGCCGTGAATCAAGACCGTTTGGCCAGTGACGAGATGGGCGTGGTCGAAGAGCCCTTGCCACGCGGTCAGTCCGGAAATCACCGATGCGGCTGCCACCGTGTGGTCGATCTCGGCGGATAACGGCGCGAGGTTACGTGCCTCTACCGCAACATATTCCGCGAGTGAGCCGTTACGGGCCCAGTCGGTGATGCCGAAGACTCGCTGACCAACGGTGAATCCGGTGGTGCCGTAGCCCAACTCGGCAATGACGCCGGAGACTTCATGTCCTGGGATGCTCGGGGCCCGTTCGTGCCCCGCCCGGTCGGTCCACGTTGCGGGCCAGTCGAGTTCACCGGGGGTGAAGCCGGCGGCATGGACTCGCACGATGACGTCGTTCTCTGCGGCATGCGGGTAGGGCATTTCGGCTAGCGAAAGCCCACGAATACCGGCAGCGCGGTCGCGTGCGGTAATCGCTTGCACGGCGGTGTCACCCCCTATCGGTCCCGGCTCCGGTCATTCTCAAGACTGCACGCGTGCGGTGCACCTCACCTACGACTGTTGAGCCGTTTTGTCCACGGAATGCGACATTGGCATAGGCAGGTGGGTGATCGCAGGTGTGATGAACGACCCCATCTGCCCTACCTTTTACACGTCACCGCAGACCAACGCCATCATGGCCGCCGCAGGTCTTCCCCATCAGAACGCGAGCAGAAGCGCGGCGGTGACCAGCATTACGGCCGCGGTCACCCCATGCACCCCCAGCGCAATGGACCTGGGGCCGCCGTTGCCCAGCACGATGGCCGCGTCGGCGAGCGGAATGATTGTGGCGGCCAATATCACCCAGCCCAGCACGTGGGTCGCGCCCGCGGCCATCAGGATAAAGACGAATAGCCCCGATGCGATGTCGCGAATGCCCTTGACACTCAGATAGGCGCGTGCAGCGGGCCCGGCGAGATCTTGCGCGACGCCGTAGCCGGCGGCGGCGACGCGCGGCGCGACGATGAATCGAGCCCCGATGAAGATGATGCCCGCGGCGACGAGTCCAGCCAGCGTGTAAGCGACTGCGGTGGTAGTCATATCGTGCGCTCCTGGTGCGTTAGTGGATTGGTGAGAACGGTGTCGGGTCAAGGGGTACGGATTGGACGTCGACGATCTCGTCGACGTTGAAGCCGGTCATATCGGCGGCGAATTCTGGGCTGGTCATGACTTGCCGGCTGAGTTGTTCGGGGTCAACGCCCGGTGGGTAGCGGATCAGGGCGACAAGACGATTCGCACCGCCGCTTCGTTCGGTCCATACCCCGTGGGTGGTGACCCCGAAGGTCGGGAAGGTAACCAGGTGGCGAGCCCAGTGCACAGTTGCATACCGTTGCAAGGCTTCTGGTGATCGCAGCGTATAGATCCTGAGCTGAAACATCGAAGTGCTCCGTGTGTCGGTTGGCGACTAGGCCGTCAGGCCACGAGCACCGCGGACAAGGCGACCACTGCGAGGCCTTGCAGCGTTGCGCGGGCACCGATGATTCGGTCCCAGTTCGCCTGCAGCGCACGTCCGTTGGGTAGCAGACGGTTCGCGTCAGCGGCGGCCGTCAATTGTCGGTTGATGGGTTTGCTTACTTGTGTGTAAAGCGCGATCCACACCAACAACAGCACAAGCGCGACGCCCGCCGCGATGGTCTGCGTCCAGTGCCCGGCGACCATGGCCAGCACCATGCATGCCCCGGTGGCGACGATTCCGAGCACCCCTGGCACCGGCATCCGCCGGTCTCCGTATCGGTGCAGGCTGCCCATGACCGAGACCAAGGCCCGGTCGTCCACGGACGCCAAGGCGGGCTGTAGCACGATCGCGCAGAACACGTCGGTGCCGTAAACCACGGCGGTACCCAGCAGCGCAATGAGCGCGGCGATCCGAGTGATGACGTCTAGTTCCATGTCCCAAATCCCTTCGTTCGGTAAGTGCTAGCAACGCTAACCTCTGACACAAACGGCGTCAATAGCAACGCTAGATTTGCTAGCCGTGATACCTTTGGGCATGGCCATAGAGCATCGACGGGAGCGGGAGCGGTCCGCGCGCCGAAAGCTGATCATCGCGACGGCTCGCAAGCTGGCCGAGGCCGAAGGGTGGGATGCCGTCACCACCCGTCGGCTGTCCACCGAGATCGAATACAGCCAGCCCGTGCTGTACAAGCACTTCGCCGGCATGGAACAGATCGCCGATGCCATCGCCGTCGACGGGTTCGGCGAACTCGCCGAGGAGATTCGGGTCGCCCGCGGGCGCGGCGGCGCGGCCAGCGACGCGCTGACCAGTGTTGCCGGCGCGTACCTGGACTTCGCCCGCGACAATCCCGCCGTTTACGACGCGATGTTCACCCGTGCCACCACTTTGCGCTTCGCCGCCGAGGACACACCCCCTCAGCTGACAGCGGCCTTCGACGAGTTACACCAGGCGGTCGGGCTCGTCGCCGGCCAGCGAGATGCGGACGCCCTCACCGAGGTGTTATGGGCCGCGCTGCACGGACTGGCTACCCTCGGCCGCAACGGGCGTTTACGCCCCGACCATGAGTCGCAACGGCTTCAGCTGCTCGTCCAACAGTTCATCGGCCGGTGACTCACAACATGCAGGAGACGCAGCCCTCGACCTCGGTGCCTTCCAGCGCCATCTGACGCAGCCGGATGTAGTAGAGCGTCTTGATGCCTTTGCGCCAGGCGTAGATCTGCGCCTTATTCACATCGCGGGTGGTTGCGGTGTCCTTGAAGAACAGCGTCAACGAAAGCCCTTGATCCACATGCTGTGTGGCCGCGGCGTAGGTGTCGATGATCTTTTCGTAGCCGATCTCGTAGGCGTCCTGGTAGTACTCCAGGTTGTCGTTGGTCATGTAGGGCGCCGGGTAGTAGACCCGCCCGATCTTGCCCTCCTTGCGGATCTCCACCTTGGACACGATCGGGTGAATCGAGCTCGTCGAATGGTTGATGTAGGAGATCGATCCAGTGGGCGGCACCGCCTGCAGGTTCTGGTTGTAGATGCCGTGTGCTTGCACCGACTCCTTGAGCCGCTTCCAGTCGTCCCGCGTCGGGATCCGGATGCCCGAATCGGCGAAAAGCTGGCGGACCTTGTCGGTCTTGGGCTCCCACACCTGCTCGGTGTACTTGTCGAAGAACTCCCCCGACGCGTACTTGGACCGCTCGAAACCCTTGAAGTGGCTGCCGCGTTCGATCGCGATGCGGTTGGACGCCCGCAGCGCGTGATAGAGCACGGTGTAGAAGTAAATGTTGGTGAAGTCGACGCCTTCTTCCGAACCGTAGAACACACCCGCGCGAGCCAGATAGCCGTGCAGGTTCATCTGCCCGAGGCCGATGGCGTGAGACTCGTTGTTGCCCTGCTCGATTGAGGGCACCGAGGAGATGTGCGTCTGATCGCTCACCGCGGTCAGCGCGCGGATCGCCACCTCGATGGTCTGAGCGAAGTCGGGCGAATCCATCGTCTTGGCAATGTTGAGCGACCCGAGGTTGCACGAAATGTCCTTGCCGACTTTGGCATACGACAGGTCCTCGTTGAACAACGAGGGCGTGGACACCTGCAGGATCTCCGAGCACAGGTTGGAGTGGGTGATCTTGCCGTCGATGGGGTTGGCCCGGTTCACCGTGTCCTCGAACATGATGTACGGGTAGCCGGACTCGAACTGCAATTCGGCGAGCGTCTGGAAGAACTCGCGCGCCTTGATCTTCGTCTTGCGGATGCGCGGGTCGTCGACCATCTCGTAGTACTTCTCGGTCACCGAGATGTCGGCGAAGCCCACGCCATAGACTCGCTCGACGTCATAGGGCGAGAACAGGTACATGTCGTCGTTGCGCTTTGCCAGTTCGAAGGTGATGTCGGGAATCACCACGCCCAGGCTCAGCGTCTTGATCCGGATCTTCTCGTCGGCGTTTTCCCGTTTGGTGTCCAGGAAGCGGTAGATGTCCGGGTGATGCGCGTGCAGGTAGACCGCGCCGGCGCCCTGGCGCGCACCCAGCTGGTTGGCGTAGGAGAAGGAGTCCTCGAGCAGTTTCATGATCGGGATGACACCCGAGGACTGGTTCTCGATGTTCTTGATCGGCGCGCCGTGCTCGCGAATGTTGCTCAGCAGCAGCGCCACTCCCCCGCCGCGCTTGGACAGCTGCAGCGCCGAGTTGATCGACCGACCGATCGACTCCATGTTGTCCTCGATGCGCAGCAGGAAACAGCTCACCGGCTCACCGCGCTGCTTCTTACCCGAATTCAGGAACGTGGGCGTAGCCGGCTGGAACCGGCCGTCGATGATCTCGTCGACCAACTTCTCGGCCAGCGCGGTGTCGCCGGCGGCCAGCGTCAGCGAGACCATGACCACCCGGTCCTCGAAGCGTTCCAGGTAGCGCTTTC
>NZ_LZLE01000310.1 GCF_001673155.1 Mycobacterium sp. 1423905.2 | reverse complement strand
TGGTGGACGACAAGATCCACGCCCGCTCCACCGGCCCGTACTCGATGATCACCCAGCAGCCGCTGGGTGGTAAGGCGCAGTTCGGTGGTCAGCGGTTCGGTGAGATGGAGTGCTGGGCCATGCAGGCCTACGGCGCGGCGTACACGCTGCAGGAACTCTTGACCATCAAGTCCGACGACACCGTCGGCCGGGTCAAGGTGTACGAGGCGATCGTCAAGGGGGAGAACATCCCCGAGCCGGGCATTCCCGAGTCGTTCAAGGTGCTGCTCAAGGAGCTGCAGTCGTTGTGCCTCAACGTCGAGGTGCTCTCGTCGGACGGTGCGGCCATCGAGCTGCGCGAGGGCGAGGATGAAGACCTCGAGCGGGCCGCGGCCAACCTCGGAATCAACTTGTCGCGCAACGAATCTGCCTCCGTTGAGGATCTTGCGTAAGCAACTAGTAGTTACTAAACCCGCAAGGGGAAAGGGAGTTACGTGCTAGACGTCAACTTCTTCGATGAACTCCGTATCGGCCTGGCCACCGCGGAGGACATCCGGCAGTGGTCCTACGGCGAGGTCAAGAAGCCGGAGACCATCAACTACCGCACGCTCAAGCCGGAGAAGGACGGCCTGTTCTGCGAGAAGATCTTCGGACCGACTCGCGACTGGGAGTGCTACTGCGGCAAGTACAAGCGCGT
>NZ_LZLE01000309.1 GCF_001673155.1 Mycobacterium sp. 1423905.2 | reverse complement strand
CGGTTCGAGGCGTTGGTCATGACTGGCCGGCGCTGCTGCGTTGATGTGTGATGTGCACGGGGAATTCGTCGCCGGGCTCGGGCCAGGGCTGGCGTGTGAGCATGTCTTTGACCTCGACGTAGCCCTCCTCGATCAGGCCGGTCTTGGCGTCGAAGATGCGGTACCACTGCCGTTGGCTCTGGATGGGCTGGCCCTCCAGGACGATGAGGCGGACCTCGCCCTCGTCGAAGTGGCAGCGACGCTGCAGGGCTTCCAGGAGTTGCTCGTTGTGCAGGTGGCCTTCGCCGAAGTTCCACCCGACCAACGGCCCGGCGACGATCTCACCTTCGCGAATCTTGTAGTCGGCTTCGTTGTCGATGGCGCGGGGCAACAGCCCGTTGAGCGCCCGGCCGTGGGTGTGCATCGCCCGGAACGCGGCCGTCTTGTCGGCCATGATCTCCGCGGTCTCCAGGTCGTAGAGCTTGGCCAGCTGATTGATCACCAGCGGTGAGCTTTTCACCACGTTGGCTTCGATTTTGTCCTCGGCCCCGGCGCGGAAGCACCACACGCTGCTCGCCCAGTTGCCGGCGTAGTAGCGCATGGCGGGCAGGAACGAAATCTTCTTGGGGAACATGTTTCCCACGATGACGACGACGACCGCAGCCGCGATCAGGGTGAGCAACAGCGGCGACCGAAGGTCGGTGGCGCGAATCGCCCCGTAATGCCCGAAGAGGTAGAACAGCGAGAAGATGAAGAACACGTTCCACTCCAACGGAACCCCCATGGGCAGGTTGGACAGGATGTTGAAGTGGAAGATGACCATGAACCCGATGAGCAACCAGCGCCAGGGCTGATCGCCGGCGACGAACACCAGCACCGTGGGGACAATGAACTCCGCCGTGGTGCCGCCGACGTGGGCCATCATCTTGGGCAACCAGGTGGGGCGAAGGTCGTGCACCGGGTCGAGGTACAGCCGGTGCTTGATCGGTGTGAACAAGCGGCTGCGCAGCAACGCGTTGTTGCTCGTCATCACCGACACCACATAGGGGAAGTGGTGGTTGAGCTTGGAGGTAGCCGCCCCCCACCACAGGAACAGCATGATGATCTTGAACGCCGCGATTTGATCGGTGAACGGGAAGAAGAACACGAACAGTTTCAGCCAGTAGTGTTCGGCACGCGCGGCCAAGAAGATGGTCTTGTCCCGCAGGCCCACCAAGGCGAGCGCGACGATCGTGGGAATCACCCGCACCGGATCGATCAGCCCGACGTCGCCGGCGGCGGTGACCGGCCCACCATGACCGGGGGACAACAGCGCCCACACCCCGCCGATCAGCACGACGGCATACAGTGCGACATCGACAACGCTGCGGCTGTCGCCGCCGGTGAACGGAACTTTGCCCGGCCAAGGCGGCAGCCGAATTGTGTTGGGCCGCAACCAGTACAGGATGCCGCCGATCGGTGGCATGAACCGCCCGGTGAGTGGGCCGGAGCCGCAGCCCAGACCCGTCACCTCGAACAGCAGAGTGAAGACGATGACCTTTTGATAGACGATCGGCTGCGTCCACCAGTCCGCGATACGACCCAATCCGCCCAGCCCCGGGGTGAACGAGATGATCACCGCCGGAACAGCAATGTAGAGCGCGATCTTGATCAGGTAAAGGAGGTACACCGCATACGGTGTCCCGAAGCCGTGTTCGGCCCAGTGCCGGGTCACAACCTGCAGTCGTTCCGCCCGCGGCCGACTAGACCAGGTCTTGGCGTCGACGTCGGGAAGCTCCGGTGACATGAATCCCATGGCGGCCTCATTCTCGGTCTGAAACCAGATGGTGAGTCCAATGTATAGCGCCGGTCGCTACGATCTAGAGACTCGATGGCAAAGACGCCCCGAGGGAGCCTCTAAGGAGGAACGTGAGCGACACCGACAACGGCGAACCCGAAATCGGCAAATACGATCCTGGTCTGACGCAGCGGCTCATGGGTGTGATGCGGCCCGTTTTGAAGACCTACTTTCGAGCGGAAGTCCGCGGCCTGGATTCCTTCCCTCCGGGCGGGGCGCTGGTGGTCGGCAACCACTCGGGTGGCATGTTCCCTATGGACGTGCCGATCTTCAGCGTCCACTTCTACGAGAAATTCGGCTACGACCGGCCGGTCTACACGCTGAGCCACGACATTCTCTTCATGGGACTGACCGGTTCGCTGTTCCGGCGCACCGGTTACATCCGGGCCAATCGGGAGAATGCGGCCGAGGCGCTGCGCTCCGGCGGCGTGGTCGTCGTCTTTCCCGGCGGTGACTACGACGCGTACCGGCCCACCTCGGCGGAGAACGTCATCGACTTCAACGGCCGCAAGGGCTATGTGCGTACCGCGATCGAAGCCGGCGTGCCAGTGGTGCCCGCGGTCTCCATCGGCGGCCAGGAGACGCAGCTTTATTTGTCCCGCGGCACCTGGCTCGCCGAGCGGCTGGGCATCAAACGCTTGTTGCGCAGCGACATTCTGCCGCTGTCGTTCGGGTTTCCCTTCGGGCTGAGCGCCGCAGTCCCGCCAAATCTGCCGTTGCCCGCCAAGATCGTGACCCAGGTGCTCGAACCCATCGACATCGCCGCGCAATTCGGTGACGACCCGGATGTCGACGAGGTGGACGAGCATGTGCGCTCGGTCATGCAGCAGGCCCTCAACGAGCTGGCCGCCCAACGTCGCTTCCCGATTCTGGGCTGAGCCATGGCATCTCGGATTTCACAAACCCTCGAGCTGGTGTCCACCATGAGGCGCGCGGGGCTGATCGCGCCGATGCGGCCCGACCGCTACCTGAAGATCGCCGCGGCCATGCGCCGCGAGGGCATGGGCTTCACCGCCGGCTTCGCCGGTGCGGCGCAACGCTGCCCCGATCGGGCCGGACTGATCGATGAACTGGGCACCTTGACCTGGCGGCAACTCGAAGAGCGCAGCAACGCTTTCGGCGCGGCGCTGCAAGGCCTGCCCGGCGGGCCGCCGCGCGTGGTGGGGGTGATGTGCCGCAATCACCGCGGCTTCGTCGATTCGCTGTTGGGAGCAAGCCGCATTGGCGCCGACATCCTGCTGCTGAACACCTCCTTCGCCGGGCCCGCGCTTGCTGACGTGGTGACCCGCGAAGGTGTCGATGCCGTCATCTACGACGAGGAATTCACCGGCACCGTCGATCGCGCCTTCGCCGACAAACCCGACGTCACCCGCATCGTGGCCTGGGCCGATCAGCCGCACGAGGTGACCGTCGAACAGTTGATCGCCGACCACCAAGGGCAACGCCCGCAGCGCACCGGCGGCAAAGGCAAAGTGATCCTGTTGACCTCCGGCACCACGGGAACCCCCAAGGGCGCCAAGCATTCTGGCGGCGGAGGCGGAGTGCAAACCCTCCAGGCAATCCTGAACCGCACGCCGTGGCGGGCCGAGGAACCGATCGTCATCGTGGCGCCGATGTTCCACGCCTGGGGCTTCTCGCAACTGGTGTTGGCCTCGTCGCTGGCCTGCACCGTGATCACCCGCCGCAAGTTCGACCCGGAGGCGACGCTGGAGTTGATCGATCGACACCGGGCGACCGCGCTGGCGGTGGTGCCGGTGATGTTCGACCGCATCATGGACCTGCCGGAGGACGTGCTCAACCGCTACAGTGGCCGGTCGCTGCGGTTCGCCGCCGCATCGGGCTCACGGATGCGACCCGACGTCGTCACCTCATTCATGGACCGGTTCGGCGACGTGATCTACAACAACTACAACGCGACCGAAGCGGGCATGATCGCCACGGCGACACCGGCGGATTTGCGTGCCGCGCCCGACACGGCGGGCAGACCCGCCGACGGCACCGAAATCCGAATCCTGGACCAGGATTTCAACGACATGCCCACCGGTGAGGTCGGCACCATCTATGTCCGCAACGACAGCCAATTCGACGGCTACACCTCCGGCGCCACCAAGGACTTCCATGCCGGGTTCATGTCGTCGGGCGATGTCGGCTATTTGGACGAGTCCGGGCGGTTGTTCGTGGTCGGTCGCGACGACGAGATGATCGTCTCCGGCGGGGAGAACGTCTACCCGATCGAGGTGGAGAAGACGTTGGCGGCTCACCCGGAAGTGGCCGAGGCCGCGGTGATCGGCGTGGACGACGAGCAGTACGGCCAGCGCTTGGCGGCGTTCGTGGTACTGGAGCCGGGCGCACCGGCAGACGAGCAGGCGACCGTTGACAAGCTCAAGCAGCATGTCCGGGACAACCTGGCCAACTACAAGGTGCCCCGCGAGATCGCCATCCTCGACGAGCTGCCGCGCGGCAGCACCGGCAAAATCCAGCGCGCCGAGCTGCAAGCGAAGGTCAACGGCTGATGCCGCACTGGCTCCGGCGGCCGCGGCCATTGATCCGTGCCGTCGTGGAATTGGCCAACGCCGCCAATGGGTTACGGCCGTTGGCGCGTAAGGGTTACACCACCGTGCTGGTGTTCTGGTTCGGCTGGCCGACGTCGGAGGTGCCGGGCGTCTACTTCACCGTGTCGGCATTGGACGTGCTGCGTCGCGGCCGTCGCGGTGACTTCGCCGGGCGGCGCGGGAAGGCCGCTCTGGCGCTGACGGCCGCGTCGTGGGCCATCCTCGGTGTGATCCGCTACCGCGGCGCCACGACCCCCGGTCCAGTGCTGGAGGCGGGTTTGCGCGAGCAATTGGGCGACGACTATGCCGAGGCGCTGTCGGAGTTGCCGGAGCAGCCGACGCGGCGTGGGCGGCGCAATTTGCCGCTGCGCAATGTGGTGGTGCGGCGCCGCTATGTCGAGAAAGACAACATCGTGTCCTACGGCCCGCATGGCCGGGCCAACCTCGCCGACATCTGGCGGCGACGTGACCTGCCGCGCGACGGCAAGGCGCCAGTGCTGGTGCAGGTGCCCGGCGGCGCGTGGGTGATCGGGTGGCGTCGCCCGCAGGCCTACCCCCTGATGACCCACCTGGTCGCCCGCGGCTGGGTGTGCGTGTCGCTGAACTACCGGGTGGCGCCCGTGCATACCTGGCCGGATCACATCGTCGACGTCAAGCAGGCGCTGGCCTGGGTCAAGGAGAACATCGCACGCTACGGCGGGGACCCGGAATTCGTGGCGATCAGCGGCGGTTCGGCCGGCGGTCACCTGTCCGCCCTGGCTGCCTTGACGCCCAACGACCCGAAGTTTCAGCCGGGGTTCGAAGAAGCCGACACCTCGGTGGCGGCCGCCGTCCCCTTTTATGGCCGCTACGACTGGTTTTCGACCGAGGGTGAGGGCCGCCCCGAATTCGTCTGGCTGCTCGAGAAGCTGGTGGTAAAAAAGCAACTTCGCACCGACCGGGAGGTGTACCTCGACGCGTCCCCGATCCGTCAGATAACGCCAGACGCCCCACCGTTTTTCGTGTTGCACGGCCACGACGATTCCCTCATTCCCGTCGGGGAGGCGCAAGAGTTCGTCGACGAATTGCGTGCGGTGTCGAAGGCGCCGGTGGCCTACGCCGAGCTGCCCAACGCCCAGCACGCCTTCGACATCTTCGGGTCACCGCGAGCCCATGCCTCCGCCGACGCGGTGGCGCGGTTCCTGTCCTGGGTGTATGTGACCACTCGACGGTCCAACGGCAGGTAGCGCGTCTACTGCAGTTCGGCGGCGCGTTCCAATTCGGTCAGCGCCAAGTCCAGTGCGTCGGCCATTTCGTCGATGTCGTTGGCCACTTCCGGTGTCGTCACGAACCCGAAGTCGAGGTGGTCCTGGTAGGAGAAGCAGGTGATGTTCAGCGCCACATCCATGACCGGCGGACCAAGCGGCACAAGCGATTCCAATTTGGCCCCGGCCATGTAGAGCTCAAACGGCGGGCCCGGCACGTTGGACACCACCAGGTTGATGGGCGCCAAGTTGTGCGACAGGCCGCTGGCGGTATACGCGCGGGCGGCTAACTGCAGCAGCCCCGGCGGCGTCGTCTCGGTGAGGCCCATGATCTGATGTGCCGAAAGCGCTCTCGCCATTTCTTTGGCGCTCTGAGTGCTTTCGAAGATGGCCTTGAGCCGCTCGGCGGGGTCTTCGATGTCGGTCGCCAACGATGCGGTCATCGAGCTGATCTGATTCCCGACGTCGGATTTCGACTCTTCGGTGCGGGTGGAGACGGGGATCTGGGCGATCAGCGGCTTGCCGGGCAGTTCGTCGCGCTTCTTCAGGTATTCGCGGGCCGCCCCGGCCACGATGGCCAATACGACGTCGTTGAGCTTGACTCCGAAGGCGTCTTTGACCGCCTTGGCCCGGGCCAACTCCACCCGCGCGCTGGTGACCCGCCGGTGCGGCGACACGGGCGCGTTGAACCGGGTTTTGGGCGCATCGAAGTAGCCCGGCGGCTTGGTGCGCACGCCCAGCGCGGCGATCTGCTGGCGCACGGTCTGCTCGAGGAGACGGGCGATCCGAAACGGCGTCATCACGCCGACGTTGATCAGCGCTCCGATCGCCCGCCGTTCCAAGCCGGGGAGCTGAAAACCGGTCAGGGATCCCACTTTTTCTTCCTGGGGAGGTCGCGGTTCGGGGGTGACGTCGAGCAGGATCTCCCCCAACCCCGCGCCGGACACCCCGTCGACGATGGCGTGATGCATCTTGGTCAGCGTCGCGATACGGCCACCCTCGACACCCTCGATCACCCACAGCTCCCACAGCGGCCGCGAGCGGTCCAGCTTGTAGGACATCAGCCGGCCGACGAGTTCGTCGAGTTCGCGCCGGCCGCCCGGGGCGGGCACGCCGATACGGCGGACGTGGAAGTCGACGTCGAGTTCTTCGTCCTCGACGAACCACGGCCGGTCCAGCCCCAGCGGGGCGCCGGTGACCCGCCACCGCAGCTGGGGCAGTTCGGCCAGCCGTTCAGCGATCAGCTCACGGAGTCGGGCAAAGCTGTACTCCGGTGCGACGCTGGGATCACAGATCGCCAGTGCCCCGACGTGCATGTGCCAGCCTGCTGTCTCCGCCGACCAGAACGCCGCGTCCACACTCGAGAGCCGCTTCATGCCTTGAACCGTAGCCCTCGCAGGTCGTCGCGCAAAGGGGTTAGGCGTCCTCTAGCAAATCCGGCGTGACCGCCGATTCGGTGTCCGGGATACCGTCCACTTTGGCTTTCCGGTCGGCCATCGACAACAAACGCCGAATACGACCGGCGACAGCGTCTTTCGTCATCGGCGGATCGGCAAGCCGGCCCAGCTCCTCCAGCGAAGCCTGGCGGTGCTCGACCCGCAGCTTGCCGGCGGTGGCCAGGTGGTCGGGCACGGTGTCGCCGAGGATTTCGAGGGCGCGTTCCACGCGGGCGGCGGCGGCGACCGCGGCCCGCGCCGAGCGGCGCAGGTTGGCGTCGTCGAAATTGGCCAGCCGATTCGCCGTGGCTCGGACCTCGCGGCGCAGGCGGCGCTCCTCCCAGATCAGCCGGGTGTCCTGTGCGCCCATCCGGGTCAGCAAAGCTCCGATCGCCTCGCCGTCGCGGACCACCACGCGGTCGGCGCCGCGCACCTCGCGGGCTTTGGCGCTGACACCCAACCGCCGGGCCGCGCCGACGAGCGCCAAGGCGGCTTCGGGACCGGGGCAGCTGACCTCCAACGCCGAGGAGCGCCCAGGCTCGGTCAGCGAGCCGTGAGCCAAAAACGCTCCGCGCCAAGCGGCTTCGGCGTCACCGATGCTGCCGCCCACCACTTGGGCGGGCAGGCCGCGCACCGGGCGCCCGCGCATGTCGAGCAGGCCGGTTTGCCGCGCCAGCGCCTCCCCGTCGTTGGCGACCCGCAACACGTAGCGGGTGCTCTTGCGAATACCGCTGGCCGACAACACATGCACCACGGCGTTGTAGCCGTACAGGTCGAAGATGTCTTTGCGCAGCCGTCGGGCGATGCTGCCGAGATCGACCTCGGCTTCGACGACCACCCGCCCGGCCACGATGTGCAGCCCGCCGGCGAATCTAAGCAATGAGGTGACTTCCGCGCGTCGTGCACTGACCGATTTGACCACCAGACGGCTCAGCTCGTCCTTGACTTCGGTCGTCATCGCCACGCGTCGTCACCCCTTGGTCGTGCACTGTCTGGTGTGGCTGTCACCTGTGTCACCGCCGGGTCCCGGTTGCGGGCCCGCACCCCGTCCAGGACCGACGCCAGCTTGCCCGGGTCATGTAAAGGTGTACCAGGTCGGGACACGTCGGCGAAGTGCACCTCGGCCTGCAACAGCGTGGCGGTGCGGCGCAGTTGCTCGCGCTCGCGATCGCTGGGCACCCGGTCGGCGTCGATGATGATGTCGTGCACGGTGAACCCCGGGGCGTGTTGGGCGAGCACGTGCAGGTGACGCTCCACGGAGAAGCCGGCGGTCTCCCCCGGCTCGGCGACCAGGTTGAGCACCAGAGCCCGCCGGGCGGTGGTGGCCTGCAGCGCCGCGCGCAGGCCCGGTACCAGTACGTGCGGGATGACGCTGGTGAACCATGACCCGGGTCCTAGCACCACCAGGTCGGCGGCCATGATCGCGTCGACGGCCTGCCGAGTCGCCGGCGGATCGGCCGGCAGCAATCGCACCCGACGCACCTTGCCGGGCGTGCTCGCGATCGCCACCTGACCTCGGATCAGCCGGAACATGCGCGGATCGGTTTCCAGCCCCGACACGTCGGCCTCGATCTGCAGGGCGATCGGGCACATCGGCAGCACCCGGCCCTTGACGCCGAGGACGCGCCCCAGCTCGTCGAGTGCTGCGACCGGATCGGCCAGCACCTCCGACAGGCCGGCCAGCAGCAGGTTACCGATCGGGTGCCCGGCCAGCGCACCGTTGCCGCCGAACCGATGCTGCAGGATGGTCGCCCACAGTCGCCCGTAGGGACTATCAGATGCCAACGCCGCCAACGCCATTCGCAGGTCACCCGGGGGCACCACGTCCAGCTCGCTGCGCAGCCGGCCCGAGGAGCCGCCGTCGTCGGCGACGGTCACCACGGCGGTGACATGCGGCGTCAACCGCCGCGCCGCCGAAAGCGTCGCATACAGGCCGTGCCCGCCGCCCAGCGCGACGATGCCGTCGCTACTCGGTTGACTCATTCGCGACCCAGATCCCGGTGCAACACCCGAACCGCCAGTTGCGCGTCGGCTTGGAGCAAGCCCATCAGGGCCTCGGCGATCGCGACACTGCGATGCTTGCCGCCGGTGCAGCCGATCGCGACCGTCATGTAGCGCTTTCCCTCCCGGCGGTAGCCGTCGACGACTTGGGATAGCAATCGATGGTATGTCTCGAGGAACTCCGCCGCGCCCGGTTGGCCCAGCACATAGTCGCGCACTTCGGGATTCTGACCGGTCAGGGGGCGCAGCTCGTCGACCCAGTGCGGGTTGGGCAGGAAGCGCACATCCATGACCATGTCGGCGTCCATCGGCAGGCCGTACTTGAACCCGAAGGACTCGATGGTGACGCTGGTCGTCGCGCCGGCGTTGCCCCCGAACGCGCGCTCGATGCTTTCCCGCAAGCCTCGCACCGACAACGTGGAGGTGTCGATGATCAGGTCGGCGGTGGCGCGGACCGGAGCCAGCATGCGGCGCTCCGCGGCGATGCCTTCGGCCAGCGTCTGTTGTCCCTGCAAGGGGTGGCTGCGGCGATTCTGCTCGTAGCGGCGCACCAGCATGTCGTCGGAAGCCTCCATGAACACCACGCGCGGGGTGATGTTGCGGGTGGCCAGTTCGTTGCGGACTTCGTCGAGGTCTCCGGTGAATCCGCGGGAGCGGACGTCCATCACCACGGCGAGCTGGGTGATGCGGGAACCGGCCGCGAGCCCGAAGTCCACCATCCGGGTGATCAGCTGGGGTGGCAGATTGTCGGCGACGTACCAGCCGAGGTCCTCGAGCACCTTGGCCGCCGTGCCGCGCCCGGCTCCGGACAGCCCAGTGACCAGCACGACATCGATGCCCGCGTGGCTCTCAGCGGCCGGATTGTCGCTGTCTGCAACGTGGTTGGTCATTCGGCGGCAGCCTCGGTTTGGGTGGGCCGCAACGCCTCGAGGACGGCAGTGGCGGTGGCTACCCCGATACCGGGCACGGCGGTGATCTGGTCGACGGTGGCCTCCTTGAGGCGGGCGATCGAACCGAAGTGGGTGACCAGCGCTTTGCGCCGGTGCTCGCCGAGGCCGGGCACCGAATCCAGCGCCGAGGCGGTCATCCGCTTGGAACGTTTGCTGCGATGGTAGGCGATGGCGAATCGGTGCGCCTCGTCGCGCACCCGTTGCAGCAGGTAGAGGCCCTCACTGTTGCGCGGCATGATGATTGGGTCCGGCTCCGACGGCACCCAGATCTCTTCCAGCCGCTTGGCCAGGCCGATGACCGCGACGTCGGTGATGCCGAGTTCTTCCAGCACGGCGCTGGCCGCGTTGACCTGCGGCGCGCCGCCGTCGACGACGTACAAGTTGGGCGGGTAGGCGAAGCGGCGTGATTTGCCTTCCGGCGAGAGCATGTTGGGATCCTGCTTGTCGTGCAGGTGGCGCATGAAGCGGCGCCGGGTGACTTCGGCGATGGAGGCGACGTCGTCGGAGCGTCCCTGCCCGGCCGCTTCGCGGATGCCGAAGTGCCGATAGTCCGACTTGCGGGGCAAGCCGTCCTCGAAGACCACCAGCGACCCGACCACGTCGGTGCCCTGGACGTGGCTGATGTCGACGCACTCGATGCGCAGCGGTGCATCGGCCAGACCTAGGGCGTCTTGAATGTTCTGCAGGGCAGCCGATCTGGCGTTGAAGTCCCCCGCCCGCTTCAATTTGTGTTGCTGCAGAGCGTCTCTGGCGTTGCGTTGCACGGTGTCGGCGAGCGCTTTCTTGTCGCCCCGGCGCGGCACCCGCAGCGTGACCCGTGATCCGCGCAGGTCGGAAAGCCAGCTGGTCAGCTCTTCGGTGTTGGACGGCAGACACGGCACCAGCACCTCGCGCGGGACGGGATTGGTGGCCTCGTCGGCCGCGCCACCGAGTTCGGCCTGCTCGCCGTAGAACTGGGTGAGGAACTGCTCGACCAGCTGCTCTTCGCCGGAATCACTCGGGTCGCCGGGCTTCTCGACGATCCAGCCCCGCTGACCGCGGACCCGGCCGCCGCGCACGTGGAACACCTGCACCGCTGCTTCGAGTTCGTCGTCGGCGAAGGCGACCACATCGGCGTCGGTGCCGTCGCCCAGCACGACGGCCTGCTTCTCCATGGCCCGCTTCAGAGCGCCGAGGTCGTCGCGCAGGCGGGCCGCGCGTTCGAAGTCGAGTTGTTCGGCCGCGGCGTTCATCTGCTGTTCCAGCTCGCGGGCGAACCGGTCGGTCTTACCGGACAGGAAGTCACAGAAGTCCAAGACGATCTGGCGGTGCTGTTCGGCGCTCACCCGTCCCACACAGGGTGCCGAGCATTTGTCGATGTACCCGAGCAGACAAGGACGGTCGATCTGCTTGTGCCGCTTGAACACTCCTGCCGAGCAGGTGCGGGCCGGAAAGACCCGGGTGAGCAGGTCCAGCGTTTCGCGGATCGCCCAGGCATGGGAGTAAGGCCCGAAGTAACGGACCCCCTTGCGCCGCGGGCCCCGGTAGACCATCAGCCGGGGATACTCCTCGTTGAGGGTGACGGCCAGTGCGGGATACGACTTGTCGTCGCGGTAGCGGACATTGAAACGCGGATCGAACTCCTTGATCCAGTTGTATTCCAGCTGGAGCGCCTCGACCTCGGTGTTGACCACCGTCCACTCGACCTTGGCGGCCGTGGTGACCATCTGTCGGGTGCGCGGGTGCAGGCTGGAGATATCGGAGAAATACGATGTCAGCCTGCTGCGCAGGCTTTTCGCTTTGCCGACGTAGATGACGCGGCCGTGCGGATCCCGGAACCGGTACACGCCGGGCTCGACCGGGATGGACCCGGGTGCGGGGCGATAGGTTGCGGGATCTGGCACGTATCCAGGCTAGTGGTCGCGAGATGGGCGGGGGCTCGTCGGGATCGGTGGCGATGCGGCGGTGTCGGGTTTGCCCCGCAGCCGTTCGGGATCAGTCGTCGATGTGCGACGGCGGGTCGGCGAACGAGAAATCTCCGGGGCGCAGATCCGGTCCCATCACATCGCAGTTCTTGACGGGTGCCAGGTAGGAACTGGCGCCCCGGGGCATCAGCTGGGCAACCGCGACGCACCGTTGCCAGGTGCCATCAGGCTGTATCGGTCCATCGCACTTGCTGATGACGGGTCCGCCGTACAGACAACCGGCGCTGGCCGGCGGCGCCGCTGCGAGCAGCCCCGCAGGCACCAGCAGGGCCGCTACTCCTGCGACGATGCAGCGCTTCATAGTCGTCTCCCCTCACATCGCCGCCGGGGCAGTGCTTACGTGGGGTCAGCAGCCCGGCAACCATTGACGCTACCGCGTGGGTACCCGGATGTCGCCGGCTTCGGGGCGCTGATCTGCCCGGGGTCAAGCCGTGTGGCGGTCCAGCTGCGCCCGGCGTTTCGCCGCCCAGTCCGCCATCGGGAACCCCGGCTGCGCATCGCACACCGAAATGAGGAGCACCGCGCGGGTCACCGCGGCCAACCCGTAAGTGCAGGTCCAGTCCGGTCGGCCCATGGCCCAGTGGAAAACGTTGTCCTGCGGCGCGTCGAATTCGGTGACGCGCATCGGTTGGGAGGAGCCACTCGGGCTCACCCCGACCGCGTCGTCGCGGCAGTCCGACACGTCACTGAATGCCCGCCACACCACCTGGTGGGCGTCCAAGTCCTGGTCGTAGACGTCGATCGACTCGGCGTACTGCGCTGGCCCCCCGAAGGTGTACGCCGCCTCGGCGGAGTCTCGAGCGGCCGGCGGCCGCAGCGGGGAGTTCTTGAACAGCAAAGCCGCCGCACAGATCGGCGGCTGGACGCTGGTGAAGTAGTTGTCGCCGACCGGGACGACGTGCGCCGGTCCCAGTGGGGTGTCGTCCCCGTCGTGTAGCAGCAACTCGCGCGCCGACATCGGCACCTGGCCCGCGGCTCGCACTGGCCGGCCCGGCACCCACGTCGTGCAGGCGCCCGACCCGGCCGCGGCGACCAGCAGCGCCACTGCCATCGCGCTGCGCCGGCACCCGGCGGTCATCGAGCGGGCAGATCTGGCCGATAGCGGGCCAGCAGCGAGCGCACGGTGTCCATGGCCGTGACCGCCCGTTCCTTATCGACGGCCTGGATCGCCATCAGCGGAATGTACTCATCGTCGGGCAGGTCGATGCGAGCCCAACGACTACCGCCCGGAAAGGACACTCCGACAATGTCGGACCACGGTACGAGCCTGTCCGACAACACGTTACGCACCGAAAGCCCGGCCGCACCGACCCGCAGCCGGGGACGCGCGAGCAGTAACACCAACCCGGCCAGGATCAAGCCCAGCACACCCATCGCCACCTGATCGGCGGTCTGAAACACCACCCCGCTGGAGCTGACCTTGAGCAGCAGACCCACCACGACCAGGGCGACTGCGATGACGAACGCCGCGGCGTAGGCGAATAACGGCGTCAGCCGGGGACGCACCACAACATCCCAGCCGGCGTCGGACTTCACCGTCACCGCTGCGCCCGCAGTTCCCGCAGGGTAAGTGCGGTGGTCAGCGCCGCCGCGGCCGCTTGGGCGCCCTTGTCCTCCGTCGACGTGGAAAGCCCGGCCCGATTCAGCGCCTGCTCTTCGGTGTTCGTGGTCAGCACGCCGTTGGCAACCGGTGTGGACGCGTCCAGCGAGACGCGCGTCAATCCCTGTGTCACCGCGTCGCAGACGTAGTCGAAATGCGGTGTCTCGCCCCGGATCACCACTCCCAGTGCGACGACGGCGTCGTGATTGCGCGTCAATTCCTGTGCCACCACTGGGATTTCGATGGCGCCGAGCACCCGGACGACGGTCGGGTCGTCCACTCCGGAGTCGACGACTACCTTGCGGGCACCCTCCAACAGGGCATCACAAATCTTGGTGTGCCAGGTGCTGGCGACGATGGCGACGCGCAGGCCGGACGCGTCGAGGCTGGGCATGTCCGGCACGCCGGTGGCTGGGCTCATCGCCGCTGCTCCGCGCCACCCGGCCGGGCACCGTTACCGGGGCGACTCACAGCGCGCCGCCGAATTCACCTGGCATATGGGCTGATTCGTGGAATTCGTCCAGGCCCACCAGGTCATGGCCCATCCGGTCGCGTTTGGTCATCAGGTAGCGGATGTTCTCGGCATTGGCGCGCACCGGCAACGGCACCCGCTCGATGATGTGCAACCCGTAGCCGTCCAGACCTACCCGCTTGGCCGGATTGTTGGTCAGTAGCCGCATAGAGCGCACGCCCAGGTCCACCAGGATCTGCGCACCGATCCCGTAATCCCGTGCGTCAGCGGGCAATCCAAGTTTGAGGTTGGCGTCCACGGTGTCATCGCCGGCGTCCTGCAATTGATACGCCTGCAGTTTGTGCATCAATCCGATGCCGCGCCCTTCGTGACCGCGCATGTACAGCACGATGCCGCGTCCCTCGCGGGCCACCATGGCCATCGCCGCGTCCAACTGCGGACCGCAGTCGCAGCGGCGGGAACCGAAGACGTCACCGGTCAGGCACTCGGAGTGCACCCGCACCAGCACGTCGTCGCCGTCGGCGGTGGGTCCGGCGATCTCGCCGCGTACCAGGGCGACGTGTTCGACGTCCTCATAGATGCTCGAGTAGCCGATGGCCCGGAATTCGCCGTGCCGGGTGGGGATGCGCGCCTCGGCGATCCGCTCGATGTGCTTTTCGTGTTTGCGCCGCCATTCGATCAGGTCGGCGATGGTGATCAAAGCCAACCCGTGCTCGTCGGCGAACACCCGCAACTCGTCGGTCTGCGCCATCGCGCCCTCGTCTTTCTGACTGACGATCTCGCAGATGGCGCCGGCGGGCTGCAATCCCGCCATGCGGGCCAGGTCGACGGCGGCCTCGGTGTGACCGGGCCGGCGCAACACCCCACCGTCCTTGGCGCGCAACGGAACTACGTGACCAGGGCGGGTGAAGTCTTCGGCGACGCTGGACGGATTGGCCAGCAACCGCATCGTCGTCGCGCGGTCGGAAGCCGAGATACCGGTTCCCACGCCGAATTTGGCGTCCACGGTGACGGTGTAGGCCGTGCCGTGCTTGTCCTGGTTCACCGCATACATCGGCAGCAGACCCAGCCGGTCGCAGATCGCCCCGTCCAGCGGCACACAGAGATAGCCCGAGGTGTAGCGGACCATGAACGCCACCAGCTCAGGGGTGGCCTTCTCGGCGGCGAAAATCAGGTCGCCCTCGTTTTCGCGGTCCTCGTCGTCGATGACGATGACGGCCTTGCCGGCCGCAATGTCGGCAACCGCCCGTTCGACGGAATCCAACCTCGTCATCTATTACCTTGCCCGCCCCCGCCCGCGGCGAGAACTTTGTTCGACCGGCTCACACGAGAAGCCCACGTGTTCCATTCAGTATGAACCACCAGCACGCTGAACTTATTGCGATGGCGTTTTGAGGGGTGGGCCACACGGACCTAGGTCGTCGGGGTGGCGTGCAGGAGCCGTTCCACGTATTTCGCGATGACGTCTACCTCGAGGTTCACCTGCGTTCCGACCGGCGCGGCCCCCAGCGTGGTGAGCTCGCGGGTGGTGGGGATCAGGGAGACCTCGAACCAGTCCCGCGGTTGGGCGCCGAGGCCGGACACGGTCAGCGAGATGCCATCCACGGTGATCGAGCCTTTCTCGACGACATAGCGGGCCACGGTCGGGGGCACCTCGATCCGGACCACCTCCCAGTGCTCGGAGGGGGTTCGAGAAATGATTTCGCCGGTGCCGTCGACGTGGCCCTGGACGATGTGACCGCCGAGCCGGCTGTTGAGCGCCGCGGCGCGCTCCAGGTTCACCCGGCTCCCCTGCCGCAGGTCGCCCAAGTTGGACCGGTGCAACGTCTCGGCCATCACGTCGGCACTGAACTGCCCGTCGGGCAGGACGTCGACGACGGTCAGGCAGACGCCGTTGACAGCAATGGAATCGCCGTGGCCGGCGTCACTGGTGACAGTCGGCCCGCGGATGATCAGTCGGGCGGCGTCCGCGAGGTCTTCCCGGCCGGTGATCTGGCCCAGCTCCTCGACAATTCCGGTGAACATCGCACCAGGTTAATGACAGTTCCCGGGCCAGTGCACCCCACTGTGTCACCGGTCGCGTCACAGCCACCCTTTACGATGCAGGGTATGCATTTTCGCCGCGGCTTGTTCGCCGCCCTCGCCGCCCTGGGCGTGGCTACCACCTTGGTGGCCGGTTGCTCATCCGGATCCAAGCAGAGCGGCGGGCCACTGCCGGACGCGACGACGTTGGTCAAGCAGGCCGCCGAATCGACCAAGGCCGTCAAGAGTGGGCACATTGTGCTGACGGTGAACGGGAAGATCCCGGGCCTGTCGATGAAGAGCCTGAGCGGTGACCTGACCACCACCCCCACCGCGGCCAAGGGCAGCGCGAAGATCACCTTCGGCGGTTCTGACATCGACGTGGACTTCGTGGTGATCGACGGCGACCTGTTCGCCACGCTCACTCCCAACAAGTGGAGCGACTTCGGCCCGGCTTCGGACATCTACGACCCGTCGCAGATCCTGAGCCCGGACAAGGGCTTGGCCAACTTGCTGGCGAATTTCACCGACGCCAAGGCCGAGGGCCGCGAGTCCGTCAACGGACAGAGCACCATCCGGATCAGCGGAAAGCTGACGCCGCAATCGGTAAATGCCATCGCCCCGCCGTTCAACGCGACCGATCCAGTGCCGGCGACGGTCTGGATCCAGGAACAAGGGGACCATCAACTGGCGCAGGCCAAAATGGAGCGCGGGTCGGGTAACTCCGTGCAGATCACCCTGTCGAACTGGAACCAGCAGGTCCAGGTAACCAAGCCGCCGGTGACCTGATGACGACCATGCGGGCAGGACGCCGGATCGCGATCAGCGCGGGCAGCCTCGCGGTGCTGCTGGGTGCACTCGACACCTATGTCGTCGTGACGATCATGCGCGACATCATGAACAGCGTCGGCATCCCGGTGAACCAGCTGCAGCGGATCACCTGGATCGTCACGATGTACCTACTGGGCTACATCGCCGCCATGCCGCTGCTGGGCCGCGCGTCCGACCGGTTCGGCCGCAAGCTGATGCTGCAGGTGAGCCTTGCCGGTTTCATCGTCGGCTCGGTGGTGACCGCCATGGCCGGACACTTCGGGGACTTCCACATGCTCATCGCCGGCCGCACCATTCAGGGGGTGGCCAGTGGCGCACTGCTGCCCATCACCCTGGCACTGGGCGCCGACCTCTGGGCGCAGCGCAACCGCGCCGGTGTGCTCGGCGGTATCGGCGCGGCGCAGGAGCTGGGCAGTGTGCTCGGTCCGCTCTACGGCATCTTCATCGTCTGGCTGTTCCACGACTGGCGCGACGTGTTCTGGATCAACGTCCCGCTGACCCTGATCGCCATGGCGTTGATCCAGTTCAGCCTGCCGTCGCACGACCGCAGTGCCGAGCCGGAGAAGATCGACCTGGTCGGCGGCTTCCTGCTGGCGTTGGCTCTGGGCCTGGCGGTCATCGGCCTCTACAACCCCAGTCCCGACGGCAAACAGGTGCTGCCCAGCTACGGGTTGCCGCTGGTCATCGGGGCCGTGGTTGCCACGATCGCATTCTTCGTCTGGGAGCGCTTCGCCCGCACCCGGCTGGTCGAACCCACCGGGGTGCACTTCCGGCCGTTCCTGTCCGCCTTGGGCTCCTCGGTGTGTGCCGGCGCCGCGCTGATGGTGACGCTGGTCAACGTCGAACTCTTCGGCCAGGGCGTGCTGGGCAAGGACCAGAACCAGGCGGCCGGCATGCTGCTGTGGTTCCTGATCGCCTTGCCGATCGGCGCGGTGGTGGGCGGGTGGATCGCCACCCGGACCGGCGACTGGTTGATGACGTTCGTCGGACTGTGCATAGCCGCCGTCGGCTACTGGCTGATCTCGCTGTGGCGGGAGAATCTGCCCGACCAGGAACACAACATCTTCGGCTTGTTCAGCGTGCCGGCCATGCACGCCGACCTGCTGGTGGCCGGGCTGGGCCTGGGGCTGGTCATCGGGCCGCTGTCGGCGGCGACGCTGCGGGCCGTACCGGCCGCCCAACACGGCATCGCCTCGGCCGCGGTGGTGGTCGCCCGGATGACCGGCATGCTGATCGGGGTCGCCGCGCTCAGCGCCTGGGGCCTGTACCGCTTCAACCAGATCCTGGCCGGCCTGAACGCCGCGATCCCGCCTAACGCCACCCTGATCGAGCGGGCGGCCGCGATCGCCGGCCAGTATCAGAAGGCGTTTGCGTTGATGTACGGCGACATCTTCAAGGTGACGGTGGCCATTTGCCTGCTGGGAGCAGTGCTGGGCTTGTTGCTGATCGGCGCCCGCCATCGCGGCGAGGAGGAACCCGAGGACATCGGCGAACCGGTCGCGGTCGGGCAGGGTGGCGGCTCTTCAGCGCACCACTTACCGCGCCACGAGGCTCAGCAGCAGGTCGGGGCCAACCTGTTCGACGGCGTCGAACTGCCACCGCAGCGCGTTGGCGATGCTCGTTACCCCGACGTCGTCGACCGCGGTGACGGGCCCACCTAACAAGATCGGCGCCACGTAAGCCAAGATCCGGTTGATGCCACCGGCCCGCAAGAAGGCGCCGGCCAAGGTGGGACCGCCCTCGAGCAGGACGTCGGTGCGGTCGGCAAGCGCCCGGAGCACCTCCACGGGTTCGTGGGTGCGGATCACCATGGTGCGCGAGTCGTCGTTGAGCACCTTGGCGTCCGGCGGTAGATCGCGTTTGCCCACCACCACGCGCAGCGGCTGCTGCGGCGCCAGGGAACCGTCGGGCAACCGCGCGGTCAACGCCGGGTCATCGGCGAGAACCGTGCCGGTGCCCACCACGATCGCGTCGGCCAGCGCGCGGCGCCGGTGCAAGTCCTGCCGCGAGGCCTCGCTGGAGATCCACTGGCTGGACCCGTCGGCGGCGGCGCTGCGCCCGTCGATGCTGGTGGCGTATTTCCACGTCACGTGGGGCCATCCGGTGCGTTGCTTGTGCAGCCACTCGCGCAGCGGTCCGGCGGCCACCCGGTCGGCCAGGACGCCGGAGCGGACCTGCACGCCCGCCGCCGAAAGTCGACCGGCCCCGCCACCGGCGATGCCGTTGGGGTCGTCCACGCCGTAGATCACCGTCCCGACCCGGGCCTCGATCAACGCGTTCACACACGGCGGGGTCTTGCCGTAGTGGTTGCACGGCTCCATGGTGACCACCGCGATCCCCCCGGCCGCCAGACCGCCCGCTCGGCGCAGCGCCATCACCTCGGCGTGGTCGCCGCCGGCCGGTTGAGTGCCCCCGACCCCGACCACCCGGCCCTCCTGGTCCACGATGACGGCCCCGACGGGCGGGTTGGGGTAGGTCGTGCCCTTGACGTCGTAGGACTGCTGGATGGCGAGGGCCATCGCCTCCTCGATGCTCTTGACCTGCTCGACGCCGCTCATAGCGTCAGATGAGGGGACGCGGCGGCGGCCTGCCGCCGTAGCGCCTCGACAGCGGCGCTGGGATCCTCTGCGCCGTATACCGCCGATCCGGCGACGAAGCAGTCGACACCCGCCTCGGCGGCCTGTTCGATCGTGTCGTCGTTGATGCCGCCGTCGATCTCCACCACGATCTTCAACTCCCCCGAGTCGACCATCTTGCGGACGGTGCGAACCTTGCTCAGTACCTCGGGAATGAATTCTTGGCCACCGAAGCCCGGTTCGACCGACATGATCAGCAGCGTGTCGAATTGAGGCAGGATCTCCAGGTACGGCTCCAGCGGGGTCTTCGGTTTGACGCTGATGCCGGCTTTTGATCCGGCCGCGCGGATGTCGCGAGCCACGCCGACGGGGTTGTCGGTGGCTTCAGCGTGGAAGGTGACGTTGTAGGCACCGGCTTCGGCATAGGGCGGCGCCCAGCGATCCGGGTCGTCGATCATCAGGTGACAGTCCATCGGGACGTCGGTGACCGCGAGCAAGCTCTCGACCACCGGCAGGCCGATGGTCAGGTTTGGGACGAAATGGTTGTCCATCACATCGACATGGAGCCAATCCGCGCCGGTCACCGCCGCCGCTTCGTCGGCGAGGCGGGCGAAATTGGCGGCCAGGATGGACGGCGCAATGAGTGGACCCCCCGTGCTGCCAGGCATGTGCGACACCTTACTGAGCCTCGGGCCCATCCTCACGTTAGGCGGCGCAGCGCGGCGGCGAACATGGCGTCGGTGCCGTGGCGGTGCGGCCACAACTGCACCGCGGGCCCGTCGTCGGGTTCGACCGGCTCGAACAGCGGCCGGGTGTCGAGCGCCTCAACCGGGTGGCGGCGCAGCGCGTCGGCAACCACCCCTGCCGTCTCGGCCAGGTGCGGTGAGCAGGTTGCGTACAACACCACCCCACCCGGACGCGTCAGGGCGATCGCGGCGGCCAGCAGCTCACGTTGCAGCTTGGCCAGCCCTGGCACGTCGGCCGGCTGGCGCCGCCAACGGGCTTCCGGGCGGCGACGCAAGGCTCCCAAACCGGTGCACGGCGCGTCCACCAGTACCCGGTCGAAACCGGGCTCGAGCCCCGAGTCCCGCCCGTCGACCCGCACCACGTCGACCGGCAGCCCGCGGGTGTTCTCGACCACCAGGTCCGCCCGGTGGGCCAACGGCTCGACGGCCGTCACCCGGGCGCCCGCTGCCTCGCCCAACGCGGCCAGCAGCGCGGTCTTGCCGCCCGGCCCCGCACACAAGTCGAGCCACCGCCCGCCGTCATCCTCGACCGGCGCCAACGCCAAGGCGCGGGCCACCAGCTGACTGCCCTCGTCCTGGACCAGCGCCTGACCGTCGCGCACCGGATCGAGCAGAGCCGGGTCGCCGCCGGGCAGATACACCGCATACGGCGAGAAGCGGCCCACGCTGCCGTGCACCGCCTGGGCCAGTTGGTCGGCGGTCAACACCCCCGGACGGGCGGCCAGGTGAACCTGCGGCCGGTCGTCGTCGCTGGCCAGCGCCGCGTCGACTTCCGCGGCGGCCGCACCCAGCGCGTCGGCGAACGCCTGGGCGATCCAACGTGGATGGGCATGCACGAAGGCGGCATGCCCAATCGGGTCGGCTGCGGAATCTGGTGCCAGTTCGTCCACCCAGGCCTGCTCGTCGCGCCCGGCGATGGTGCGCAGCACCCCGTTGACGAATCCCGCTCGCGCCGAATCGAATTCGATGCCGGCTTGTTCGACGGTGGTAGACACTGCGGCGTGCGGTTCCACCCTGGTCCGCAGTAGTTGATACGTGCCCAGCCTGAGCAGGTCGAGCAGCACTGGATCGATCGCTTGCGGGGAACGCTTGGCGGCCGCACCGATCACCGCGTCGAGCAGGCCCTGGGTCCGGCAGGCGCCATAGGTCAATTCGGTGGCGAACGCGGCGTCGCGTCCGGTGATCCCCCGCTCGCGCAACAGGGCGGGCAACACCAAGTTGGCGTAGGCGTTTCGCTCGCTCACCGCGCGCAGCGCGTCAAACGCCGCCCGGCGTGCCGGGTCCAGCGGCCGGCGGCGCGGCCCACGGGGTTTACGGTTCATGACGCGCGCACCGAAGTGTCGAGCCGCGCGCCGCGTGCCCAGTCCGCGGCATTCATCAGCTTCTTGCCGGGCGGCTGAATTTGCCCGAGCCGCACCGGTGTTGAGCCGGTGCCAACCCAAACGTCCTTGCGCCCTACCTGAATCTCGCCGGGCTGCAACGGGTTCGGCGACTGCGGGTCAAGACACACCGGACCCACCTTGATCCGGAGGTCGCCGATGACCGTCCACGCACCCGGGTTGGGCGTTACGGCGCGGATGCGACGCTCGACGACGGGCGCGGGCAGATCCCAGCGGATCCGCGCCTCTTCGACGGTA
Organism: Mycobacterium sp. 1423905.2; assembly: GCF_001673155.1. Taxonomy (GTDB): domain Bacteria; phylum Actinomycetota; class Actinomycetes; order Mycobacteriales; family Mycobacteriaceae; genus Mycobacterium. The sequence goes on along the minus strand of NZ_LZLE01000309.1, from coordinate 3,368 downwards.
ATTTTCGGCGCCAAGCTGACCCCGTCGGCCGGCTGGGGCCGCGGAGTCAGCGTGTCATCGGCGATGCCGTCCAAGGTGGCCGACAACAGCGCTGCACCCGAAATTGCAAGGCGCTCAAGCAAATCGCCCGCGGTATCGGTTGGCCGGATGGTTTCGGTGACGACCCCGTAGACCGGTCCGGAATCCAAGCTGGGTTCGATCCGGAACGTCGTGGCCCCGGTAATCGCGTCTCCCGCCGCGATCGCGGCCTGCACCGGTGCCGCGCCTCGCCAGGCGGGAAGCAAGGAGAAGTGCAGGTTGATCCAGCCGCGCGGCGGAACGGCCAGCAACGCTTCGCGCAGCAGCGCACCGTAGGCCACCACCGGACAACAGTCGGGCGCCAGTTCCGCGAGTTCGGCGACGAACTCCGGTGAGTTGGGCCGGGACGGCCGCAACACCGGAATCCCCCTGTCGAGCGCCTCGCGCGCCACCGGCGACGGCTCTGGTTTGCCGCGCCGGCCAGACGCGGCGTCGGGTCGGGTGAGCACCGCAATCACCTCGTGGCGCGGTGACTCGATGAGCCGACGCAGCGCAGGCAGCGCGGGCTCGGGCGTACCGGCGAAGACAAGACGCACCGGGCCAGTCTAGGAAGCGCCGCAGTCGGTCGGGCGCCCACAGCCGCCGCGCACAATTCTTACCTCAATTTAATGTTGCATATGCATACTGTGTCCCACGAGCACTAAGGGCCTTTTGAGAGTAAGGAGACGCCATGAGCATCACCACCCCCGCGGTCATCGACTCGTCCCTGGCTGCCACCCATCGCGCCATGTGGGCGCTGGGTGACTACGCATTGATGGCCGAACAAGTGATGGCGCCGCTGGGCCCGATCCTGGTCGCCGCCACCGGCATCGGCCCCGGCGACCGGGTGCTCGACGTCGCCGCCGGCTCCGGGAACATCTCCCTGCCGGCGGCCGAGACCGGAGCGTGCGTGGTGTCCACCGATCTCACCCCCGAGTTGCTGCGGCGGTCACAGGCTCGGGCCGTCGCGCAGGGCCTCAAACTGCACTATCAGGAAGCCGACGCCCAAGCGCTGCCCTTCGGCGACAACGCATTCGATGCGGTGATCTCAGCGATCGGCGTGATGTTCGCGCCCGACCATCAGCGGGCAGCCCGCGAGCTGGTCCGGGTGTGCCGCCCGGGCGGCATCATCGGGGTGATCAGCTGGACCCCTGAAGGGTTCTTCGGCCGAATGCTGGCCACCCTCCGTCCCTACCGGCCCAGCTTGTCCGCGGCGCTGCCGCCGTCGGCGTTGTGGGGACGCCAGGCCTACGTCACTGGACTCTTCGGCAATCGCGTGGTCGGTGCCGACGTGCGACGCGGGCAACTCAAAGTGGACCGGTTCGGCACCGCCCAAGCCGTCCACGACTACTTCAAGCACCACTACGGCCCCACGATCGAGGCATATGCCAACATCGGCGGCAACGCCGTGCTGGCCGCCGAACTCGACACGCAGTTGCTCGAACTCGCCGGGGAATATCTGAACGACGGCGTCATGGAATGGGAGTACCTGCTGCTCGTCGCCGACAAGGGATGACCCGGCCGCCGCCTACAGCTGATCGATATCGACGTGGGCGTCGGGTTCTCCGCCGGCGGCCGCGAACGCGGTCAGGGCCCGCACCAGACCGTGGCGTTCGGCCGGCGGCATCTTCTCGACGATTCGCGCGATCTCGGCGCGACGATTTGCGGTGACCTTGGCGACGACGTCTCGCCCCTTCTTGGTCAGCGCGGCGAGCAGTTCGCGGCGGGAGGTGGGGTGTGGCAGACGGTCGATCATGCCGGCGCTGACCAGCCGATCGACCATCCGCCCCGTCGCCGACGGCTGCACGCCGAGCAGCGTCGCCAAGGTCGCCAGATTGATCGGACCCCGATTCGACAGGATGACCAGGGTGCGGAACTGCGGGATGGTGAGGCTGTCGTCGACCATCGCAATGGAATGAGCCGAGATGGCGACCAGTAACCGCGATGCCGTCAGCAGCGCGTCGGTGATGAAATCGAGCGACTCATCGGCTGCTGCTGCGTTCTCCGTGGTCATGGAGGCCCCTTCCCCGCGCACCGGGATACAGCAAAAAGAAAGTGTAACTATCTATTGCGGACAGTTGCTAGGGGCCATGGTCGGTTATCCGATATGCAGCGGGTCGATCTGCACCCGCACCGGTTCCTGAGTCTGTCGCGCACTGAGCACCCCGACCGCCCCACGCAGCGCCGTCGCCAGCGCCAGTCCCTGGTCCCGACGCACGCGCACCAGCATCCGGGTGACCTGCCCGTCCGCGGGTGTGCCCGCGGGACGCCGGGCGCCGGCGGGCAGATCGACCGGCCCCAGCAGATCCGCGTCGGCGGGTAAGCGGGCCTCGGCCAGCAGCCCGTGCACCGCCTCGCCGGTGCCGTCGAGCGCGGCGATGTGCACACTGGGCGGCAAGCCGACCTCGGCCCGGGCCGCCAATTCGGTGTCGGCATGGCCGACCGGATCCCACCGAATCAGCGCTTGCACGGTGGGAATGGACGATTCGGCGACCACAATCACCACCCCGCCGTCACCGCGTGCCCGAACCAGCGCGGCCGCATTCATCCAGCGCCACAAGGCTTCCTCGGCGGCGCGCAGATCCTGCCTGCCCAGCAGCGCCCAGGTATCGAGCAGCAACGCCGCGCCGTAGCCGCCGTCGGCGCGCGGTTCTGCGCCCGGGGTGGCGACCACCACTGCCGGCTTGGCCGGAACCTCGGACACGACCGCTTCGCCGGCCGACGTGATCACCGGCGCCCCGGGAAGTGCCCGGCCCAATTCTTCGGCGGTGCGCCGCGCCCCCACGACGACCGCGCGCAGGGCATCGGACCCGCACCGCACACACCGCGGCGCCGGATCGACCCGGCCACACCACCGGCACACCGTCCCGCCGCCCCGGTCAAGCAAGGACAGGGGCCCGGTGCATTGCCGGCACCGCGCGATCGCGCGGCAGCGCCCGCACGCCAGCGACGGCACATACCCACGGCGCGGCACCTGCACCAACACCGGCGCGTCGGCCTCCAGCGCGGATCGGGCGGCGCGTAACGCGATGGACGGAAGCCGGGCGGTGCGGGCGGCCGGGTCGCGTTCTTCGGCGTAGCCGCTGTCGTCGAGCGCGACCACGCGGGGGCTGCGGGCCCGGACCACCGGGCGGGCGGCGACAATGTCGTGTGCCCAGCCGCTGCGTACCAGCGCGTGGCCTTCGGCCGTGCGGGCGTACCCGCCGATCAGCGCGGCGCAGCGGGCTTGGTGGGCGCGCAGCGCGGTGTTCGCCCCACTGGGCGAATTGGGCCTGGTCATGGTGTGGGCCGACGCCGACGACAGCCTCGCC
>NZ_LZLE01000308.1 GCF_001673155.1 Mycobacterium sp. 1423905.2 | reverse complement strand
CGTCACTGCAGAATCTGCCGGGCCTGCCGGGCGTCTACCCGGGCGGCGGATAAGCGCCTCAGCGGCCGAGTGGATCGGCTAAGCCAAGTCGATCCACTCGCCGTTGTCGGCGACCCGCAACACGCCTCCGATTCCCGCCTGGTCGAAGGCGCCTACGAAGTCGTCGACGCCCTCGCTGAAATGCGCCCAGCCGTCGACGTGGGCCGGGATCACCACCGTGGCACCGAGCAACTCGGCCGCCGCGGCCGCGCGCGCCCCGGTCATCGTCAGCGGACGGCCCCGCTCTTTGCTCGGAACCCGCGCCGCACCGGCGAAGATCACCGCGATATCTACCGGGCCGACGCGGCTCACCACGTCCTGCACCGCGGCGATGGAGGCGTTGTCGCCACTGAGGTAGACGGTGGGTAGACCGGGGCCGGACAGCACGAATCCGGTCACTTCGCAGTTGACGTAACCGCCGGCGTCGCGTTGTCCGTCGGCCGGGCCGTGCACGGCCGGAACGGCTTGCACCACAAGGGGTCCCGCGCCCCCGACGAATTCATACGAGGCCCAGGTGGTCAACCCGTGAGCGGGCGGACCCAGCCGTCCGGCGGCGCCCGGGTGGGTGAGGGCTAGCGGTACTGCCAGCGCCAGTCGTCGACCGGCGTCGTCGAGATTGTCGGGATGTTGGTCGTGGCTGATCAGAACCGCGTCGACCGCTCCCAACGCCTCTGCCTCGACGGCCGGACCGGTGAGCTTGGTCAAGTAAGCATGTTCACCCGGCGGGTCGAAGGTGGGGTCCATTACGAGCCTGCGGCCCGCGATATCCACCACGGTCGTCGGGCCACCCAGCACGCTGATCGCGCAGTCGCGTCGCTGCGCATCCACTCGGTGCCCCATGCCTCAGGCCTTCGCGGCCAGGTCGGTCAGGATCCGGTCCGCGGGATCGGTTCGCGCGTGACGGAAGCCGGTGCCGGCCCACAAATTGATCCGTTCGGCGTCACCGGCCGCGGCGGCCGCCTTACGGATCGGGCTGGTCAAGTGATGCAGCGCCGGGTAACCAACCGGCGCCAGCGCCGTGTACCGATCGGTGAAGACATTGGTCAGGCCCCGGGCGGGGCGGCCGGTGAACGCGCGGGTCACGACGGTCGTGCGTGGGCCGGGAGCGGCGAGTGCCTGCCGGTAGGGCGCCGACGTGCCGCTTTCCTGACTGCAGACCAGGACCGTGCCGACCGCGGTGGCAACCGCGCCCGCGCCGAGGGCGGCGGCGACATCGTCGGCCGTACCGACGCCGCCGGCTCCGATCAAGGGCAACGACGTCACCGCCGCCACCTCCTTCAACAACTCGGGCAGCGCAACCTCGGCCGGTAACCGCTCGGGAGTCAGGGTTCCGGAATGACCACCGGCGGCGGACGCCTGCACCAGCAGCACGTCCACGTCGCGCTCGGTGGCCAGCTGCGCCTCGGGCGCCGAGGTCACCGTCTGCGCGACGACGCTGCCCGCCTTCTTCAGCGCCGCGATCACCGACGCCTCGGGCACACCGAAGGTAAAGCTGACCACCGGCACCGGGTTGGCGAGCAGCAGGTCGACCTTCTCCTGCCAGTAGTCGTTGTCCTCGGTGATCGGCACCCGGCCGAGGTCGACTTCGTAGCGTTCGGCCTCCGGCGCGATGGTGCGGCGGTATCGCGCGTAAGCCTCCGCGTCCACCGGGACCGGATTGGGCGCGAACACGTTGACGCCGAATTGCACACCGGCGGAACGGACTTCGGCGATCTGCTCAGCGAGCACGTCGGGTGTCTTGTAGCCGGCCGCGACGAAGCCGAGGCTGCCGGCCGCGGCGGCCGCGACGACGAGTTTGGGGGTGGTGGGACCGCCGGCCATCGGTGCGGCCAGCACCGGAATCCTCAACCCCAACCCGGTCAGGGTGCTGTGCATGGCGACCTCCATCGATCGACTTCAACACCGTGCAGCGTCTACTCAACCCTGGCCCGAAACGTAAGTCCACGACCTGTTTTCGACCAGTGTTAAGTGTGAATTATCACGAAGTTGGCAGCCGCGGGTGCGGTGGGACTACGGTTCGCGACGTGTCGCTTTCCCACCTGGCTTTGATCGGACTCGCCGGGTTCGCCGCCGGCGCAATCAACGCCCTGGTCGGGTCCGGCACGTTGATCACCTTCCCCACCTTGGTCGCCCTTGGGTATCCGCCGGTCACCTCGACCATGTCGAACGCCGTGGGTCTGGTAGCCGGTGGAGTATCAGCCACCTGGGGATACCGCGACGAACTGGGCGGTCAGTGGGATCGGTTGCGCTGGCAGATCCCGGCGTCGCTGGCCGGCGCGGCGGTGGGCGCTTTCCTGCTGCTGCACCTGCCCGAGCAGGTCTTCGCCGAGGTGGTGCCCGCCCTGCTGGTGCTGGCGCTGGTCTTGGTGGTGGTCGGACCGTGGATCCAGGCGTGGGCCCGCCGCCGCGCCGAACAGGCCGGGCGCTCGGTCGACCACATCTCGCCGGGGCGGATGGCGGCATTGGTTTCCGGCACGTTCGCGGTCGGCGTGTACGGCGGCTATTTCACCGCCGCCCAAGGCATCTTGCTGATCGGCGTGATGGGCGCCTTGTTGCCCGAGTCGGTGCAGCGGATGAACGCGGCGAAGAACCTGCTGGCGCTCGTCGTCAATATCGTTGCCGCGGTTGGCTATACGTTGGTCGCCTTCGACCGCATCAGCTGGCCGGTCGCCGGCGTGATCGCCCTCGGTTCCTGGGTAGGAGGACTACTGGGCGCGCGTTATGGACGTCGGCTGTCACCGAACGCGCTGCGCGCCACCATCGTCGTGGTCGGGGCCATCGGGCTGTATCGATTGATGACAATCTGAAGTCACGCCAATGGCTTTCAGCTCAGCATGGCTGCTGCCGCCTCGGCGATGACGTCCATCATCTCACCGCGCCGCTGCCATGCCCGGCGCTGCCGCATCGCACCGTTGCCTTCGACGCTCACCCGGTCGAGCTCGGCGAGCACATAGTCGTATTCACCGAGCGCCTCCAACGCCGGGCGGGTGCGCCGCACCAACGTGTTCAGCTGGTCGCGAGTCGGCACGGCACCGCGTCCATCGACCAGATCGAGGGTGTGGCCGGACAACCCGTCGTGCGCCGCTTTCCAATACGCGGCCCGCAGAGCGGCGGGCGGCAGCCGCAAGTCGCGGTCACGCTCTTCGAGTGCGGTCATCACCGCCGCGCGAATCAGCGTGGTCAACAGCACCGATTCGGCGACCGTCGCGGGGACGTCGGCCACCCGAACCTCGACGGTCGGGAAGTTCGCCGACGGACGCACATCCCAATACACCATGCCCGGATCAAGAATCATGCCCGTGTCGACCAGCATCTGCACCGTGCGGTCGTACTCCTCGGGCGACTCGAAGTGCGGCGGGGCGCCCGCGACGGGCCAGCGACGCCACAGAATGCTGCGCCAGCTGGCATATCCGGAGTCGGAATTGCGGTACAGCGCCGAATTGGCCGACAGCGCAAGCAAAACCGGCAGCCACGGCCGCAGCCAATTGCTGACGTGAATGGCCGCCGCACGGTCGGGAACCTGCACATGTACGTGGAAACCGCAGATGCCTTGCTCGTGAGCAACCATGCCGTACTGCTCTCCGATCCGCCGGTACCGCTCGGTGTCGGTGACGGGGAAGCGGTGGGGCGTCACTGGCGGCAGACCTAAGGCCAGCAGCTGTACCCCGACGGCTTCGGCAGCCTGCGCGGTGGCGCGCCGCAATCGGGTGAGCTCGTCGCGCAGTTCGGCCGTCGTCGCCACCACCTGGGAGGTGGTCTCTACCTGGCAACTGCTCAGCTCCACCTGCAGTTCGGCGCCGCGGCGCTCGGCCTCCTGAGCCACTTCCTTGTTGCGGGGAGCCGGTTCGCCGGTCTGCGGGTCGACGAGAAGAAACTCCTCCTCGACGCCGACAGTGGGCAGGTCGCTGTGGGAGGACCCGGGGCTCATATGCGCAAGCTACCCCTGGCCGGACGTGGCAAACCACGCCGCCGCTGCGGTGTGGCCGATCACTCACCGAGCATGACGCCTTTCGGTGAACTTCGCGATTTTGCTGTGGTGAGCAGATCCGTTCGAGAAAATGACTGAACCAAACCGTGACGATGTCGGGCATCTCTCCGGTTCCGCGCGCATAGCGCGCACAATGCTGGTCCCTAGGAGTAACGAAGCTGTGTCAAGTCCTCGGTTGTACGACCCCGACTACGTGATCGACGCGGTCGAACAGTTGGTTGCCCAGCATGGCACTGACGCGCTGACGATCCGGGCGCTCACCAAGGCCACCGGCGTGTCCAACGGCGCCATCTATCGGACGTTCGAATCGCGCGGCGGGCTGCTGGGACGCGCGCGGATCCGCGCGGAGCGGCGCTTTCTGTCGCTGCTGGCCGGTGCGGTCGACGAGGCGCACGAACGGTCCGCTGCCGACCCGCGAGAGGCGGTTCACGCCGCGGCGGAGACGTCGCTCATCTACCCCGAGATGTATCCGGGGTCGGCGGCGTTGTTGCTGACGGTGGGCCGCAACGAGGTGGTCACTCAACCGATGCCGCGCGATGTCGCCGACCAGTTGGCTGCCCTGCAGCGCGAACTCGCGGCACTCATCACGCAGTTGGCGCAGCGGCTGTGGGGCCGCGGCGACGACGACGCCGTCGATCTCGTGGCGACCTGCATCGTCGATCTGCCGAAGTGGATCGCAGTCCGGGGCAAGCGTTACAGCATGCCGGTCATGCGGGACTACCTGCGCGCCGCGGTGCGGTCGGTGCTGTCCGTGGGGCCGCCGACGAATGCCGGACGGGAATTAGTGGCCGTCGGCGGTCACCAGCGCGGGGTCGGGGCGGCAAGCGCATCATCGACCGTGGCGTAGATGGGCAAGGTGTCGTTCAGCCCGCACGCCGCCACGATGCGCGCCACGATCGGTGCCGCGCTGACCAGGCGCATCTCGACGCCGCGACGACGACACCGATGTGCTTCGTCGGCCAGGACGTCGAACGCGCAGCAGCCCATGAAGTCGACGTCGCTGACGTCGACGACCAAGATGCCAGGCAGGGTGACTCCGGCGGCGGCCTCACTGACCAAGTGCCGCCACGTGTGCTCGTTGCACGCGTCGATCTCTCCGCCGGCGTGGATCAGCACCGCTTCGCCGGTGCGGTCGGTGGTCGCCCGCAGCGTGCTGCGGGGGTCGCCGAGCTCGTAGACCAACCGTGTGCTGAGGGTCAGGTGCGTGGAGAAGGACTCTGCAATGACCAGGCTCATCGTGCACTCCTAATCGGCTGGCGTGTATCGCCGCGATGGATGCCCGTCCTGCGGGGCTGAAGACAGACAGACTTATCGCCCTGTGAGTCTCAGTTCTATAACAAGACAGGGCGGTCTGTCTACGTAGGGCAGCTAAGAGTACGGTGAGGCTGGTTATGGCATCGCCTGACGAGATCACGCCTGTAGTGCCTGCTCGCGAGCGGATACTGGTGGCCGCTTACGACCTGTTCAGTCGACGGGGAATACGCGCGGTGGGCACCGAGGAAGTCATCGAGCGCGCGGGCGTCGCCAAAGCAACCCTCTACCGGCACTTCGCAACAAAGAACGACCTGGTCCTGGCGGTGCTCGAGCGGCGTGAGCAACTGTGGACCCACGACCTGATCGAGGCGCAGTCCGAGCAGCGCGGCGCCACGCCGGAAGCACAATTGCTGGCTATCTTCGATGTCTTGCACGACTGGATTCGCAACAGCGACGGCTACGAAGGTTGCTCTTTCACCAACGTGCTGCTCGAGGTTGGCGCCGACCATCCCATCGGCCAAGCCTGTATCGCGCACATCGATAAGGTCCGCGATGTCGTGCGTCGGCGCGCGGCGGCGGCGGGGTTGGCAGATGTGCAGGATTTTGCCTGGTCGTGGCACATTCTGATGAAGGGCGCCATCATCATGGCGGCCGTCGGTGACGCCGATGCCGCGATGCGTGCCCAGTCGATGGCGCGGGTCCTAATCGAGCAGCACCGGCCCGTTCAGGAAGCCGACGAGGTGGCGGGTTGATCCGGCTCGCTGTTGTCGGCGTTGCGGTAGTGCTCGGCCTCTAATTCCGCGATGGCGCGAGAGGTGCGTTCCCGCAGCAAGATCGCCGCGGTGACACCGCAGATGAGGGCGATGACCAGCGCGATCCAGGAGAACCGCTGCAGCCACCGTTCGGCGGCGATACCGGCGAAGTAAACCGCCGCAGTGGTGCCGCCGGCCCAACAGATTCCGCCGGAGATGTTGGCAAGAAGGAATCGTGGATAGGGCATCTTCAACGCGCCGGCCAGTGGACCGGCGAAGATTCGCAGCAGCGCAATGAACCGGCCGAAGAAAACCGCCCGAACACCCCAACGTTCGAAGGTCCGCTCGGCCAGCGCGACGTGACCGGGTCCAAAGTGCTTGGGGAAACGGCGGCCGAGCCGGTCGAACAGCGGCATGCCGAATCGGCGACCCACCGAGTAGCCGATCGAATCACCCACCACGGCGCCGATCACCGCGGCCACTCCGACACCGACCGGGTTGACCGAGAGATCGTGATGTGACGACATCAGTGCGGCACTCACCAGCACGATCTCACCGGGCAGCGGAATGCCGAGGCTTTCGACACCGACCACACCGCCGACCAGCAAGTACACCGCGAGAGGGGGGATCGTCTGCAATAGCGCCTCGACGTCCATGCGTAAAGGATGCCTGACTAATGGCGAATGTGCGCATCATTGCCGCGCCTTGGTTGCCGATAGGGTCATGACGTTGCCGGGTCAACGCCGATCATCGGGGAGGCGCAGTGGAATTCAACCTTGCCCAAGTCTTCACGGCGGTCGCCGAGGCCAATCCGGATCGGGACTGCATCGTGTTCGGAGACCGTCGGTTCACGTTCGCTCAGACCGACCAGCGGGCCCGGCGATTCGCCCGGGTGCTGCACGGGTGGGGGATGGGCGCCACTCGGGAGCGCGCGCAGTTGGCGCCCTATGAATCCGGGCAGAGCCATCTGGGGCTGTACCTGGCCAACTGCAACGAGTTCCTTGAGGCGATGATCGGGGCTTATCAGGCCCGGGTCGCGCCGTTCAACATCAACTATCGCTACGTCGCAGACGAACTGGTGTACCTGCTGGACAACGCCGGCGCCGACGCCGTCATGTACCACGCCCGCTTCGCGCCGACACTCGCCGAGGCGCTGGGCAAGTACGGGCGGCAGCCACGCTTGATCCATGTCGACGACGCATCCGGCAACGAGCCGCTGCCCGGCGCGGTCCGCTACGAGGACGCGCTGGCCGCCGAGTCCGACGAACCACTCGACCTCCCGCTGTCACCCGACGACCTCTATGTGCTCTACACCGGCGGCACCACCGGCATGCCCAAGGGCGTGCTCTGGCGCCAGCACGACATCTACGTCAACGCAATGGGGGGCCGGAGCTTCGGCGGCGGCGACGTGGTGGCCACGCTCGACGAGATCGTGGCACGGTCACGCACCGCCGGACCGGGGTCGATGACGGCGGCGCCGCTGATGCACGGCGCGGCGCAGTGGGCGGCGTTTCTGGCGATCTGCGGCGGCCGCCCCATTGTCATGGCGGCGACGACCACCCACTTCGACCCGGCCGAAACCCTGGCATTGGCCAGCCGAGAACGCGTGATGTCCTTGTCCTTCGTGGGTGACGCCTTCGGCAGGCCCTTGGTGGAGGAGCTGGCCAGGGGTGCTTACGACCTGTCCGGTTTGGTGGCGGTCATCACCGGCGGGGCAGCGCTCAGCGCGCCGATCAAACAGCGGTTCGTCGAATTGCTGCCCCAGGTAACGATTCTGGACGCCGGCGGGTCCTCGGAGTCCGGTAGCCAGATGGGCCAGGTGTCCTCGCGCCTGCAGCCGGCGTCGGGCAAATTCCTCCCGAATCCCGGGGCGGTGGTGGTCAGCTCGGATCTGTCGCGGATTTTGGCGCCGGGTGACGAGGAGATCGGATGGCTGGCGCAGCAGGGTCTCATCCCGCTGGGCTATCTGGGTGACCCGGAGAAGACGGCGCGGACGTTCCCGGTCATCGGGGGGATTCGGCACTCCGTCCCCGGTGATCGGGCGCGCTGGCATGCCGATGGCCAAATCGAGTTGCTGGGCCGGGATTCGGTGACCATCAACTCCGGTGGCGAGAAGATCTTCGCCGAAGAGGTGGAGGCGGCGATCGCCGAACACCCCGCGGTCTATGACGTGGTGGTCACCGGCCGGCCCAGCGCCCGCTGGGGAAGTGAGGTGGTGGCCATCGTGCAATTAGCGCAGGGCGCGCACGTCGACGCTGCCGGAGTCCTCGCTGAGGCCGGGCGCCATATCGCGCGATACAAGCTGCCCAAAGAGGTGATCTTCTGCGACAAGGTGCAGCGCTCACCGTCCGGCAAGGCCGACTACCGCTGGGCGAAAGCGCAAGCGGCACGGCAGCGGTGACCGAGCCGACCGAACGACGCAGGTTCGTTGCCGATTCGGCGCCCAACATCGGTACGGTCGCTGTCATGCCGAAGGAGGTGCAGCCGGCTGTCGATCCGCCTGTCCCGCAGTATCCGATCGAGTCGGTGGACAACGCGCTCAAGCTGCTGCTGTTGCTCGGGGAACGCCCGGAGATTCGGTTGAGTGAGGCCACCCGGTATCTGGGTGTTGCCTCATCGACCGCGCACCGACTGCTGGCGATGCTGAGCTATCGAGGATTCGTGCGACAAGATCCGGCGTCCAAGGCGTACCTGCCCGGCCCGGCGCTCACCAGCGTCGCCTTTGCCATCTTCGGCCGCATCGACGTTCCCCGGACCGCGGCGCCCATCCTGCGGGAACTCAGTGAGCGGCTGCGCGAAACGACTCACGTCGGAATGCTCGACGGCGCCAACGTCCGCTTCATCGCCGCGGTAGAAGGTCCGGCCGCGGTGCGAGTGGCCTCCCGATTGGGACGCAGCATGCCTGCGCACTGCACCTCGACGGGCAAGGTCTTGCTGGCCCAGCTGGGCGAAACCGAGGTGCGTCAACTACTTCCGTCGGTGGAGCTGACGCGGATCACCCCTCATTCGATCGGTGATCGCGCCGCCTTGGAAGCCGAACTTGCCCGTATCCGGGAGCGTGGATATGCGCTGAACCGGGAGGAGAGCGAGGAGGGCGTCGCGTCGGTCGCCGTTGCGATCCCCACCCGCGCACCGGGCTTGCGGTTGGCCCTGAACGCCGCGGCGCCGTGCAACCGGCTGGACGAATCGTCCTATGCCGCGGTGGTGGCCGCACTTGTCGACGCGGCCAAAGGCATTGGCGCTCAACTGGGTTGACTGTTCGCTCAGCCGCCGGTGGTGCGGCGCGGACTGGCCGGTCGCAGGAAAACATCGTTGAGGGTCACAGTGCGCAGGTTGCGCGACCGGATGATGTCCACCAGTTGTCCGTAGACGTGGGTGATCGTCGGGTGGTTGAGGTGGCCGATCACGATGTTCTGTGGTGTGAACGACTGGTAGGCCGTCGTGAATAGCTGGGTGTCGGAGAGCAGTGCAGAGTCCCTCAGATCACCGGACCATAGTGTCGGGACCTGGTAACCCAGATCAGCGGCCACCGTGTCGACGAGGGGATTGTGGTGGCCGAACGGCGGCCGGAAGTAGGGAGCGGCGTCGACGCCGTAGGTATTGCGCAGGAAGACATCAGTACTGCGCAGCTCGTCTGCGACTTGTCGAGCCGTCAGCATGGTCAAGTCGGGATGTGACCAGGTGTGGTTGGCCAGTTGGATCTGGCCCGAGTCCACCAGCGGTCTGAGTAAGGCGACGTTGTCGGTCCACGAGTGGTACGAACCGGTGACGAAGTAAGTGAGCCGCACCCCGGTGTCCTTGGCGAATTGCGTGTAGGCGCGCACCACCTCGGTGTTGGCGCCGTCGTCGACCGTCCATGCCAGCAGGTCACCTTGACCAGGCAGCTTCTTGAGCACGCTGCCACCGGGCAACGGAACTCGCGATCGCGGGTGTGGTGGCGGCAGTAACGGTGGCAGCGGCGGGGTCGCGGGTTTCGGCCCGGACACGTCGGCACGCGCCACCCAGTCCGCGGGCGCTCCGCCGTACCACGAGATCCCGGTGACGGCCACGGTCGCGGCCACCGCGACCAGGAAGCGTCGCCGGTCCAGTTCACCCACGTGCGTACTCCTCGGGTCTAGTCGAAAGACTTGCCCAGGGTAGGACCGCCATCGAAGCAAATACGGCATATCCGCTTCGTGTCGGCTCCCGATGAACCGGCGAAATCGGTTGGCTGCCAGAGCGTTACGCATTCGTTGCGCGCGAATCGAGCTATAGAACTGGCGGGGCGCCCAGTCGGGCCACTTCGTGCCGCCAGGCCGCCTCGGCGGTTAACGCGTTGCCCAGGTCGGGCAGATGCTCCCAATCGGCCTCGTCGATGTCACGCAAGGTGCCACCGGCGGCGCGCACCTGTAACGACATGCGCGCGACTTCGTTGACGCTGATCGCCTGCAGCACCGCCTGCGGCACACTTCGGGCCGCGCTGGTGATGCCGTGTCCGCGCAGGACGACAACCGGCGCGCCGCCCATCGCAGCCGCCATCTCTTTGCCGAGCACCGCGTTTCGAATCAGCACAGCCCGCCGATAGACGGGTACTCCGCCGCGGGCCAATCGCGCGCCGGGAATGTCGTAGGCGCCGTAGATGGGTCGGATCGCGATGCCGGCCAGGTCGGCCGCGACGACGGCCGGCGGGTGCAGGTGTGCGACCGCCCGATGCCGCGCGTCGGCCAGGAGCGTCTCGGCATGGATGGGAAACTCGTTGGGGATGCGGTATCCGTCGAGTTCGCCTGAGGTGGCCGGGGTTCCGTCGAAGTTGACCAACCGGATGTCGGCGGGGCGGGTGAATGCCACCCCGGTGTCGTCGTCACTGCGGCAGCGCACCAGCAGATGGTCGTCGTCGATCCGCAAGCTCAGGTGGCCGAGGATGCCGTCGACCAGACCGCGGGCCGCGGCGACTCGGCACGCTTGGGCGACCAGCGCACGTTGTTGGTCCAGCGAATCGGTCACGGATGAGCCGACTTTGACGCACCGAGGCGGAATCCGCCGTCGGGGTGGACGGTTTCTCCAGTGATGCCGCGGGACCGGTCGGAGGCCAGGTAGACGAAGCTCCACGCGTGGTCTTTCCCGGACAGCGCGACGTTGAGCGGGCTGCGCGCGGCCACCTCGCGTGCCCGATTGGGGGTTTCGTCCAGGCGGGTACTGTCCTGGCCGAGACTAGCCAGACCGCGCAGGTCGGTGTTCAGCGTTCCGCCCGGTGCCACGCCGTTGACCCGGATGTCGGGTGCCAGCTCGTGCGCCAGCGCGGTGACCAGGCCGCGCACCGCGAACTTCGACGACACATAGAGCACGCCGCCGCGTCCCGGGTAGTACGACGACGCGGACTCGGTGAGCACCACCGAAGATCCCTGCGCCGCGCGCAGTTCGGGTATCGCCGCCTTGACCGACTGCAGATGGCTGAGCACGTTGGTGCGAAACATTTCGTCGAACGCGGGGGAGAGGTCGTCGGCCGCGATGTCGTCGAGGCCTCGGTAAAAGTCGAAGACGCCGACACAGTTGACCAGCGTATCCAGGCCGCCATAGGTATCGACCGCGGCGCGCACGGCGCGGTCGTTGGCCGCACGGGTGACGGCATCGCCCTCGATGACCGGGATATCCGGGATCTGCTTGCGCAGTTGACGGCACTTCTCCGGATCGCGTTCCAGCACCGCCACTTTCGCGCCTTCGGCGCGGAACGCGTCGACCACGGCACGGCCGATCCCCGACCCGGCGCCGACGATCAGGGCGCGTTTGCTGTCAAGCCATCCGGTCATCGGGTCCTTCCGGCTCGCCGGGCAGCAGCGGAATCTGCGGATTGCCGACCATGGCCGCCAGCGTACGAGTGTTCTGCCAGGTCAATGCCTCGACTTCCAGCGCATCCAGACTGATCCACCACCCACTTTTCGGCGCGGTGATCAACAGCCGGGCGCCGTTGCGCGTATTCACCCGGCGCACCTGGACCTCGGTGAATTCGTTTGCGACGATTAGTGGTTCGCCGACAGCGCCAGCCAGGAGCTGAGCGAGGTCGTCCGTCACAAGAACACCGCCAAGTTCTGCATACGCAACACCGATTCGTCCGCAATGATTGTGCGCCGGGCCAATTTCCAGCCATCGTCGCACCAGCGTAATAGGTCTTCCCGGCCGCAGGACACCAACGCGCTGTCGTTGACGTCGCCGCGGCTGCGGAACAACAACTCGGCCGATTGCACGACCAGATGAGCGTCGTCGGCGCCGAGGAAGGTGCGCACATTGGTGATGAAGTGGCGCAGCCGCGACGGGGGGTCCTCGGTCCAGGCGTGCTCGGTCGCGAAGCGGGCGACGCGCTGGGTCAGCGAGTACTTGTCCTCGTCGAAATGCGCCATGCCGGGCGAGGTGTCGAATCCGGCGCCCCGGGCCGTGGTCACCCGGACCGGCATCACATAGTGCACGTCGTCGGTCAGCGTCGCCAGCCACGCCTCGTATTGTTGAGCGTCCAGCAGGTAAGCCTCGTCAACGAGAAATTGATGCGCCTGCAGGTGCCGAATGTCGTTGAACGGCAATGGTTTCGTCATGTTGCCGCCAGGTGCTGCGCCCATAATTTGAGCAATTCGCGCTGGTTGTACTCGTTGTATCCGACCTGTGCGCGTCCCGGCCCGTGAAACAGCTCGGGTGGCAGGTCCTCGATCACCGGGGAGTCGTCGGGCAGTAAACCCATCCGGCTGTTGAGCAACAGGCGCCGGGCCATTGAGCCGCCCGCGGTGGTGGTCAGGGACACCCAGTTCTCCACGTCGTCCTGCTCGAACATGCCGGTCGAGCCGAAGCACATCAAATACGCCTTGTAGGAGTCGATTTTGAATTGCGGTGGGGCGGCGGCGTCCACCGCGAACCACGAGCACACCTCGGTTTCGTGCTCGCTGATCGGCTGCCACTGCCGAATGGAGATGAACGGCACCACCTGTTCGCTGTTGGGCAGCTTCGGCCAGTTGTGCACGAAGCTGAGGTTGGGGAAGCAGGTGGCGGCCGAGATCATGAAGCCGTCTTCGCCCACCATCTGCCGTTGGGGTTGGTTCCACAGGCCGTGCATGCGGCTGATCATCTCGTCGGGATAGCCGACGTAACGCAGGCGCTCGGTGAAGTCACCCGGCGGCAGCTTGTAGGTCGTTCCGCCGCCACAGTCCGTCCAATAGGTGGCGCCGTCCTTGCGCTTTTGCGCGCGCGGTTCGCGGAACAGGCCGATGTCGACGATCGACGCGTGCGTGTGTGGCGTGTGGTACATGTCGCCGGCGAAGTTCTCCGCGCCGATCTTCCAATTGGCTTTGATGCGCCATCGTTGCGGTCCCCGCACGTCCAAGCCCTGGTGGCTTTGGCGGGTGTAGAAGTCCAGGTAAAACCGGAAGTCGCCGAGGAAGTCCTCGAGCGGCTCGGCGTCGGGGTTCATGTTGAGGAAGATCAGCCCGTTGTAACTGCCGATGTTCGGTGCGGGCAGCAGGGTCTGCCCTTTGGCGAACCCGTCGTCGCCGCCATAGGCCTCCCGGTGGAACGGCAGACCGGTCAGCCGGCCGTCGTTGCGGTAGGTCCAGCCGTGGTACGGGCAGCGGAAATTGGACGCGTTGCCCATCTCCGCGCGGCATACCTGCATGCCGCGATGCAGGCACATATTGAACAGCGCCCGTACCGTGCCACCCGAATCCCGGGCGATGATGAACGAGTCGTCGAGTACCCGGCGCACCACGTAGTCGCCATCCTGGGGAATCTCGGATTCGTGCGCCACAAACACCCAAGCCCGGTTGAACAGGCGCTCCTTCTCCAACGCGAACAACTCGGCGTCGTTGTAGATGTGAGCCGGAATCATGCCGCGGCGCACGTTGCCGAAGACCTCGCTGTGGTCGGTCATCGCACTCGCATCCCCGTATCGCCGCGTCTGCTCAGCAGAAAATTGTTCTGCTGAACAGAATTGCCGACGGCGCTCGATCGGTCAATCGGGCGATTGCCCCAGGCCTCGTGCATTCAGCAGCCCGGTGGCTGACTCACAGTTCGCTCACAAATTGCGCATGCGCAACGACGTTACGGTGAACCTAGCCGCGCTCGTGATCGTGAATTGACCGGGAGGGCGATGGCGATCGGTGCGCGTAACGCGACAGTGGGGAAGGGCTGGTGTCATGGGTAATCGGTCCCGAGGTGCCGAAAGTCGAACGGAGAAGCTGGGTCCGCGGGTGCTGGGCGCCATCGGGCGCCAGGAGTGGCTCGATCGGCCCAGTTATCGCCTGGAGCACCTGCTCAGCTTCGCCTACAACGGGCTGGGTGGCGCGCGCGATCGCGTGACCAATGCGCTGAACGGGGTGTGGCTCGGTCACCCGGTACACCCGCCGCTGGCTTCTTTCGCCAGCGGAGCGCTCGGCACGACGGTGGCGTTGGACGCAATGAGCCTGCTTCCGGGACGGCCGGCCGTCGAGAACGCGCAAGCCGCACAATTCGCGTCGCGCTCGTTAGGGCTGGGCATCGTTGCGAGCCTCGGCGCCGCGGTGACCGGGGTGACCGACTGGCAGCACACCCACGACAAAGACCGTCGCGTCGGTCTGGTGCACGGCGTTGTCAACACCGCCGCAACCGCCCTCTACGCCCTGTCCTGGTGGGACCGTCGCCGTGGCCGTCGGCTGCGCGCGATCGCGGCCAGCGCGCTGGGGTACGGCGTGACGCTCGGCGGCAGTTACCTCGGTGGGGCACTGGTTTTCGAGTCCGGGATCGGCATCGACCAGTCCGGTCAGCGGTTGCGCCGCAAAGAGTGGACGCCGGTGCTGCCGGCAAGTGCGCTGAACGGCAAACCGGTCCGAGTCGAGGTCGACGGTGTCGGACTGGTGGTATGCCAAACCGAGCCTGGCGAGGTGTCGGCGTTCGGTGAGTTCTGCCCGCACCTGGCCGCCCCGATGGCCGACGGCTGGGTGGACCGTGGCCGGCTGGTGTGCCCATGGCACGGGTCGCGGTTCGACGTGGACTCCGGGGAGGTGCTGCGCGGCCCCTCCACGGCCCCGCTGCCGTGTTACGAGGCTCGAGTGGTCGACGGAATCATCGAAGTGCGTGGTGACCACGCACTGACAAGCCGGGATGGAGTGGCCAAGTGAACGCCTACGAGGTTCTCAAAGAACACCACGTCGTGCTCAAAGGACTGGGTCGCAAGGTGAGTGAGGCGCCGGTGAACAGTGAAGAGCGGCACAACCTTTTCGACGAGATGTTGATGGAGCTGGACATCCACTTCCGCATCGAGGACGACCTGTACTACCCCGCTTTGGCAGCGGCCAGCGAACTGATCGCGATCGCTCATGCCGAGCACCGACAGGTGGTCGACCAGCTCTCGGTGCTGCTGCGCACCCCGCAGAGCTCGCCGCGGTACGAAGACGAGTGGAACTCGTTCAAGACGGTGCTCGAGGCGCACGCCGACGAGGAGGAACGCGACATGATTCCCGCGCCGCCCTCGGTGCGGATCACCGACGCCGAATTGGAGGAGCTGGGCAACAAGATGGCCGCCCGCATCGAAGAGCTGCGCGGGTCGACGTTGCATAAACTTCGCACCAAGGGCAGGGCGGCGCTGGTACGCGCCCTTTAGCTAGCGACGGCCGATCCCGGCCATCATGATCGGCGTCAAGATGCGGATGTCTTCGTCGAAGCGAGCCGCTACCGCATCGGCGTCCGCGGCGGACAACAGCCCGGCGTCGACGACGACGCTGCGCAGGCTCTCGAAGGACAGCCGGAAGAACTCGAATCCCGGTGTGCTGGAATCGATTACGCAGCAGCGTCCCTCGCCGCGCACCTCGTTCAGGCCAGCGGCTGCCAGGTCGGCCACCACGCGGCGGCCATAATGCGGCTCGAAGCCGGCGCGTTTCATGAAGGCGAGAACGGCGTCGGCCGCCCGCTGCAGCTGTGCGTCCTGGCCCTCGAAGCCGAAGGGCGTCCAGTCGTAGTCCTCGATGACCAGCCAGCCCCCGGGGCGCAGCGCAGCTACCAGGCGGTCGATGATCTGCCCGCGGTCGGGCAGGTGCTCGAGGACCAGCCGGGCATGCACCAGATCGAACTCGTCGCGGGGCAAGTCGTCGGTGCGGATGTCGAGGCGCCGAACGTCGATCGTGTCGCCGGCCAAGGCCTCGATGAAGCGGGTGTCGATGTCCACGGCCACCACCGTGGCGCGCCGCGCGGTCAGCCAGCGCAACAGTGAACCACCGCCGGCGCCGACCTCCAGGCAATGCCAACGCTTGTCCGTGTCTCCGACGCCGAGTTCACCGAGCAACGCTTGGGTCCCCGGATCCCACAGTCTCTCCATGCCGGACAGCCGGGTGCGCTCCTCGGCGAACGCGGGGTCGTAGACGTAGTCGCGCGGCATGGCGTTCACGCTATGCGTCCCCCCTTCGGCGGCACCAGAGTAGCCTCACGGTTCGTGGAGGCCGCACCGCAGCGCCTTGCGTCACAAGGCGAAATCAGCGCAGAAATGGCCGCCATCGCGGCTGACCTTCAGCGCTGGGGTCACCACGGCGGCCAGGCTCGGTTGCACTACCTGCCGTACCGCAGCAGCGCCCTGCGCTGTCCGGAAAACCCGCTACTGTCCGTCGACCCCGACGAGATCGAACGCCGGGCACCGTGTTTCGGGCACCAGGACGTCGACCCCGCCGACGCAGACCTGACGTGCGGGCATCCGGGCGAACCGATCGGGGAGCGCATTCTTGTGACCGGCCGGGTGCTCGACCGATCCGGCAGGCCGGTGGCGGGCCAACTGGTCGAGATCTGGCAGGCCAACGCCAGCGGCCGCTACCGGCACCAGCGCGATCAGCATCCCGCTCCGCTGGACCCCAACTTCACCGGCGTAGGACGCTGCCTGACCGAGGCCGACGGATCGTACCGCTTCAAGACCGTCAAGCCCGGCCCGTACCCGTGGCGCAACCACCACAACGCCTGGCGGCCGGCGCACATTCACTTCTCACTGTTCGGCACCGCTTTTACCCAACGGCTGGTCACCCAGATGTACTTTCCCGGTGATCCGCTGTTCGACTTGGACCCCATCTACCAATCGATCGCCGATCCTGTTGCGCGGCAACGGTTGATCGCCACCTATGACCACGACCTGTCCGAACCGGAATACGCGACCGGCTACCGGTGGGACATCGTGTTGTCCGGCAGTGCGCAAACTCCGGCCGAAGGCGGCGGCGGTGACTGATCTCAGCGGTGAATTGGTGTGCACCCCGGCGCAAACGGTAGGTCCCTTCTTCGGCCTGGGCCTGTCGTATCCACGCGACAGTGAGCTGGTCGGCGACGCGTATCCCGGCGCGATCCGGTTGTACGGCACCGTTTATGACGGCGCCGGCGCCGCGGTGCCCGACGCGTTGGTGGAGATCTGGCAACCTGACACCGCCGGACGGATCTCCCGCGCCTTCGGATCGATGCGGCGCGACGGTTGGACGTTCACCGGATGGGGCAGAGCGGCCACCGATGCCGATGGGCGCTACGGCTTCACCACCGTTTCTCCGGGCGCAGTGGCCCCCGGCCGGCCGAGGTTCTTCGCCGTCACCGTCTTCGCCCGGGGACTGTTGCATCACTTGTTCACCCGTGCCTACCTGACCGAGGAGGATCTGGCCGCCGACCCCGTTTCCGGGCGCGTCGCTCCCGCACGACGCGCCACCTTGGTCTGTTCCGCCGACAACGACTGCGGCCGCCCCGCACTGCGTTTCGACATCCATTTGCAGGGCGAGCATGAGACCGTGTTCCTGGACCTCCGGGATGACCGACGATGAGTAACTTGCTGTGGCCGGGAGAGCAACGGGCCGGCGAGCACATGACCGATGAAGCGTTGTTGCGGTCGATGGTCGCGGTCGAGTCCGCATGGCTGAGAGCGCTGGCCGGCGCCGGCCTGGCCCCGGCCGATTGCGTCGGCGCTGACCTGTGGCATCTCGTAGGCCCCAATGACCGCGATGTACTCGCGGTCACCGCCGAAGACGGCGGCAACCCCGTCATCGGATTGGTCTCGCTGTTGCGCCAGCGTGCGATTCCGGCCATCGGCCCGTGGATTCATCGCGGATTGACAAGTCAGGACGTCATCGATACCAGCTTGATGGTCGGCGTCCGCAATGTCGCCAACGACGTCGTTACCCAACTCGTCGAACAGATTTCGGCACTGTCAGTGCTCGTCCGGGCACACCGGAGCACACCCATGGTAGCGCGAACCCTCACCCAGCACGCGGCACCCACCACTTTCGGTGTGAAAGCTGCCGGTTGGCTCAATGGCGTCCTCGACGCCTACGACCGCCTCGCCGCGCTGGCTACGCCCGCCCAATTCGGCGGCGCCGCGGGAACGTGGGCGGCGACAACGGAAATGGCGACGCTGCTCACCGGCACGCGCGATCCGGAGGTGGTCGCCGATCGCCTGATACGAAGTGCGACAACAGACTTGGGGTTGGACCTACGGCTGCCGTGGCACACGACGCGCACACCGATCACCGCCGCCGCCGAATCGTTGGTCCGATGCACCGACTGCTGGGGCCGTATTGCCTCCGACGTCGTCACCCTGGCGCGCCCCGAAATCGCAGAGCTGGACGAACCGGCCGGCGAGCACCGTGGCGGATCGTCGTCCATGCCGCACAAGCGCAACCCCGTGCTTTCCATCCTGATCCGGCGAGCCGCCATCGCGGCCCCTGCACTGGCGGCGACGTTGCACACCGCGGCCGCGCTGGCTAACGACGAACGCCCCGACGGTGCATGGCATGTCGAGTGGGACACCCTGCGGACGCTGGCACGGCGTACGGTGACCGCCGGTTCTCAATGCAGCGAGTTGCTGTCCGGACTAAAGGTCCACGCCGAGCGGATGAGCACAAACCTGGCGTCCGCAGACGTGGGCGGTGAGCAACGCGCTATTGCCGATCTGGTCGGAAGCCCGCCGTCAGCAACGTATTTCGGCGCGTCCGGCCATCTGGTGGACGAGAGCCTCCAACGCGCCGAGCGGGTGCTTACCCGCTAGACGCGAATGGCGCGCAGCGGGGACCGGCCCGCCAGGTAAGTCATGATTCGATCCAGCACGATATTGAAATGATCACCGTTGTCGGCAACCCGCGACAGGCTGCTGCGCCGCAGGAACTTCTCGAGGCGTCGATCAAGCGACCAATTGGCGAACGTGGTGCCGACATATCCTGACTGGAGAAACTCCCAAGCTAAATGCTCGACGTCGGAATCGGTCAATTCAGCTGGGACTCCACCCATACTCGTCAATCTCCCTGTGTTGAGCCGGCAACCGCCGCAGCCAACTTACGGGTGTCAGGTTGTTGTTTTATCACGTCCGGATTGCGGATTGATTTCCGGCCAAGGGAGCACACGGCGCCGAGTTCGCTGCGGGCGACGGGACGGAGTCTATCGTTTGGTGCTAGTGAGTTTGGGGTTTGCGTGCTTTCGTCCGTTGCCGGGCGGCGGTTTTATTCGATACTGACGGGACACTTTGAACACCTCATGCCGCTCGCCGGTCATACGTGCGCGGTAGCGCAACGCGGTACGCAAACCGCTTCGCCGCGCCGGTGACCGGTCGGTTGCCCTCACGGCCGGCGGCGCTGCCGTGACGAGGAACTTCCGCTCCGACGCGGTTTCCGGCGCGTCATCGGGCGTGGCGGTTAAGAAGCGGTCGGGTAGCGCCAATTTGTGAAGAGTCCGCATCGTCAACCAGAATTGGCGTGGCAGTGACCCGGTGGTGTAGGGCAGGTCATAGCGGTTGCACAATGCCCGTACCCGCCCGGCGATCTCGGCGTAGCGGTTACTCGGGAGATCTGGGAACAAGTGGTGTTCGATCTGGTAGCACAGATTGCCGCTCAAGAAGGCCAACACAGGACCCGCCTGGAAGTTCGCCGTACCCAGCATCTGACGTAAGTACCATTGCGCTTTGCTTTCTTCCTCGACGACATCGGCGGTGAACTTTTCGGCCCCGTCGGGGAAGTGACCACAGAAGATCACGATGTAGGCCCAAAGGTTGCGCAGTACATTCGCAGTCGCGTTGGCCGCCAGGGTCCGGCGCCACCGTGCGCCACTCAGCGCCGGAAACAGGAAATAGTCTTTGACGGTTTGGCGTGCAGTCTTGCGCAGCAGCGCGTTCGTCAACAGCGCTCCCTTGGGAGTCGCCGACACCTGGCCCTGCGCGGCGCGCAGGTCGTGTAAAGCAATGCCCCATTCGAATGTGAACGCCAAGAGAATGTTTCGCAACGGCTGTAGCAGATACCGGGGTTCCCACGGCTGATCACGAGTGAGTCGCATGAACCCAAAGCCGAGGTCATCATCCATCTCCAGCACGTTGGTGAACACGTGATGGCGGTAGTTGTGCGCATACCTCCACTGCGAAGAGATCCCAGCCATATCCCACTCCCAGGTATTCGAGTGGATTTCGGGGTCATTCATCCAATCCCATTGACCGTGGCTTACGTTGTGGCCGATCTCCATGTTCTCAACGCTTTTGGCCAGGGCCAGTGACGCCGTGCCTATCGCCCAGCCGGCCCATGAGCGGCTGACGCCGAGCACCAAGCGCGACCCCACCTCGAGCACCCGCTGAAACGCTATGGTGCGGTGGATGTACGCCGCGTCACGTGCGCCCCGAGACACCTCGATGTCACGGCGGATCGCGTCAAGATCAGAGCCGAGCGCCTGGACATCCGTTGGGCTCAGATGCGCGTACTGTGCGACGTCTGAGATCGCCATTACCTAATGTCCTCGCTTTGTAAGCAGCACCGTCCTCGTCGACGGAACGCACGTAGATGGGCACGGTGCCGCAAGGGCGCAGATTCCCCAAAGAAGTACCCTTGCACAAGGCCGCAAAACTCGCCGCACACGGACTCGCCGACACACGCGTCGGGGGGCGTTGAGAAACCCAACTTCCAGCGTGCCGACTCAAGCCGACAGTGGCGGCCATCACTGATGAATCGGCGGGCACCGGGTATTCCTCCGACGGTCGATTTTTCAGCCGGCAGGACGTGCTTGCGCCATCGGCTGACTGTCATAGGCCATCAGCGCACTGATGCCTCATCGCCGAGAACGGGAGCAGCCATCAACGCCCTCTGCAGAACTTCAGGCGCGCGCCAGGCCGCCTCTGCCCACCCCATTCACGAGGACCGAGTCGATCTGACCGGCGGTTCCATCGCATACACCATCGCGGGTCACGGCCCCGCACTGTTACTCATTCACGGGTTGGGCGGTAACCGGGGGACATGGCGGCACCTCATCGGCACCCTGGCCCGTACGCATACGGTCATCGCGCCGGACCTTCCCGGCCACGGTGAGTCCGATCCGCCTGCCGGCGACTACTCGCTGGGCGCGCATGCATGTGCGCTGCGGGATCTGCTGCTGTCGCTGGGCCATCGCCGCTTTTCACTCGTCGGGCACAGCCTGGGCGGCGGCATCGCTCTGCAGACGGCCTATCAATTCCCCGAACGCGTCGACCGGCTAATCCTGATCGGCAGCGGCGGACTCGGTCCGGAGGTGAGTTTCGCCTTGCGTGCGGCAACGTTGCCTGGCGCTGACGCCGTCATCGCCGCGTTGAGCGCGATCCCGCCCGCAGTGACAAACCGCGCCCTGGCGCTGGTACCGAAAACCCTGTCCGGACCCGATGCGAGCCTCCTGGCCGGTCTCTTGCGCGGACTGCGCGGCAGCAAGCGACGGACCGCATTTCTTCGCACCGCCCGTTCGGTGATCGACTGGCGAGGGCAGGCGGTCAGCGCGCAACGCCAAACCGATCTGCTCCACGGCGTTCCAGTCCTGGTGGCCTGGGGCACCGACGACACCACAATCCCGCCGCACCACCACCGCGGGTTCGCAGACCGGGTCCCCGCAGCCATCACCGTCGAGATCGCCGGCGCCGGACACTATCCCCACGAGACCGCCAGCGCTCAAATACTTTCGTCGATGCAGGCATTTCTGTCCTCCACGGCTCCGTTCAAGTACTCAGAAGAGTCGTGGGTCAACCGGCTCACTCAGCTTCACGACCGCCGCGCCCGAACCGAACCCGAAATACCCACCGGCGAACTGGCCTCCCGGTAGACCTCCGATTGCTGGGGCGTACGCGCGGCGCCGGTTATTTTTACAGTCACCCTTGTGTAAATTCTCCGGCATGAGATGTGCGATGGGGAAGCCGCCCAGAACATGAGCGGCACGCCAGCGTCAGACTCCGGCGGTCGCCGCCGGGCGGTGCTGCGTGCTTTGCGGACCTCGCGCGTCCCCCTGGGCATCGTCGCGATCGCCGACGAATTGGGGGTGCACCCGAACACCGTCCGCTTCCATCTCGACAGCTTGGTCAGTGCCGGTCAGGTGGAGCGCGTGCAACCCGCCCAGCGCGGGCCGGGGCGGCCGCCGGCGATGTTCCGTGCCGTTCGGCAGATGGATCGGGGTGGCACCCGCAGTTACCGCGTCCTCGCCGAAGTCCTTACCGCAAGCCTTGCAGCGCAACAGGATTCGGCTACCATGGCGCTCAACGCGGGCCGGGCGTGGGGGAGTGGGCTGCACTCCCCGCCCGGCGACGCTGCCCACACCGATGCGGCGATCGCCCAGCTCGTTGCGGTGCTCGACGGGCTCGGCTTCGCCCCCGAATCCGACCGCGAAGATCGAATTGGACTGCGGCACTGCCCATTTCTAGAGCTCGCGGAAATTCGTCCGCACATCGTGTGTTCGATCCATTTGGGTCTCATGCAAGGGGCGCTGGACCAATGGGCCGCGCCCGTCACCGTCGAGCGGTTGGACGCGTTCGCGGAGCCCGACCTGTGTCTGGCCCACCTGACCCCGGCGGGGGCCGCGAAGTGAGCACCGGGCGCAGCATCGAAATCGCCGTCACTTTCGTGTGGCTGGGCATGGTGCTGGCAATTTCGTTTCTCGAAGCGCCGCTGAAGTTTCGGGCACCAAACGTGACGCTGCAGATCGGTCTGGGCATTGGCCGGCTGGTCTTCCGGGCACTCAACACCGTCGAAGTGGTCTTTGCCCTCGTCGTCGGTGCGCTCGCGGCAGCCGGGCCTACGCCGGTGGCCGTCATTGTGGCGTTCGGTGTCGCGTTCGCCGCATTGGCCGTTCAGTTGATTGCCGTGCGGCCCCGCCTGACGCGCCGGTCGGATAAGGTGCTCGCCGGTTTGGACGCGCCCCGCTCGCACGCCCATTACGCCTACGTCGGCTTCGAAGTGGTCAAGGTGGTAGCTCTGGTGGCAGCGGGAATACTGCTACTGAACCGCTGAAAGGACTCACCTGATGGATTCCATTTCACTGACCAACCTGGCTGCGGAGAAGTTGGCTGAGGCCGGCAAGTCGCACAGCGGGCGCGCCGCGCACACCATCCACGGCGGCCACACCCACGAACTGCGTCAAACCGTGGTGGCGTTGCTGGCCGACCACGACCTGTCCGAACACGACAGCCCCGGTGAAGCCACCCTGCAAGTGCTGCAGGGGCGCGTGCGTCTCACCGCCGGTGACGACACCTGGGAGGGGCAGGCCGGTGACTACGTCGCCATCCCGCGCCAGCGGCACGCGCTACACGCCGTCGAGGACGCTGTGGTCATGCTGACCGTGCTCAAGGCGCAGCCGGACGCGCACTAGGAGTGCTCGCCACGGCGTGGTCGCGCAGCTTCGGTCTACGCGTACCAATTGTCAACGCCCCCATGGGCGGGGTCGCGGGCGGACGACTGGCCGCCGCGGTCGCCGCTGCCGGCGGACTGGGCATGGTGGGCATGGGGAGCACTGCCACCCGGGCGACATTGGCAGCTCAACTGCAACACGTCACCGGCAGGTTCGGTATCGGCCTGGTGGACTGGGTGATGCGCAAGGAGGTCGGGCTGTTGCAAGACGCCCTGGCGGCGCGTCCAGCCTTGCTCTCGGTCAGCTTCGGCGACGATTTGTCCTGGGTCGAACCAGCCCGCGACGCCGGAATAACAACTGCCACACAGGTTTATGACAGCCTTGGTGCGCGCCGGGCGGCTGAAGCGGGGGTCGACGTCCTGGTCGCCCGCGGGGCCGAAGGTGGCGGCCACGGAGAGAACCGCCTCGGGACGCTGCCGTTGCTGGACGCCGTGTTGGACGCCGTGCAGTTACCGGTGCTGGCTGGTGGCGGCATTGCCTCGCCGCGCAGTCTGGCCGCGGTGTTAGCCGCCGGCGCCAGCGGGGCATGGGTGGGCACCCGGCTCGCGGCATGCCCGGAGGCGCTGACGGGTGAGGAAAGCCGTCGGAAGCTGATCGCGGCTCGCGAAACCGACACCCGGACCACTCGGGTCTTCGACGTCGCCGCCGGGCTGCCGTGGCCGGCCCGGTTTCCGTCGCGCGTCCTGGCCAACGACTTCGTCGAACGGTGGACCGGCAACGAGGAGGCGTTGGCCGCCGACCACGGCGCCCGCGACGACTTGGCCGCCTCGGTGGCCACGAACGATATGAGTGTCGCGCCCGTCGACGCCGGGCAAGGCGTCGGCATGATTCGTGACGACGCACCCGTGGCAGAGGTCATCGAGCAGATGTGCGCGGGCGCCTCCAGCTTGCTCAGGCAGTGGTGTGACGGCTGAGCACCACGCAGCACCGGTCCGGGCCGGGCCGCAATTGCGCCTCGGGGCCATACGGTGCCAGCGCATCGGCCACGCCGGTGATCAGCGCATGGTTCATCGAACAGGCCAGCTCGGTCTGCTCCTGTGCCAGTGCGTGAAACGGGCAGTTGGCCAGCTGGACTTCGCCGTCGTCGCGGCGCGGTTCGTAGCCGTACTTCGCCAACAGGTGCACAGCCAGGTCGAGAGCCGCAGCGCGGTCAGCCGGCGCGACGGCGGTCGCGGCGATGCTGCGTCCGTAGTCATGGGCCACCTCGCTGAGCACTTCGGCGACCGGCTGCCCACTGGCGGTGGACCGGGTGATGGCCGCGGCCATCAGCCGGCCGGCAAGCTCATACTCGCGTTGCGGAAGGCTGACGGAGATGTCGCGAGGGCTGCGCCGATACAGCTTGGCGGTACGCCCGGCGCCGGGGCCGGTCCGGCCGGTCAGCCGTCCATAGTCGGTTTCCAGCAGGCCCGCGGCGGTGAGCCGATCCAAGTGGAACTTCGCCTGGTGGTGCGGGATGCCGACGGCGTCCGCGGCCTGCTCCCTGCTCACCGGATCGCGTTGTCCACAGACGAATTCGTAGAGCCGGCGCCGAACCGGATCAGCCAGGGCTCCGATGCCGGAGGCGTCCCGCTGCACATCCATGTCGGCGACCCACTTCTAACGGACAAAACACTTGACGCTACATTCTAGCGGTTCTAACGTACAAATTATTATTCGTTAGAAAAGGAGAAGCCATGGCCACTCGACATGACACCGTCACCGCTCGGCCCTTCTCGGCCCAGCTGAGAGACCCGGCTTATTCGGCGTACCTGTTGCTGCGCACCGTGTTCACCGTCGCGCCGATCCTGTTCGGGCTGGACAAGTTCTTCAACCTGCTCACCCATCCGCATCACTGGAGCATGTATCTGGCCGGCTGGATCGACGGACTGGTGCCCGGTACGGCCGATCAATGTATGTATGTGGTGGGCGTGATCGAGATCGCGGCCGGTGTTCTGGTCGCGGTCGCGCCGCGCATCGGCGCCTGGGTGGTCGCGGCCTGGCTGGCGGGGATCATCGTGGATCTGGTCACCGGACCGGGGTTCTACGACGTGGCGCTGCGCGACTTCGGTTTGCTGGCGGGGGCCGTCGCACTGGGCCGGCTGGCGCAGGGCGTGCACGACCGCACCATCGCGGCGCGCTGACCCGTCGAAGTCACAGGGCGCGCAGATACCGCTTGGCGATCACGCGTTGGGCAATCGGCATGAACGGTTTGCCCAACTTGCCCCACCAGGTGGCGGGCACGGAAAACGACGACACCTCCGCGTACACCGCGGAGGTGCTCGCGTCGTAGCGGACCGCGAACCGCTCTTCTCCGGAGGCCGGGTGCCCGGGCAGCGTGCCGTAGCCGAATCCCCGCTCGTCAGGCTCGTCGACGACGTACACCACCCGGCACGGCGCACTCACAACACCGAACATTCGAACCACCACGATGGCCGAGACCACGGCGACGTCAGAACTGGCCTGCACTCGCAGACCTGCCCCATGCTGCATGCCATAGTGCAGGACGGCATTGGCGGCTTGTTCGAAACGCTCTCGGCCAGAACCGATTTGGGCCGACACGCGCAGGTGGGCGTAACCGGCGGGCAGCCGACCGGAGGCCGTGGCTCCCACTTCGGAATAGGTCAACGGCAGCTCGGCCAACGCGTCGAGGTCCATCCGCTCAGCTTGCCACGCGCACAGCAGATCACCGAGGGGCGGCGTACGGTCTGTGAAATGACCACACAAACAGTCGCAGGAGCATCCGGAACCTTCACTCTGGGCGGGGACTTGACGGTCAACCGACTGGGTTTTGGCGCAATGCGCCTCACCGGCAAGGGAGTGTGGGGCCCACCTGCCGACCGGGAAGAATGCGTGCGGGTCTTGCGGCGCGCCGTCGAACTCGGGGTCAACTTCATCGACACCGCCGACTCCTACGGTCCGTACGTCTCCGAGGAAATCATCCGCGAGGCGCTGCATCCGTATTCGGGATTGGTGATCGCCACGAAAGCCGGCTTGCTGCGGACCGGGCCGGACGTGTGGGTGCCGCTGGGCAATCCCAGCTACCTGCGCCAGGAATGCGAGATGAGCCTGCGGCGACTGGACGTGGAAACCATCGACCTGTTCCAGCTGCACCGCATCGACAAGAACTTCTCGCTGGAAGACCAGATCGGTGAGCTGGTGAAACTGAAGGACGAAGGCAAGATCCGGCACATCGGATTGTCCGAGGTCGACGTCGACCAGCT
>NZ_LZLE01000307.1 GCF_001673155.1 Mycobacterium sp. 1423905.2 | reverse complement strand
AGCAGAAAGATCAGTCCGGTCGCCAGCAGCGTGATCTTCGTGTCAATTCCCAGCTCACAGCTCATCGTTCGGCCCAGTCTAGTTGTGCCACAGGAACCTGGCCTACCGTCGATGGCATGCGATTCGCTTTCAAGACCTCACCCCAAGACACCACCTGGGCCGACATGCTGGCCGTCTGGACCGCGGCCGACGACATCGACGTCTACGAATCCGGGTGGACCTTCGACCACTTCTACCCCATCTTCAGCGACTCCTCCGGCCCCTGCCTGGAAGGTTGGACGACCCTGACTGCGCTGGCGCAGGCGACCACCCGGCTACGGTTGGGCACTCTGGTCACCGGCATTCACTACCGGCATCCCGCGGTGCTGGCCAACATGGCCGCCGCCCTGGACGTCATCTCCAACGGGCGGCTGGAGCTGGGCATCGGCGCGGGCTGGAATGAAGAAGAATCGGGCGCCTACGGCATCGAACTGGGCAGCATCAAGGAGCGCTTCGACCGGTTCGAAGAGGCGTGCGAGGTGATCACCAGCCTGCTCAGCAACAAGACCACCACATTCGACGGCAAGTTCTACCAACTCAAGGACGCGCGCAACGAGCCCAAGGGGCCGCAGCAGCCGCATCCGCCCATCTGCATCGGCGGTAACGGTGAGAAGCGCACTCTACGAATCACCGCCCGCTACGCCCAGCACTGGAACTTCGTTGGCGGCACGCCCGAAGAATTCGCCCGCAAGCGCGATGTGCTGGCCGCTCACTGCGCCGACATTGGGCGGGACCCCAAGGAGATCATGTTGTCGGCCCACCTTCGCCTGGACAACGACCGCAACTTCGGTCAGGTGATCGAGCAGGCCGCCGGCCTGGCGGCCGAAGGGTTGGACTTGGGCATCGTCTACATCACTCCGCCGCACGACCCCGCGGTGCTGGAACCGCTGGCCGAGGCGATCCGGGACTCCGGCTTGCTGGACACCTAGTCGCAGCAAACCTGCGGTGCGCTCGTGGGTAAGGGCGCCGAGCGCTCAGACAGCGAAGCGAAGCAGATCTTCGATGGTGACCAGGCGCTCGTGCCTGGCCGGGAATTCGTGGCTCTTCACCGGGTGACGAAACCATGACCAGGCGATACGCCCCATTCGTGACCGGGGTACTGGGTTGGTACGCACAGTGACACTCCCTGCGATCGAACATCTCAACCGGGTTCTGACACATGCCCTTATGTGACTCAACCCACAGCGACCATTAGACACCCCGACCCCGGCAAACACCGGACGACGCGCCGGGCGAATTCCCGCGTGTTTCTGATGTGACGGCTGTGGCTATTGAAGCGGTGCGGCGGTGGGTTTGATCGGCGCCGGCAGCGCGCTGACGCCCATCAGGAACCGGTCCACACCCTGCGCTGCGGCCCGGCCCTCAGCAATCGCCCAAACGATCAGCGACTGGCCCCGACCCATGTCACCGGCAACGAAGACGCCCGGCACCGAGGTGTCGAACTCGTCGCCGCGCGCCACGTTGCCGCGCTCGGTGAGCTTCACGTCCAGATCAGTCAGCAGGCCAGGCTTCTCCGGGCCGACGAATCCCATCGCCAGCAAAACCAGATCGGCTTCCAGTTCGAAGTCCGAACCCTCCACCTTGACGAATTTGCCGTCTTGCATGGTGACTTCGTGCGCCTTGAGCGCGCACACTCGCCCGTCTTTGCCGATGAACTCCTCGGTGTTGACCGAGAAGACACGCTCGCCGCCCTCTTCATGGGCCGAAGACACTCGGTACATCAGCGGGTAGGTCGGCCACGGGGTCGACGCCGCTCGGGTCTCCGGTGGGCGGGGCATGATCTCGAACTGGTGGATGCTGGCTGCGCCTTGGCGATGCGCGGTGCCCAGGCAGTCCGCGCCGGTGTCACCACCGCCGATGATGATGACCTTCTTGTCGCGGGCGGTGATCGGCGGCTGCCCGTCGGGTCCCAGGACGTCGTCACCCTCCTGAACCCGGTTGGCCCAGGGCAGATATTCCATCGCCTGGTGAATCCCTTCCAGATCCCGCCCCGGGATCGGCAGGTCGCGCGCGGCGGTCGCCCCGCCGGCCAACAACACCGCGTCGAAGTCGTCCCGCAGCTGGTCCACCGTGATGTCGACGCCGACGTTGACTCCAGTGCGGAATTCGGTGCCTTCGGCCTTCATCTGGTCCAGCCGCCGGTCCAGCACCCGCTTTTCCATCTTGAACTCGGGGATGCCGTAGCGCAGCAGGCCGCCGATGCGGTCGTCGCGCTCGAACACGGTGACGTGGTGGCCGGCGCGGGTGAGTTGCTGGGCGGCGGCCAGGCCGGCCGGTCCGGAACCCACGACGGCGACCTTCTTTCCGGTCAACTCATCCGGCGGCAGCGGCTTGACGAAGCCTTCCTCGAAAGCGCGGTCGATGATCTCGAGTTCGATCTGCTTGATCGTCACGGGATCCTGGTTGATACCCAGCACACACGCCGGTTCGCACGGCGCCGGGCATAACCGGCCGGTGAAGTCAGGAAAGTTGTTGGTGGCGTGCAGCCGTTCGATCGCTTCGCGCCAACGACCGTTGCGCACCAAGTCATTCCACTCCGGGATCAGGTTGCCCAGCGGGCACCCGTTGTGGCAGAAGGGAATACCGCAGTCCATGCAGCGGGTGGCCTGCTCGCGCACCGCCCCTTCGCTGAAGTCCTCGTACACCTCGTTCCAGTCGCGCAGCCGCAACGGCACCGGCCGACGCGTCGGCAGCTCGCGGTGGGTGTACTTCAGGAAGCCACTCGGATCAGCCATGGGATGCCGCCATGATCGCCTTGTCCACATCGACGCCGTCGCGCTCGGCTTCGGCGATCGCCTGCAACACCCGCTTGTAGTCGCGGGGCATCACCTTGACGAAATGCCGCTGCTGGGCGGACCAGTCGGCCAGAATACGCTGTCCGACAGCCGAATCCGTGGCGTCGAGGTGGGCCTGGACGATGCCGTGCAGGAATTCGACGTCATCCTCGTCGATGCTTTCCAGCTCGACCATCTCGGAGTTGAGGTTGGCCGGCAATTGCCCGTCGGGGTCGTACACATACGCGACCCCGCCCGACATGCCGGCGGCGAAATTGCGGCCGGTGCTGCCCAGGATGACGACGCGGCCGCCGGTCATGTACTCACACCCGTGGTCACCCACGCCCTCGACCACCGCATGCGCACCGGAGTTGCGGACGGCGAACCGTTCGCCGACGACACCGCGCAAGTAAGCCTCCCCACTGGTGGCACCGAACAGGATGACGTTGCCGCCGATGATGTTCTCTTCGGCCACATAGTCTTGCGGCGCGTTGTCCGACGGGCGCACGACGATCCGTCCACCGGACAGGCCCTTGCCGACGTAGTCGTTGGCGTCACCGTAGATCCGCAGCGTGATGCCCTTGGGTACGAAGGCACCGAAGCTGTTGCCCGCCGAACCGTCGAAGGTGATGTCGATGGTCCCGTCCGGCAAGCCTTGGCCGCCATAGGCTTTGGTGACCTCGTGACCCAGCATGGTGCCGACCGTGCGGTTGACGTTGCTGATGGTGGTGGAGAACCGGACCGGTTTCTGCGAATCCAGTGCCTCCCTGCTCATCACGATCAACTGCTGATCGAGTGCCTTGTCCAGGCCGTGGTCCTGCCGCGAACTGCAGTACAGGTCCTGGTTCATGAACGCCGACTCCGGCTCGTGCAGAACCGGTGTCAGGTCCAGCCGGTGGGCCTTCCAATGGGCGCGCGCCAGTGTGGTGTCCAACGCGCCGACCTGGCCGACGGCTTCGTTGAAGGTCCGGAAGCCCAACTGTGCCATGTACTCCCGCACTTCTTCGGCGATGAACATGAAGAAGTTCTCGACGAACTCCGGCTTACCGGTGAACCGCTCACGAAGCACCGGGTTCTGGGTGGCCACCCCCACCGGGCAGGTGTCGAGGTGGCAGACCCGCATCATGATGCAGCCCGAAACCACCAGCGGAGCGGTGGAGAAGCCGAACTCCTCGGCGCCGAGCAACGCGGCGATCATCACGTCCCGACCGGTCTTGAGCTGACCGTCCACCTGGACCACGATGCGGTCGCGTAAACCGTTGAGCAGCAACGTCTGCTGTGTCTCGGCCAGGCCCAGCTCCCACGGCGCGCCGGCGTGCTTCATCGACGTCAGCGGCGTCGCACCGGTGCCACCGTCGTGTCCGGAGATCAGCACCACGTCGGCGTGCGCCTTGGACACACCCGCCGCGACGGTGCCGACGCCGTTCTCCGACACCAGCTTTACGTGCACGCGAGCTTGCGGGTTGGCGTTCTTCAGATCGTGGATCAGCTGAGCCAGATCCTCGATGGAGTAGATGTCGTGGTGTGGCGGCGGGGAGATCAGGCCGACCCCAGGCGTGGAGTGCCGAACTTCGGCAACCCACGGGTACACCTTGTGCCCCGGAAGTTGGCCGCCCTCCCCGGGCTTCGCGCCCTGGGCCATCTTGATTTGAATGTCGGTGCAGTTGGTCAGGTAATGCGAGGTGACGCCGAACCGCGCGGAGGCGACCTGCTTGATCGCGCTGCGGCGCCAGTCGCCGTTGGGATCGCGTTCGAAGCGCTTGACGTCCTCGCCGCCTTCGCCGCTGTTGGAGCGGCCGCCCAGCCGGTTCATCGCGATGGCCAGCGTCTCGTGGGCTTCGGCGGAGATCGAGCCGTAGCTCATTGCGCCCGTGGAGAACCGCTTGACGATCTCGCTGGCCGGTTCCACCTCGTCCAGCGGAACGGGTGGGCGCACGCCGGCACGGAACTTCAGCAAGCCGCGCAGCGACGCCATCCGCTCGCTCTGGTCGTCGATCAGCCGGGTGTAGTCCTTGAAGATCTTGTACTGCCCGGTGCGGGTGGAGTGCTGCAGCTTGAACACCGTCTCGGGGTTGAACAAGTGGTACTCGCCCTCGCGGCGCCATTGGTACTCCCCGCCCACCTCGAGTTCGCGGTGCGCGCGCTCGTCGGGCCGCTCCAAGTACGCCAACTTGTGGCGGGTGGCGACGTCGGCGGCGATGTCGTCCAGCGTGATGCCGCCGACCGGACAGCTCAACCCGGTGAAGTACTCGTCGAGCACTTCCTCGGACACCCCGACCGCCTGGAACAGCTGCGCGCCGGTGTAGGAGGCAAGTGTCGAAATGCCCATCTTGGACATGACTTTCAGCACGCCCTTGCCGGCTGCCTTCACATAGTTCTTCAGCGCGGCCTCGCGGTCGACACCGTCGAAGACGCCGCGGTCGAGCATGTCCTCGATCGACTCGAAGGCCAGGTACGGGTTGACCGCCGCGGCCCCACAGCCGACCAGCATCGCCATGTGGTGCACCTCGCGGGCGTCGCCGGATTCGACGACCAACCCGACGTGGGTACGGGTCCGGTCGCGAACCAGGTGGTGGTGCACCGCCGCGACCGCGAGCAACGACGGGATGGGCGCCAGTTGCTCATTGGAGTCGCGGTCGGACAGGATGATCAGCCGTGCGCCGTCGGCGATGGCCGAAGATGCCTGTGCGCGTACCTCGGACAGCGCAGCTTCCAGCCCGCTGCCGCCTTCGGCTACCGGGTAAAGGCAGTGAATAACCTTGGAGCGCATGCCATGCGGGCGACCGTTGACCTTGTCGTCGGGGTCGAGGTTGATCAGCTTGGCCAGCTCGTAGTTACTCAGAATCGGCTGCTGCAGCACGATCTGGTGACAGGAGTCCTCAGTCGGCGTCAACAGGTCACGCTCGCCGCCGGTGGTGCCCTGCAAGCTGGTCACCACTTCCTCGCGGATGGCGTCCAGCGGCGGGTTGGTCACCTGAGCGAACAGCTGCTGGAAGTAGTCGAACAGCATCCGAGGACGCCGCGACAGCACGGCGACCGGGGTGTCGGTACCCATCGAGCCGATCGGCTCGGCGCCGGTGCGGGCCATCGGCGCGACCAGCAGGTTGAGCTCCTCGTAGGTGTAGCCAAAAGCCAACTGCCGCATGACAAGTCGGTCGTGTGACATCCGGACCTGCTTGCTTTCCGGCAACTTCTCGATCGGCACCAGGCCCTTGTCGAGCCACTCCTGGTACGGGTGCTCTGCGGCCAGTTCCGCCTTGATCTCCTCGTCGGAGACAATGCGGCCCTGTTCGGTGTCGACCAGGAACATGCGGCCGGGTTGCAGCCGCAGCCGGCGCACCACGGTGCTCGGGTCCAAGTCGAGCACGCCGGCCTCGGAGGCCATCACCACCAGGCCGTCCTTGGTGACCCAAATACGCGATGGCCGTAGGCCGTTGCGGTCCAGCACGGCGCCGACGATGGTGCCGTCGGTGAAGGTAATGGACGCCGGACCGTCCCACGGCTCCATCAGCGAGGCGTGGTACTGGTAGAACGCCCGCCGGGCGGGGTCCATCGATTCGTTGCGTTCCCACGCCTCGGGAATCATCATCAGCACCGCGTGCGCCAAGCTGCGGCCACCGAGGTGCAGCAACTCGACGACCTCATCGAAGCGGGCGGTGTCCGACGCCCCCGGGGTGCAGATGGGGAACAGCTTCTCCACGTCGTCGGTCGATCCGAAGACGTCGGTCTTGATCAACGCCTCGCGGGCCCGCATCCAGTTCTCGTTGCCGGTGACGGTGTTGATCTCGCCGTTGTGGGCGATACGCCGGAACGGGTGCGCCAGCGGCCAGGACGGGAAGGTGTTGGTGGAAAAGCGCGAGTGCACGATCCCGAGCGCGCTGGTCAGCCGCTCGTCTTGCAGGTCCAGGTAGAACGCCTTGAGCTGCGGAGTGGTCAGCATGCCCTTGTAGACGAAGGTCTGGCCGGACAGGCTCGGGAAGTACACCGTCTCGCGGCCGGGACCGTCCTGGCCGGGACCCTTGGTGCCGAGTTCGTGTTCGGCGCGCTTGCGCACGATGTAGGCGCGACGCTCTAAATCCATGCCGGAGGC
Source organism: Mycobacterium sp. 1423905.2 (assembly GCF_001673155.1). Classification (GTDB taxonomy): domain Bacteria; phylum Actinomycetota; class Actinomycetes; order Mycobacteriales; family Mycobacteriaceae; genus Mycobacterium. The sequence continues at coordinate 1,018 of NZ_LZLE01000307.1, read as the reverse complement.
GCCGGCCATGAACACCTGGCGGAAGGTGGGCATTGCGTCGCGGGACAACGCGCCCAACGACGAATCGTCGGTCGGCACATGCCGCCAACCAAGCACCTGCAACCCTTCGGATTCGGCGATCTTCTCGACGGACGCGCACGCCGCCGCGGCGTCCTTGGACGATTGAGGCAGGAATGCGATCCCCGTGGCGTAGCTACCCGGAGCGGGCAGCTCGAAGTCGACGACTTCCCGCAGGAACTGGTCGGGGACCTGAATCAGGATGCCGGCACCGTCACCGCTGCGCGGTTCGGCGCCCTGAGCACCGCGATGTTCCAGGTTGAGCAGCGCGGTGATCGCCTTGTCCACGATGTCGCGGCTTCGCCGGCCGTGCATATCCACGACCATGGCCACCCCACACGCATCGTGTTCGAATGCGGGGTTATACAGCCCGACGCGCTTGGGCGTCATTCCCACCTAACCCTTCAGCAGTTTTCCTGCGGGCCTCATATGCTGATCCGAATTGGGGCTGCACCCGGAGGTTGCGGGCTTGACCCCTTCCGCCTTGTCGATAGGCTGTCCGCAAGCGGAGATTTTTGTCGGCCAGGGTGTCGTCCGTGCAGCGCTGAACGGTGCCCTGTGCCTGGTTTCGACAAGTCGTAAAACGATATGACAGATACCGCCTGACATGCCAACTTCTTCAATAGTAGCTTGCCAACTGGCGCGGCCGTAAATTCGCTGTAACCGATCGTCGACAGCCGTGTGGCGTGCGCTACAGCGCCACGACTGTTGCTCTCTGCAGGGCTAACATGCGATCGCCCGGTGACTGCGCCCTCGTCCGGGCGATGTTTGCTCAGCGCCCTGCGGACGGCCGTTGAATATCGTTGCCGCGGCTACCCCGGTCGTCACCTGATCACCAACGAAAAGCACCAATGAATCTGAGAATGCCTGGCAGCAATGCCGGGCAGCGCCCGGCGCGGGCTCCTGTGCGCTGAGATCGAGCGGCTTTGCTGTCTTCGCCACTGCCTCCCGGAGGGGCCGG
>NZ_LZLE01000306.1 GCF_001673155.1 Mycobacterium sp. 1423905.2 | reverse complement strand
AGGACTTGGTCTCCTTCAACTCGTCCGGCTGCTCCCCGGCCACCGGCTGCAGCAGATGCCCGACGTGATCGCCGAGGGCGAAGCGCTGCACGATGCTGCCGACGAACCACGCGGCGGAATCGTCCAGAACCGGCATGTCCGCGGGTCCTCGGTGCCAGGCACAGCGGTCGAATTTGTCCACCTTGTCGCTGGTCTGGCTGCCGAACAGTTCCACCACGTCCAGGTGGTCACGGTCGAACACATGCACTGCCAGGTGGGTGGCCTCGGTGGCGACGCGGTAGGTGTGGTTCCTCATGGACAGCCCGATCAGAAATCGCGGGGGATTGATGCTGGTCTGGCTGGTGAAGCCGACCAGACAACCGGCCGGTACGCCGTTGGCTTCGGTGGTCACCACGAACATCGGGTAATCGAGCAGGCCGACCAGCTTCTCGAAGGGCGCGACGTCTGGCTCGGTCACTCTATGTCTTCCGTTCGGGGACAAGGGAAGTTGGTCAGGTCATCCTGCGGCCGCGAGCAACTCGTGGAAGGCCTTGTCCATGCATTCGGCGTACCGCCCCGGGTCGGGCAGGGCGTCGCGGTCTGCCGTGGCGCCGACGGAGAGGGTTCCGTTGTAGCTGGCGATGACGTGGATGAGGTTCAAGCCGCCTACCAGCGGGCCCAGTCCGGTGGCGCGGACCAGCTGTGCGCCGCGGAAGTAGATCGGCTCGGGCGGACCCGGCACATTGGTCACGGTTGTGTTGGCCACCGTTGGCCCGGAGAACGGCAACACGCTGGCGGCTTTGGCCGTGATTGCCAGGAGCGAGGTCGGCATGGTGCCGATCAGGTCAAGCACTTGAGACCGGGTGGAATGCTCCGATTCCGTTCGGCTGCTCGCGGTTTCCGCCGCGATGGCGGCGAGCCGCTCCAGCGGGTCGGCGATGTGCGTTGCCAACGTCTGCAGCCGGCCGAAGACCATGTTGCCCCGGCCGCTGTCATCGGTCGCATCGCGCATCGAGATCGGGCAGGCGGCGACCAGCGGCTCCTCAGGAAGCTCGCCGTGCCCGGCGAGATACTCGCGCAGCGATCCGCCGACATAGGCCAGTGCCACGTCGTTGATGGTGGCACCGGGTACCCGAGACTTGATCCGCTTGAAATCGGCCAGATCGTGAAACCGGGCTTCGAACACCCGATGGGGCGAGGCGGCTTGGTTGAAGCGAGTTTTCGGCGGAAACGACGGCGGACTGCTCCCCGCCACGCGAGACGCCACCCCGCTGGCCAGTTTGCCGGGCAGCCCGACCAGGCCGCGCATCACCTTCGGCGCACTGGTCGCGAGCACCATGCCCGCGCGCAGTGGATAGAACGCGGCGTTGATCGCGGTGCGTGCCACCAGATCGCTGGTCGTGGGAAGCGGATTCGGGTGCCAGGGTCGGCCGGGCCCCGCCGGCCGGGGGCTGTCGGCGGCCAGGTCATGCAGCGCCGCGATCATCTGGACGCTGGCCATCCCGTCGACCGCGCAGTGGTGCAGCTTGAGCGCCATTGCGAAGGATCCCTTGGGCACCCCCGGAACCGCGTTCAGGCCCTCGATCACCGTGATCTCCCACGGTGGGCGGCGCAGGTCGATCTGTCGAGCGTGCAGCCGCGCCACCTGAATGCACAGCTGACGCCAGTCGCCCGGCTGCGGCAAACCGATATGACGAACGTGATACTCGAGGTCGAAGTTGGGATCGTCGACCCAATAGGCCTGATGCAAGCCGCCCGGCAATTCGGTCAGCCGGCGGCGGAACACATCCGCGAGGTGCAGCCGGGCGTCGAGTTCCTCGAGAATCCCCTTGAAGGTCACCTTGCCACCGGGCGCGGTGGCCGGGTCATAGATCAGCAACAGCTGGATATGCAGCGGTGTGGCCGGTCTTTCGGCGCGCAGCAGCATGTCATCGGTCCAACTGAGCTGTTGCACACCAAGCCCCTTCCCGGACGCTTCCTGTCGAGAGTAGGCCCGGTGCGGCGCCCGCAAAGCAGCGACCCGACTTCGGCTGCTAGCGACGATCCTCGTCATCGGCGAGGCGCTCGACGGCTCCCTCTCTGGACAGCGCGCGCAGGAAGCCGTATGCGGCGATACCGGCCGCGCCAGGATTCCTGGTGATCCAGGTGTTGATCTCCGTCATCGCCTTGGCCAAGTCGTCACGCTTCACCCGCACCAGGTACGTCTTGCGATCATCGCCTGGGTCGTCGTTCGCGTCTGCAACGGCCACGGGGTTCTTGAACGCGTATCCGATCCCGTGCACGGAATCGTTGTTCAACGCCCAACGAATCTCGTTGGGCCGCAAATGGTCCACCGCGAGATTCCGGTAACCACTCTGGTGTGCGTCGCTCACCTCGCTGATTGTCCTACCTCGGGCAGCTCGCCGCGACCCGGTGCGAGACGGAGATGACCACAAGCCATAAATCATCATGACATGACTGCGCCGACCGACGGCGCGGCACCAAGCGGCTTGCCAGTGAACTCGCAGCTGGACTCGGCGGCAAGATGCACCGTCACAACAGTTTCTCCACCGTGATCGGCAGCTCGGTGATGCGCTTGCCGGTGGCGTTGAACACCGCATTGGCGATGGCAGCGGGCACCCCGACGATCACCAGTTCGCCGAGGCCCTTGACGCCGATCGGGTCGGCGATCAAATCTTCCGCCGGCAGGAACGTCGCGTCCAGCGCGGGGACGTCGGCATTCACCGGCACCAAGTAATCCGACATGTTCGCGTTGACGATCCGGCCGTCGCGGTGGTCGAGCACGGTCCCTTCCAGCAGGGCCATGCCGATACCACCCACCATTCCGCCGATCGCCTGGCTGTGTGCCAGCTTCGGGTTGATCACCCGACCGGCGTCATAGCAGGCGTAAATCCGCCTGATGCGGACGGTTGCGAGCAAGGAGTCGACGGCCACCTCGGCGAACACCGCTCCGTAGGCATACATGGAATACCGCTTGTCGGCGTCGTCGGGCGTCCAGGTCTGTTCGGATTCCAGGTCAGACCGGCCGCGGCGGCGCAGCAAGTCTTGATAGGACTCACCGCGCTGCGCCCCGGTTGTGGCGTACATGCGGCCGTCGGCGACGGCGATCTCTTCCGGACGCAGTCCGCTCAGCGGGGACGCCGGGTCGGTCACGGCCATTCGGATGAGCTTGTCCCTCAGCATGCGCGTGGCCGTGAATACCGCAGAACCGACGCTGGCCATGGTCCGAGATCCCGAGTGCGACGGTGCTGTCGGGAACAGGCTGTCGCCCAGGGCGAACCGCACCCGGTTGAGTGGCAACCCGAGGCCGTCGGCGGCGACCTGCGTCATCGACGTGTACGTGCCCGGGCCCATGTCGCTGGTTCCGCTGCGGATTTCGGCGGTGCCGTCGGCCAACACTTTCGCCGTGACCGCGCATTGGCTGCGCGAGGTGTGATACGCCGCGGCGGCCATTCCGATCCCGACGAGCTGATCGCCATCGCGGGTGGCGGCGGGCACCGGATTGCGCCGGTTCCACCCGAACGCGGCCGCACCCGCGGTCAGGCACTCGGTGAGTCGTCGGGTGGAAAACGGCGTGCCGCTGGTCTGGTCGATGTCGGGCTCGTTGCGCATGCGCAGCTCGATCGGGTCCATGCCCAGCCGATGCGCAAGGTCGTCCATTGCGGATTCGAGCGCGAACGTGCCGGTGACCGCGCCGGGGCCCCGCATGTAGGTCGGCAGATTAACATCAAGGCGCACAATGCGATACGTGGAGCGTACGGCGGGGATGCGGTACATGAACCGGGGGTTGCCGACCAGCCCGTCTTCGTAAGTCTCGTATCTCGCTGTCTCGGTGCGTCCTTCGTGGATCATGGCGCCGATGCGCCCGTCACGGTCCGCTCCGATGGCCATGCGTTGCCGGCTGGTGGGTCGGTACCCGATTCCGCTGTACATCTGCTTGCGCGTCAAGACGAGTTTGACGGGTCGTTGTAAGCGGCGCGCCGCGAACGCGGCGAGGACCTGATGTGGCCAGGTCTGACCGGCGCTGCCGAAAGCGCCTCCCACGAACGGCGAGAGGACTCGGACGTTCTCCGGCGCAATACCCAACGCTTTGGCGTAGTTCTGACGGGCAGAACTGATGCTCTGCACCTTGTCCCAGACCGTGAGTTGGTTCCCGTCCCACTTGGCAACGGTGGCAGGCAATTCCATCGCATTGTGATTGTTACGGGCGATGCTGTATTCGAGATCTGTCAGCACCGCCGCATCGCGTATCGCCCGTTCCGGGTCCCCGCGGACGTAGTCGCGGGTGTTGCGGCCCGGCTGCGGAACCGCTTGCGCTGCATCGATATTGGTCACCGGCGAGCCAGCGGAGTACCGCACGCTCACCAGAGAGGCGCCGTGTGTGGCTGCCTCGAACGTAGTGGCGACGACCACGGCGACCGGCTGGCCGAAGAAAGCCACCTGTCGGACGTCGAAGGGCAACTTCAGGCCGGTGAAGTCGGTGAGCACCCGAAGCACCTCGGGGTGGCCGGCCGCGGCACGGGTGTCGATGCGGTCGACGCCGCCGGAGCCCACCGTGCTGCAGACCAGGACCGCATGAACCAGACCGGGGATCTGGTTATCGGCGGCGTAGGGGGCGCTGCCGGTCACTTTGACCGGGCCGTCGACCCGGGTGATGGGTTGGCCGGAAGTGATATGGGCTGAAGGTAAGGCGTGTGTCATGGCAGTCCAGCAACGGTCAGCAGTTGGCGTTCTACGGTGCGCATGAGGAGTTCCACCTTGAATCCGTTGTCGCGCAAGGGACTGGCGCCGTCGGCGGCGACAGCGGCGGCGCTGTGCACGACCTCCGCGGTCGGTGGTCGGCCGCGCAACGCTGTTTCGACAGCGGGCAAGCGCCACGGCACGGTGCCAACGCCCCCCACCGCAACTCTGGCCGTACGTATCAGCCCACCGGCGAGGTCCAACGCGACCGCGGCCGAGGTCAACGCGAATTCGTAGGACTCGCGATCGCGCACCTTCAGATAACCGGACCGACGGGCTTCGGCGGTGAAGGGCACTTCGACGGCGACGATCAGTTCCCCTGGGTGCAGGTTGTGCTCGAATTGCGGGGAGTCACCGGGCTGCCGGTAGAGTTCGGAGAGACGCAATCGCCGCTCCCCGTTGGTGTTTCGAGCCACCACCACGGCATCCAGTGCCACCAGGGCGACCGCCAGATCTGAAGGATTGGTGGCGATGCATCGTTGACTGACGCCCAATATCGCGTGCGTGCGGTGATATCCATCGATCGCCGAGCACCCGGTACCTGGCACGCGCTTGTTGCACGCTGCCGACACGTCGCGGAAGTACAGGCAGCGGGTGCGTTGCAGGAGATTGCCGCCGATCGTTGCCATGTTGCGCAGCTGAGCGGACGCACTGAGGTCAAGAGATTGACTGATCACCGGAAATTGTTGGCGCACAACCGGATGCGCGGCGAGATCGGACATGCGGACCAGCGATCCCACGCGTAGCAGTTCGCGGTCAACTTCGATCGACGTGTAGGGCAGGTCGTTGATGTCGATCACGGCATCGGGGCGTTCGACGGTTTCCCGCATCAAGTCGACGAGGGTGGTCCCACCGGCGATGTAACGACCGCCGTCGGCGCCGGCACGTAGCGCCGACTGTTCGTCGGCGGCCTTGCTGTAACGGAACTGGTACACGGTCTAGTCTGCTCGTGCCACGGATCTCACGGCGTTGACGATATTGGTGTACGCACCACAGCGACATATGTTGCCGCTCATCGCCTCTCGAATCTCTGCCGCAGATCCGGCGCGACCCTCCGCGATGCAGCCCACCGCGGACATGATCTGGCCAGACGTGCAATAACCACACTGGAATGCGTCTTCATCGATGAAGGCCTGTTGCAGCGGATGGAGTTTGCCGCCGACGGCCAGGCCTTCGATGGTCGTGATCTGGGCACCGTCGTGCATCACCGCCAGCGTCAGGCAGCTGTTGATGCGGCGACCGTCCACCAGCACCGTGCACGCGCCGCAGGCGCCCTGGTCGCAGCCTTTCTTGGTGCCGGGTAGACCGGCGCGTTCGCGCAGCATATCGAGCAGGGAGGTGCGGTTGTCGACGGCGATTTCGCGTGGCTGACCGTTGATCTGTGCCCGCACCACGGTGGTGTGGTGCAGGTCGGGGTCTTGGGCCGTGCGATCGGAACCGGCCACGGTGGCGCCGGCGGCGATGGCACCGCTGAGCGCCACGGAGCCGCCGACGAAGGTTCTTCGATTGAGTTGGATACCTGCGTGGTCGTCCACTGCATCCACTGTAGAGGCCGCGGATGAGGGAAGCAGGCGTTCGTGCGGTAGGGTTCACCTCATCGAGGGCTGAGCAGCAGGCCCTGCGTCTGACGCGGGTGCGGAGCAGCCTATGACTTTGAGCATTTCCTCGACCCTTGCCACCGACAAAGACTTCTGTTTCGAAGCCGATGAGCTGGCAGCAACGGAAGACCTTCTGAGTCGGGCCTACGCCCCTATGGTTCTCAGCTCGGACGTCGACGAACGACCCTCGGTCCGGCTGGTTCGCCGCTGGCTTGGGCCGATCAGTTTCGACGAACTCAACGTCGACTTCCAGGTATCTTTCGACGCCAAGCCGCTGGGCCGGATTTGCTTGTGCCGCGTGCGTTCCGGGCGAATCGAGGAAACCTTCCTCGACGAAGTGCAGGACGTCGTCGCTGCCGGTGACGTTGCCCAGTTCTACCCGGAACTGGCCTATTCGGGGCGCATCTGCCAAGCCCGCTACGACTTGACCATGTTCGATACCGCCCTGTTGAACCGCGTCGCGGCTCCGCCGCCCGGCCACGAGGACCGCTCCGTGCGGTTGCTGAGTCATCGCCCGGTCTCGGCTCTGGCGCAACGTCAGCTCAGCGCCGCCATCGACCACCTTCGCACCGTGGTGCACGCCACCCATGTACGGGACTCTCCGTTGGTCGCATCCACCACGGCAGCATTGCTGGCGGCGATCGTGGTGTCGTCGTTTCCCACCAATGCCGCGCTCGAGCCCACCGCGAGTGAGCGCTCCGCCGCTCAATCGACGTTGCTGCGGCGCGCGACCGCCTTCATCGACGTAAACGCCGGCCGCGACATCGCGTTGTGCGACATCGCCGCTGCGGTTTATCTCACGCCACGGGCGCTGCAATACACCTTCCGCCGCCACCTGGACACCTCGCCCATGGAGTATTTGCGCACGGTGCGCATGGAGCGGGCGCACCGGCAGCTGGTCGACGCGGATCCGGCGACCACTACCGTGCAAACCGTTGCCGCGCAATGGGGCTTTGCCCATACCGGACGTTTCTCAGCGCTATATCGCCGCAGCTACGGCCGTAATCCGTCGGACACGCTGAGAAGCTGATCGCGGCCCTGGCCGGATCAGTCGGCAGCATTGGGTAGGGTCCATCCGCGTGAACCCGACCGCCGCCGTCAAATCTGTAATCGCCCGTCTCGCTGAGGAACTGGTCATCGGGGAGGCCCAGGTGGCCGCGGCCGTGCGGCTGCTCGACGAGGGCGCCACGGTGCCCTTCATCGCGCGCTACCGCAAGGAAGCCACCGGCAGCCTCGACGACGGACAGCTGCGCAATCTCGAGGAGCGGCTGCACTACTTGCGCGAGCTCGACGAACGCCGGGCCGCGGTGCTCGCCTCCATCGAGGAGCAGGGCAAGTTGACCGAGCCACTGCGGGCAGCCCTGGTGGCCGCGCCCACCAAGGCGCGCATCGAAGACATCTACCTGCCCTACAAGCCCAAACGCCGGACCAAAGCCCAGATTGCCCGAGAAGCAGGACTCGAGCCGCTGGCTGACCGGCTGCTCGCTGACCCGCAGCTCTCGCCGGAAACCGAGGCGATGGCCTTCCTCGGGGGCGGGGTCGCCGATGCGGCAGCTGCCCTGGACGGAGCCCGGCACATCCTCGTCGAACGCGCAGCAGAAGACGCCGAACTGGTCGGCGCCATTCGCGAGAAATTCTGGTCGCAGGCTGCGATACGCAGCGCGCCCAGCTCAGCGGACATCGTCAATTCCTCTGCAGCGCAGAAATACCGCGACTACTTCGACTTCGGCGAATCACTGGACACCATGCCGTCTCACCGGGTTCTTGCGGTGCTGCGCGGGGAGAAGGAAAAGGTTCTGAGCCTGGCCTTCGACGGTGGACAGGGCGCTGAGTATGAAGCCATGGTCGCCGAAGCCCTCGGTGTCGATCTGTCATCCGAGAGTGCGGCGACGCCGTGGCTGGCTACCACGATCAGCCTCGCCTGGCGCGCACGGCTGTTGTTCTCCGCGACCATCGATGCTCGCACCAGGCTGCGACAACGCGCGGAAGGGGAAGCTGTCGCGGTGTTCGCCGAGAACCTCAAGGATCTGTTGCTGGCCGCCCCAGCGGGAGCACGCACCACGCTCGGACTCGATCCGGGTTTCCGGACCGGCGTCAAGGTCGCGGTGGTCGACGGCACCGGCAAGGTGGTTGACACTGGTGCGATTTTTCCGCATCAGCCTCAGCGGCAATGGGATTCCGCGAAGGCAACGTTGGCCGCGCTCATCGACCGGCACGGCGTGGAACTGATCGCCGTGGGCAATGGCACCGCCTCGCGGGAAACCGACGCCTTGGCCGCGGAGGTCATCGCCGATATGCGGGCGGCCGGGTCCATTCCACCGGTGAAGGCCATGGTGAGTGAAGCCGGTGCGTCGGTGTACTCGGCCTCGGCGTATGCGGCGCACGAACTGCCGGGGTTGGATGTGACGCTCCGGGGCGCGGTGTCGATCGCGCGGCGCCTGCAAGATCCCCTGGCCGAATTGGTGAAGATCGAGCCGAAGTCGATCGGGGTGGGGCAATACCAGCACGACCTGACACCGGGAATCCTCTCCCGCAGCCTCGATGCTGTGGTCGAGCAGGCGGTCAACGCGGTCGGGGTCGACCTCAACACGGCCTCGGTCCCGCTGCTGGCGCGCGTGTCGGGCATATCGGAATACTTGGCCGAAGCCATCGTCGCGCATCGGGACAGGATGGGACCGTTCAGCAACCGGCAAGCGTTGTTGGAAGTACCCCGGTTAGGGCCCAAGGCATTTGAACAATGTGCCGGTTTCCTGCGGATCCGTGACGGCGAGGACCCGTTGGACGCCTCGGGCGTCCACCCGGAGGCGTACCCGGTGGTGCGGCGCATCTTGAATCGATCCGGTGTCACCTTAGCCGAAATCATCGGCGACACCCGAGCCTTGCGATCATTGCGACCTACCGACTTCGCCGACGACCGATTCGGTGTGCCCACCGTCACCGACATCCTGGCCGAACTGGAAAAGCCGGGACGCGATCCCCGGCCCGCCTTCACCACCGCATCCTTTGCGGCCGGCGTGGAAAAGGTGGCCGATCTCAAAGTGGGCATGATCCTGGAAGGCGTCGTGACCAACGTGGCAGCCTTCGGAGCCTTCGTCGACGTCGGGGTGCATCAAGACGGGTTGGTGCACGTGTCGGCAATGTCGGACCGGTTCGTCTCCGACCCCCGCGAGGTGGTGCGCTCCGGCCAGGTCGTCCGAGTCAAAGTCGTCGATGTCGACGTGCCAAGGCAGCGGATCGGGTTGAGTTTGCGCCTTAACGACGAGGCTCCGGCCAGCCGCGGCAGACGCAGCGGTCAGCCACCCCGGTCCGGTCCCGTCCGGGACAAGAAACCTGAGCGCCGGCAATCGTCGAGCGGATCCTTGGCCCAGGCGTTGCGGGATGCCGGCTTCGGGCGCTGAGGCACGGACGAGTAGTCCTACTCATGTCACCGGATGCGTTTCCCCGCATGGTGGGCACATGACCAGCGCTCAGCTCATCAGCGACCCGCGCCGCCTCGCGGCTTGCACCCCGTCACACCGTGATCGCGCCGTCGACGTGGCGCGACTGGCCGCCCTAGTCGTCGTGATGTTCGGGCACTGCGCGTTGTTGTTGGCAACCATCGATTCGTCCGGTGTGCGCATCGGCAATCTGCTCGGAGAAGTGCCCGCCTTGACGCCCATCACCTGGATCGTGCAGGTCATGCCGCTGTTCTTCTTTGCGGGAGGCGCCGCCGGCGCATACGGTTGGCGTGCCGGAACGCCATGGGGTACCTGGTTGGCCGTGCGCGCGCAGCGGTTGTGCCGCCCGGCATTTTGGTATCTGGCGGCTTGGGTCGGGGCGCTGATCGTGGTGCGCATGCTCCTGGGCGACCAATCTGCCGATGGGTTGGGGCGGGAGTGCGTGGCGCTGTTGTGGTTTCTCGGGGTTTACCTGGTCACCCTCGCCTTCGTCCCCGTGTTCGTGCGGTTGCGCACCGGACGTGCCGTCGCCGTGGTCCTCGGCTCGCTGCTGGTGGCGGCCGCCGTGCTGGACGGTGTTCGGTTCGCCGTCGGAACCCCGGAAGCGGGCGCCTTGAACTTCGTCGTGGTTTGGCTGATTCCGGTAGTCATCGGTGTGGCCTACGCCCGCCGGCTGATCACCCCGCGGATGGCGCTGGTGTTGGGCGCCGCCGCGCTGCTCGGGCAATTCGTGCTGGCGGTAAGCGGGGCCTATGAGGTCTCCCTAGTCGTCACCGGCACCGAGCGAGTCTCCAATGTCTCCCCACCCACCCTGCTGTTGGCACTGCACTGCGTGTGGATGTCGTCCTTGTTCGTCGCGTTCGCCGGAGCGGTCCGCCGGTGGGCGTCCCGGCCGCGGGTATGGCAGGTCGTTGCCCTGGGCAACGGGGGAGCAATGACGTTGTATCTCTGGCACATTCCGGCGATCGCGGTGGCCGCTTTCTGCTTGCACGCGGCCGGTCTGGATGCCTACGACCCGCACGCCCCGGGGTTCTGGGCTCTGCTTGCGCTACGGGCGGCCGTGTTTGCCGCGGTCATGACCGCAATGTTCCGCCTGCTCTCCCCGCTAGAGCATCGCCGGTTGCCCTGGTGGGATGCGCCCTTACGTGCTGCGGGCCGGTGGTCGAGCGCTGCCGGTGTGCTGATCTGCCTCGGCGGTGTCGCACTGGTGCTGATGGCCAAGAGCGGCCTGGGCGACGCGCCCGGGTGGACCGCCCTGGGCTTGTTCCTGGCGTCGACAGCCGCTGCCCGGTTAGCGGCGGGCCATGGTCGACTCCGGAGCGGCCCAGTCGGTGGTGACCTGGCGGTGTTGGATGAGCCAAGTGCCCCCGTCGGGCACCAGAGTGTCGCGGTAGCGGCCGAAATGATCGAGCCCGATATGGGTGGTGACGGTGAAGTAGGACGAGACATGGGCCCGACCGGGAGTGACGTCGTCGAATAGCAGGTTAGCGACGTTGTGACGAACGACGGCCGTGGTGGTGGCGGTACTGGCGACGTTCTTGGTGACGCCGGTGAGGAAAGCCAGGATTTCCGATCGGCCCTGCAAGGTGGGCATGCCACGGATCTCGAGCACCCCATCGCGACAGAAGGTCGCTACGAGCCGATCAAGCTGTCCAGAGTCCCCCGACCAGTTGTAGCGCGCGAGCGTGTCACGGATCTGCTCGCGAGCGATCAGCTCCCATATCTCCACCGGCTACGGCCTCTCACCAATATTGTTGTCCGATAACCCTTTCGATGGTTCATTGGGGCGCACACCGCGATACATGCCCCAGCGCACGATCCCCGGCATCACAACCCGTTCGACCGCCCAGGAGGGGAACCGGAACGCATGTCCGGTGGGCAAGAAGACTTCCAACCCGTCAGGTTGGGTGCCCAACAACGAACCCCACCGCCGGCGCGGCGCTCGGAACGAGCGCAACTGCCGACCGGCTAATTCGGCACGAATGTTGTTCGCCACCAAGGCGTCGCCACGGTTGCGTGCTGAGCTGCGTAGTGGGTCCGTCGCGGCGACGTCACCGACGGCGAAGACGCCGGGATGTCCGGGTACGCGCAGTTGCGGAGTCACGCGCACAAAGCCCTGCTCATCGAGCAACTCCGCCGGCAACCAGCCGGTGTTGGGCCGTACCCGTCCGACTGCCCAGAGCACGGCCTCAGCGGTGGCCGGCGATTGCCCGGTGCTCCATTGAATCGGTCCACTGGTGATCTCATCACCGGTGAACCCGTCCGGCAGGACGGCACGGTGAGCGGGGTGGAGCTGGACGCCAAGCATGTTGAGCCGCTGCTGAATTCGTTGCCATGTACGAGGGTGGTATGCCGGCAGTGGGCGCTGGCCGGGAAAGTACAAATCTATCCGCTTGTCCGGCCAGGTGGTGGCCATGTTGACAGCGCTGCTGACCGCCGCCGCGCCGCCCCCGACGACGGCCACCGATGCCGCCGCGGCCAGCCGCTGGTGGGCGGCGTGCAGCTCGGCGCCGATCTCGGCGGCGGATTGCACGGTGGGTCGGCGCCAGAAGCCGTTGCTCACCCCGGTCGAGATCACCAACGCGTCATACGCCTCGGCGACTGGTGCGCCATCGGCGCCACGACCGAACACCTTCCCGGTCGCCAGGTCCAGTCGGGTCAGCTCGGCTTGCACCGTCCTGACCGCGTCCAGGCGGCGGAACCGGTCGAACGGAATCCAATAGTCGCGAGCCCAATCGCTCGGCCTGGCCAGGCGCAGGCCGAGTTCCTGGCCGCTGACCAGCGCGGGTTTTGCGGAGATGCCGACTACCTCGACATGCCGGCACAACCGGATGGCGGTCAAAAGACCGACGTCACCGAGTCCGGCGATGACGACCCGCTTGCGGCTCATGCCGCGACTCGACGCGGCGGCCTGGGCACGAACCGCGGCACCCGATCGATCACTTCTCGGTAGCGCGGCCGCCGCTGCAGGCTGCGCGCCTCCATCATCGGGATACTGGCGCCCAAAAACATGCCCAGCATGGAAAGCGCGCCGATGAACAGCCACCACCCGTCGGAGGGAGCGGCGGCAACCCCGAAGAGGGCCAGGGCGAACCAGAAACTGAACTCTCCGAAGTAGTTCGGATGCCGCGACCAACTCCACAGTCCGCGGTCCATGACCTCGCCGGGTCGCCGTGTCCGGACGAACCGGTGCAATTGCAGATCCGCAAAGAACTCGAGGGTCACCGCCGCCACGCCGAGGACGAAGGCGGTGACGGTCAACCAACGGATGTCGCGACCAGCACGGGTGACACACACGTAGACCGGCAACATGGCGACGAAGACTTGCACCGTGGGGATGAGGTGAATCGCCACTAAATCAGCGACAGCTTCCCAACGTCCTGCACGTTGCCGAAACATGGGGTAACGCCAGTCTTCATGATGCAAACCGGGGAATCCGTACACCCAATTACCGGTCAACCGCACCGCCCACAACAGCACCAGCCCCGCGACCAGCCAGCAGCGCACCGGATCGACGCCCGAGCCGGCCTGACTCCACCAGTAGAAGGTCAGCAGCGGGGGGATAACACTCCAGTACGCGTCGTAGCAGCTCGAGTTGCGGTAGACGCGGCTGAATACGAAGACCGTCAGCGTGGCCACCACGTCGGCGATCAGGGTGTCCAGCCACAGCCGTCCGGTGGATGGACCCCAGACGAGCCATGCGGCGGCCAGGCCCACCGCTACGGCGTACGCTGCACCGACGATCAGCAGTGAGCGGGTCTTGGTCATCACCGTGGGCGGCGGCCGCTGCGAGGATGAGAAGCCATGCCGCACAGTGCGTCTCGTTGCACAGGATCCATGACGGCTCCTCCTGACGCACACAGCCGATCACCCCGGCCCCGTCGGCGGGTCGGCAAACTGTAACACGTTCTACTGGCGGCGCGTGGTGCAGTTCGCCGGCTTGGACGGCTAGGGAACCGGGGATTCGTGCGTGACAGCTTGGTAGCCGCGGGCACCCACCCGGTCGACCGCTGCCTTCACCACACCGAAGATCAGGCCCTGCAGTCCGGCGCCGATGAGCGCCGACCGGGCCGAGTTGCTCAAGTCCTTCGGGTCCGGCGGGGCCTGGTCTTCGTCGGTGAAACGCTTCCATACCTGGCTGAAGATGGCGCCCGCGAGGAGGCCTCCGGTGACACTGGTGGCAATGGAAAGCGGCATGTAGAAGGCTTTCGACTTCGCGCTCATAGCGATCCTCACGGTCTGGCGGGGGTGCATGTGGGTACCGGTATTCATTCCCCGATCGCCACCAAATTAAGCCGCCAACACTCAGCGCCGCACCGCCCTAACCTCGTGAAGGTTCGAGCGGATCGGCCAACGACTCACACCCGCAACGGCTTTGGCTACTCGCCGGTCTCGGAGGTGGCTTGCAACAGCACCATGGAACGGCCTTGTACCGGGATCGTGCCGCCGGCTTTCAAAGCGCCGTCTTGTTCGACCTGGCCGGTCGCCAGGTTCGTGTCCAATACCGGAGTCCAGCCGGGACCGAATTCCTCTGGTGGCAGGACAAAGTCGATCGGCTCGTGGTGGGCGTTGAAGCACAGCACAAACGAGTCGTCGGTGATGCGCTGCCCGCGCGCGTCGGTGCCCGGAACACCGAGACCGTTCAAGTAGACCGCGATTGATTTGCCGAAGCCTGAGTCCCAGTCTTCGTCGTTCATCTCCGACCCGTCCGGCCTGAACCACGAGATGTCAGGTAGGCCCTTGGCGCCGCGCCGGCGCACCGGAGCGCCGGTGAAAAATCGGCGACGGCGGAACACCGGATGCGCGGCCCGGATCGCGGTGACCGCGCTGGTGAACTCGATCAGATCGGGGTCCGCGTTGTCCCAGTTGATCCAGGTGAGCTCCGAGTCTTGACAGAAGCCGTTGTTGTTGCCGTTCTGGGTGCGACCCAGTTCGTCGCCGTGGCAGATCATCGGGACGCCCTGCGACAGGATGGTTGTCGCCAAAAAGTTGCGCTGCTGGCGGGCGCGCAGCGCGTTGATCTCCGGGTCGTCCGTCGGGCCTTCGACCCCGCAGTTCCACGATCGGTTGTGGGACTCCCCGTCGTTGTTGTCTTCACCGTTGGCTTCGTTGTGTTTTTCGTTGTAAGACACCAGGTCACGAAGCGTGAAACCGTCGTGTGCGGTGACGAAATTGATCGAGGCGACCGGCCGGCGCGCGGTGTGCTCGTACAGGTCGGCCGAACCGCTTATCCGGGAGGCGAATTCGCTCAGGATGGCATCCTCTCCCCGCCAGAAGTCGCGAATCGAGTCACGAAACTTGCCGTTCCACTCGGTCCACTGCGGAGGGAAGTTGCCGACCTGATATCCGCCCGGGCCAACGTCCCAGGGTTCGGCGATCAGCTTCACCTGACTGACAATCGGATCCTGCTGCACAAGTTCGAAGAATGCCGAGAGCCGGTCGACGTCGTAGAACTCACGAGCCAGGGTGGACGCGAGGTCGAACCGGAAGCCGTCCACATGCATCTCGGTGACCCAGTAACGCAGCGAGTCCATGATCAGTTGCAGCGTGTGGGGATGACCGACATTGAGGCTGTTGCCGGTGCCCGTGTAGTCCATGTAGTACTGCTTGTCGTCGTCGACGAGCCGGTAATACGCGGCGTTGTCGATACCGCGCATGCAGAGAGTCGGGCCCATGTGATTGCCCTCGGCCGTGTGGTTGTAGACGACGTCGAGAATCACCTCGATACCGGCTTCGTGCAGGGTGCGCACCATCGCTTTGAATTCCTGCACCTGCCCGCCGGGTATGTCGGTGGCGCCGTATTTGAAGTCGGGGGCGAAGAAGCCGATGGTGTTGTACCCCCAGTAGTTCGACAATCCCTTGTCGATCAGGGTGGAGTCGTTGGCGAAGTGATGCACGGGCATCAATTCGATCGCGTTGACGCCGAGGCTGGTGAGATGATCGATGATCGCCGGGTGAGCGATCGCCGAGTAGGTGCCGCGCATGCGTTCGGGAATCGCCGGGTGGGTCTGGGTGAGCCCTTTGACGTGGGCCTCGTAGATGACGGTGTCGGCGTATTCGTGTCCGGGCGGACGGTCGACTCCCCAGTCGAAGTAGGGGTTGATCACCACTGACTTGGGCATATTGGCCGCCGAGTCCTCGTCGTTGCGGCTCTGCGGGTCGCCGAAGTTGTAGCTGAACAGCGACTGATCCCACTGGAAGCTGCCGTCGATCGCCTTGGAATACGGGTCTACCAGCAGCTTGTTGGGGTTGCAGCGTTGGCCGTTGCCCGGGTCGTAGGGGCCGTGCACCCGGTATCCGTAGCGCTGGCCCGGTTGGACACTGGGCAGAAACGCGTGCCAGACGAATCCATCGACCTCGGGCAACCCGATCTTGGTTTCGTTGCCGTCGTCATCGAACAGGCACAATTCGACATGCTCGGCGACCTCGCTGAAAACTGCGAAGTTGGTCCCTGACCCGTCGTAGGTCGCTCCCAGCGGATAAGCCTTGCCAGGCCAGACTTCGGGGCGGTCTTCACCGCTGGCAGTCGATGCCGCCGTGCGCTGCGAACTGGCACTCGTAGTCACCGTGTCTCCTGACTTCCTGCTGGGGCTCGACCAGACTTGCGGGCGCGAACACCTGCGGTCGCGCTGCACTGTATAACCGTTGAACCCGCTGCCTAAGCATGTGGGCGGCGGTGAGTATCGGGGCTGGGGTTTGCCGCGGCTGTGACCGGCGGGGGAGAGGCGGGCTCAAACCGGAGAATTCGGGCGATCGCGTTGTGCCGCAATCTTTGCCGTCCACTCAAGGCAATGGAACCCAATGGGCTCTTAGTGGACGTCAGTTGCAAAACGTGTAGCCGATGAAACGGCGGTCCGGTGCGTTGGTCACCGAGTAGTTGACGTAGTGCACCGCCGGCATGCCGTTGTACTGGGCATTCAGTGGTTGACCGCTGTCCGGAGGAGGTCCTTGCGGGAAGGCCAGGATCATATCGCCGAAGATCTGAAGTCCCGCCGAACAACCGGAGTCCGGCCGCGGCGGCTGGGGATTCCACGCGTGCACGACAACTGGCTTGGTGAGTTCATATCCGCGCGCGCAGTTAGGGTCGCAGATCTTGAAATTGGCGACGCCAGTCCCGTCGGCGCCTTGTGGGCCCCAGGAACTCCACGACATGTCCTGTAACGCAACAGCTGTGCTGGCGCACCCGACGACCTTCAAGCGGATGGGACGGGCGAAGGGAGGAAATGACGGGGTGTAGCAACCCGGGATGGCGAAGACGCTGGGGGGTGTGGCCGAGGACGACGGCTGGGCGCCGGACGGCTGCGACGTACTGCCGTGCTGACGTCCGCCGTGGACGCCGACGAAGGTGAGTCCCGCGGCCAGCAGCACCAGCAGCACGATACCCGTCACGTTGCGAGGCCCCGTCGACATCGGAGCACGCAGGGATGGCACGTTCAACAGGATCCCCTCGGGAACTGGATGCATCTAGCGCCTCGGCAGCGCGGCACCCAGACTTTAGCCGTATCTAGCAACATATTTAACAGATATCGATTTCGCTGCCGAGCGCCGAGCAGTTAACCCCTTGGACACACGCTTCAAGGGGCAACCGGACGGTTTGTCCACTCCCGGTCCGGCCGCCGCGAGGACCGGAACCATCCGCCGGCCGCAGCGGTACCGCCATCGGTGGGAATCGTGTGGCCGGTGACGAACGCCGACAGGTCGGAGGCCAGGAACAAAATTACTCGGGCTTGGTCTTCAGGCACACCCATCCTGCCCACCGGCACCCATTGCGGCCATTGCGTCTGCTCGTCCTCAGACAGCCACTGCGAGTACGGCACCTGCAGCGTTTCAGTGACGTCCGGGCCGATCGCGTTGACCCGCACGCCGTCGCGGCCCACCTGAACCGCCAGGCTTCGGGTGAACTGGATGACGGCAGCCTTGAATGCGGCGTATACCGGGTCCTCGGGATATCCCCGCAGCCCTTCCACGGACGAGACATTGACGATCGCCCCGGCGCGCCGGGCAACCATGTCGGGCAGGAATGCGCGAGTGACGAGGAAGACATGGTGCAGATTCACCCGGTACAACTCGTCCCACAGCGGAGGACCGGTGCCGGCGAAGCTGCCCGGATGCCGCACCCAATGACCCACGTTGTTCACCAATATGTCGGCCCGCCCGTAGCGATCCAGCACCATCTGCGCCAAAGCGTCGACGTCGTCTTCGTCCCGAACGTCCGCCGACACCGGTAGCGCCGACGGGCCGATCTCGTCGGCGGTGCGCTGGGCGCGTTCGGCGTCGATGTCCGCTATGACCACCGACGCGCCGTGCTGGGCGAAGAGGCGGGACGTCGCCGCGCCGATGCCGCCTGCGCCGCCGGTCACTACGGCGACCCGGTCGGCGAGCAGCGGGCCTGTTGCCTGCACCATGCTCATATCTTCGGTCACGGCAGCGCCAAGGGTGCGCAGACCCATTTCCTACCGCGCCGAGAGCTGACAGGATGCTGCATCGTGACGCGACCAAACTTCCTCGTGATTGTGGCCGACGACCTCGGGTTCTCCGATATCGGCGCGTTCGGCGGCGAAATCGCGACACCGAACCTTGACCGGCTGGCCTATGCGGGGATTCGGTTGACCGATTTCCATTCCGCGCCGGCATGCTCGCCGACGAGGGCGATGCTGCTCACTGGAACCGATCACCACATCGCCGGAATCGGGACGATGCTCGAGGTCGCCGTCCCCGGTTTCCAAGGTGCTCCGGGCTATGAGGGCTATCTGAACGACCGCGTCGTCGCGTTACCCGAGCTGCTACGCGACGCCGGCTACCTGACGCTGATGTCCGGTAAGTGGCACCTCGGCGCAACGATCGAAACATCACCGTGGGCACGGGGCTTCGAGCGATCCTTCGCCTTGTTGCCCGCCGGCGCCAGCCACTACGGCGGCGCAGCCGCAGCCGGGTTCTCGCCCGTCCCAACGCTTTACACCGAAGACGACCGGTTCGTCTCGGTTGGTGAGGACTTCTACTCATCGGACTTCTATACCGACACCCTGCTGCGTTACCTCCATGACCGTCCCGCCGATGACGACAGACCGTTTTTCGCCTATCTGCCGTTCCAAGCGCCGCACTGGCCGCTGCAAGCACCCGAAGAGTCGATTGCGGCGTATCGGGGCCGTTATGACGACGGCCCGGACGCATTACGCGACGAGCGGTTGGCCGCATTGAAACGGCTTGGCCTGTGTCCGGCTGATGTCGAAGCCCACCCGGTGGTGGCTGACGGCGCCCCGGAGTGGGAAGACATGACGCCCAGCGAGCGCGCCAAGTCCGCGCGCAGCATGGAAGTCTATGCCGCGATGGTCGATCGCATGGACTGGAATATCGGCCGCGTGATCGAGTACCTGACCCAGACCGGTGAATTGGCCAATACCGTCGTCATCTTTCTCTCGGACAACGGTGCTGAGGGCGCGATCGTTGAGGCGATGCCCCTTCGCGGGGCGCAGATCGCCGCACAAATCGAAAAGCATTGCGACAACAGCCTTGACAACCTCGGCGGCCCGACCTCTTACATCTGGTACGGCCCGCGTTGGGCGCAGGCCGCCACCGCGCCGTCGCGGCTGCACAAAGCTTTCACCACCGAAGGCGGAATTCGGGTGGTCGGCTTTGTCACCTGGCCCGGGTTCCAGCGGCAGGGCGAGATCGGGACGGCGTTCACAACCGTCATGGATATCGCCCCAACGTTGTTGGATCTCGCTGGCGTTGCGCATCCCGGGACGACTTACCGCGGCCGGGAGGTGGCCGCCATGCGCGGCCGCTCGCTGGTCGGATACCTCTCCGGCTCGGTCGCAGACGTGCATAGCCAGGCCACGGGGACCGGATGGGAGTTGTTCGGCCGCCGCGCCATACGCCAGGGCGACTGGAAGGCCCTGTATCTGCCCGCGCCGTACGGTTCAGCGGCGTGGCAGCTCTATGACCTGTCGACCGATCCCGGAGAGATCCATGATCAAGCCGCGGCGCGACCGGACAAGCTGATCGAACTGGTGGGGCTGTGGGACCGCTACGTCGAGGAGAACGGCGTCATACTCGAACCGATATCGGTGTTCGACGCCGACCTGCAGGCGTTCGGTTAGGTCTCAACCAGAGTCGGTGAGCTGCGGATAACCGGTGCCCCGGCGGCCGTCGAAACGCTGCTGTGCAAATTGTCACCACGTGTCGATGAACCTTTCGCGGGTATCGGTTCGTAGCCTAGGCATGACAGTTACAAGTTATTCCCCCCTTGTGGACCAGGCCGCCCGATATGGCGGTGGCGCTCCACACGTCGCCGGCACCGGCGTCGCCTTCTCACCGCACCGGTACAACCAGGATGAGGTGGCGCGGGAGCTCACCGAGGTTACCGACCCAGAATTCTTGCGATTCGTCCGCACCACCGGGGTCGACGAGCGTAGCCTCGCGCTGCCGTTGTCGCGGTATCCGACGATGACCGGGTTCACC
This sequence comes from Mycobacterium sp. 1423905.2, assembly GCF_001673155.1. Lineage (GTDB taxonomy): Bacteria > Actinomycetota > Actinomycetes > Mycobacteriales > Mycobacteriaceae > Mycobacterium. The sequence continues at coordinate 46,813 of NZ_LZLE01000306.1, read as the reverse complement.
GAGGCCAACACCGCCTACATCGAGGTTGCCGTGGATCTTGGTGAGCGCGCGGTACTTTCCGCGCTGGAGTCGGCTCACATCGAACCCGCCGAAGTCGACACCATAGTCATGGTTTCCAGTACCGGCATCGCCGTCCCCACCATCGATGCCCGACTGATCTCGCGAATCGGATTGCGTCCGAGCGTAAAACGCATTCCGCTGTTCGGTCTGGGCTGCGTGGCGGGCGCGGCGGGGCTGGCCCGTGTGCACGACTACCTGCGCGGCTTTCCCAACGATGTCGCCGTGCTGCTGTCCGTGGAGCTCTGCTCATTGACGTTGCAGCGTGACGACACATCCATTCCGGCGCTGATCGGGGTGTCCTTATTCGGTGACGGTGCGGCCGCAGTGGCGGCTACCGGGGCAGAACGCAAGATCATGTCGCACAACGAAATTCGCGGACCGCAGATCCTCGCTACGCGCAGTAGGGTCATCCCCGCGACCGTCGACGTGATGGGGTGGAACGTGAGTTCCAGCGGCTTCCAACTGGTCATGTCACGCGACGTCCCGAGAATGGCTGATCAGTACCTGCGCGGTGAAGTCGATCAGTTCCTCGCCGATCACGGTTTGACAGCGGCGGACATCTCGACATGGGTCTGTCACCCGGGTGGCCCGAAGGTGCTCGACTCGATCGCGAACGCGTTGTCGCTGCCGGCGCCAGCGTTGATACACAGTCGAGAATCCATGCGGGACAACGGCAATATGTCCTCAGCTTCCGTCCTCGACGTGCTGCGCCGGACGATCTCCGAGCCGGTACCGGAGGGAGCGTTGGGACTGATGCTCGCGATGGGCCCAGGGTTCAGCTTCGAACTGCTGCTACTGCGCTGGTGAGGGCGGACGTGTACTACTACCTGTTCGTCCTGGCCGTCGGTATGGAACGTCTGGTCGAACTGGCGGTCGCCCAACGCAATGCAGCATGGTCAATGGCTCGCGGCGGCAAGGAGTTCGGCCGCGATCACTACCCGGCCATGGTGAGCATGCACACGCTGGTGCTGGTCGCCTGCATCGTCGAAGTCTGGGCACTGAACCGGCCATTCATTTCCTGGCTGGGCTGGCCGATGGTAGGAGTGGTGCTGCTCAGCACCGCAATTCGCTGGCGCTGCGTCGCAGTGTTGGGCAAACGCTGGAACCCGCGGCTCATCGTGATCCCCGAGGCGCCGTTGGTCACCATCGGACCTTATCGATGGTTGCGTCATCCGAATTATGCCGCGGTCGCGGCCGAGGTCGCCGCACTGCCGTTGATACATTCGGCTTGGCTGACGGCGCTGGTGTTCAGTGTGGCCAACGCCGTGATCCTCAACGTGCGAATTCGCGCGGAGAATGCGGCTTTGGGGTATGCGTGAAGTGAGCGGACCCTGGGGCTGAGAACAGATGTGCCAGTCCGAGATGCGGGCCGACACACCCTCAGCCCCAGGGGCTTCGATCGCTAGACCGCGGTCACTCCGACCGCTTGCGGACCCTTCGGACCCTGAGCGATATCGAATTGAACTCGTTGATTCTCGTCGAGGGAACGGAAACCGCTCCCTTGGATCTCGGAGTAGTGGACGAACACGTCCTTCGCGTCGCCGTCAGGAGCGATGAAGCCGAAGCCCTTTTCCGCGTTGAACCATTTCACAGTTCCCTGTGCCATACTAACTTCTCTCTTCTTAAGTGGATGTAATCAGTTACACCCGGCCGCAACCCTAACACAGAGGGAACCGGCTCCCTCGGTGTCGCAGCTTGGGTCTCGCCTCGGCGGTCCGAGCGCTGTGCGTTCAAGACTCCTAAAGCGTTGAGCGATAACTGCTTCGGGGGCAACGCGACCTCGTTCTGCCGGCGCCGGAGAGTGACCCGCGGTTCACCGGATGCAAACCAGTTCGTCGATCGAATCCTTCGGCAGGTCACCGTCCACGACGGCCGTCACCATCATGCTGTTGAGGGTGATCATGCCGTTGTGGTTGTCCAGGAATGCGGTATCAGCGGCGTCGCGCCCGGTGGCTATGCGGACCAGGCTCTGTCGCGGTGCCAACAACGTCGCATCCACGACGCGCCATCGGCCGTCGACGAACGCTTCGGCCACCGCGTGGAAATCCATCGGGTTCACCCCGGGCGCATACACCGAGACCAAACGAGCAGGCACATTGACCGCACGCAACAACGCCACAACCAGATGGGCATAGTCGCGGCACACACCCCTGCCGGCGAGCAACGTATCGACCGCACCGTCGATGGGATCGCTGGATCCAGGCACATAATCCAGCCGTGTGCCGACCCAAGAGCTCACGTGCTCTAGCAGCGTCGTCGCGTTCAGCTCACTGCCGAATTCGGTTGCCGCAAAACCGAAAAACTTGTCCGACTCGGCGTAGCGGCTCGGCCGCAGATACATCGATTGATCGTAGTCGGTTACCGGCGCGGGATCGGTCTGACCGATGATCGTCGCCGCGTAATCGACTTTCAGTGTGCCCACCGCTGCGTCGAACTTATGGATACGGTTGCCGTGCACACCGCTGATTTCCACCGGATCTATGGCTTGTCCGTCCAAGGAGAAGCGCAACGACTCGAAGACCTCGGCCCCCGGATGTGGTGCCACGGCTATCTGGAATTCCAACGTGGTCGCCGCCGTGATCTCGACTTCCAGTTCGGCGCCCACTTCTCGTTTCATAGCGCGATGATGCGCGAACGGGTCCAGAAGTGCCAGTTGAAGCTCATCTCCGGTCGCAATCGGACACTTCCGCTACTCTCGGTAGCGTAATATGCTATCCGGGTGAGCACCGCCCGGGACGGCACCTATCTGCATACCTGCCCGCTCTGTGAAGCTATGTGCGGCTTGAGAATTCGGGTCGAAGGGGGACAAGTCACCGGCATCCGGGGCCACCGGGACGACGTGTGGAGTCGCGGACACATCTGTCCCAAGGGCGTGTCGTTGGGTGAGCTGCACCACGACCCGGACCGGATCCGACGCCCACTGGTCAAAGTCGACGGGCGCTGGCAAGAGGTCAGTTGGGACGCGGCGTTTCGGCGCTGCACCGAGCTGCTGACCCCGGTGATACGCGAATACGGCATTGGTGCTGTCACCGCCTACACCGGTAACCCGCTGGCCCACTCCTTCTCGCTGGCTCGCTACTCCGGAGTGCTGCTGGGCATGTCGGGGATGCCCGTCACGTACTCGCCGGGCACGGTCGATCAGTGGCCGAAGAATTTGTCGTCGCACCTGATGTACGGCGGCTGGTGGAGTTTTCCGGTGCCCGACATCGAGCGCACCGACCTGCTCGTCATCATGGGCGCGAATCCGGCCGCGTCTCAGGGGTCGCTGCTGGCCGCCCCCGACGTGATGGGCCTGATTGACGCGATCCGCAAGCGCGGCAGAGTGATTGTGATCGATCCGGTGCGCACCGTCACGGCGGCCCATGCCGACGAGTGGCTGCCGATAGTACCGGGCACAGATGCCGCGTTGCTGCTCGCCGTCGCGCACACGCTCTTCGACGAAGGCATGGTCAATCCCGGTCCGCACGTCGAAGGCGTCGACACGATGCGGCAGGTCGCCGCGGCTTGGCCGCCGAGCCGGGTCAGCGCTGCCACCGGCATCGCCGAGGAGCGGATGCGGGGGCTGGCGCGCGAGCTGGCGGGCACCGAGAAAGCGGTGGTGTATGGCCGGATTGGGTTGTGCAACCAGGAGTTCGGCAGCCTGGCCAGTTGGCTTGTCGACGTGATCAACATTTTGACCGGCCACTTCGACGCCCCTGGAGGGGCGATGTTCCCGAAGCCGGCAGCCTGGTCCATCACCACCCAGCCGCTGCCGGGACTGGAAGGCGGTGTCGCTGATTTCGGACGCTGGCATACCAGGGTGCGCGGGGCCAAAGAGGTGCTGGGCCAGGCACCGGTGTCGTGCATGGCCGAAGAAATCGCAACACCTGGCGAGGGTCAGCTCAAGGCGCTCATCACGGTGGCCGGCAACCCGGTCTTATCAACACCGGGCGGAGACAAGCTCGACGAAGTGCTGCCCAATCTGGAAGCGATGATCTCTGTCGACCTCTGGCTCAACGAGACCACCCGGCACGCCGACGTTATCCTGCCCGGGCTATCCGCCCTCGAGCAGCCGCACCACGACGATCTGGTGTTGCAGTTCGCGATCCGCAGCTTCGCCAAGTACTCCGAGCAGGTGTTCGATCCGGGTGATCGACCGCACGAGTGGGAGATTCTGATCCGACTCACCGGCCTGTGCACGGGCACACCGGCCGAGGACGTCGACGTCGCGGCGATCGATGACGGCTTTTTCGACTACCTGGCATTCACCCGCGGTCTGGACGGTGCGCAGCTTCGCAAGCTCTACGATCACGGCGGTCCAGAACGAATGCTCGACCTCACGCTGCGCACTGGCCCGTTCGGCGACCGGTACGGCGAGAACCCCGATGGTCTGACCCTGGACCTGCTCAAGGCCAATCCCAACGGCCTCGACTTCGGGCCCATGGTGCCGCAACTGCCCGACATACTGGGCACACCCGACAAGAAGATCCGGCTCGCTCCGCCATACCTGCTCGACGACCTGCCACGACTGGCCGCGCGCCTCGAGCGACCTACCGAACCGCTGGTCCTGGTCAACCGCAGACACCTTCGGTCAAACAACTCGTGGTTGCACAACGTCCCCGCGTTGATGAAGGGCAAGGACCGCTGCACCTTGCAGATCCATCCGGACGACGCCGCGGAGCGGGGAATCACCGACGATGAGGTGGTCACGGTGAAATCCGAAGCCGGCGAGATCTCGGTTCCGGTCGAAGTCACCGACGCGATCAAGCCCGGGGTGGTGTCCATGCCACACGGCTGGGGTCACGGGAAGGCGGGCACTCGGATGGCGGTGGCGAACGGCTCGCCCGGCGTCAATACAAATGTGCTTTCCCCGCCGACATTTATCGACGAGCCGTCCGGTAACGGCGTCCTCAACGGCATACCGGTGACGGTGATCTGACCGTTATCCGTCCTTGCCGCGCGGCGGCGGTTGCACCTCCACGCCGGTCGAATCGTGTTCGGGGCCGGCGGCGGGATGTTCGGCAGGCACGCGGTCTCGGAATCGTTGCGCCTCGCTCGAGTCGTGCGTGCCGCTGGACCGTTCTTCCCCGTGGTACGGGCCCGGCTTGGGGCGCGGCTTGCCGCCGGGAAAGGCCAGGCGGAAGATGCTGCGGTGCACGGTGTACCACTGCTTGCCGAATCGCCCTGAATTGTAGGGCAATTCGTAACGCTCACAGATCTCCTTGACCTTCGGCGCGATCTCGGAGTACCGGCTACTGGGCATGTCCGGATACAGGTGGTGCTCGACCTGATACCCCAGGTTGCCGCTGATGACGTGGAAGAGCGGACTGCCTTCGATGTTGGCCGCGCCGATCAACTGCCGCACATACCAACCGCCGCGCGTTTCGTCTTCGACCTCTTCTTGGGTGAATGTGTAGGTCTGGTCGGGGAAGTGGCCGCAGAAGATGATGGCGTGCGCCCACACATTGCGGATGACGTTGGCCAGCGCGTCGGCGGCCAGGGTCCGCAGGTAGGTGCTTTCCACTCCGGGCAGGTAGCGGTCGAGGAAGTTCGCCGTCGCGCCGATCCGCCCCTTGTTGGAGATCCTGCGGAGCCGCCGGCCAATTCGGGACTGTGCCGGTTGGTCTAAACGGCCACCGAGGGCCAATTGCGCCAGAGCGAACGCGCCCGCGCTGATCACCGGCCAACCGACGTAATCCTTCTGAATCTGCGAACGGGCTTTGCCCCAAATGCCTTTGAGGTCCTTGCGCACTTCCGGCCAAGGCTTCTCCCGGCGGCGGATGGCGTCGATATCCATGTCGTGAACCGCGACGCCCCACTCGAACAGCACCGTCAGCAGCATGTTGTACAGCGGTTGGAACAGGTAGCCCCACTTCCACTGCTGGGCCGGATCGATCCGCATGATCTCGTAGCCGAGATCCTTATCCTTGCCCAAGATGTTGGTATACGTGTGATGGATGTAATTGTGGGAATGTCTCCACGCCTCGGCGGTGGAGGCGGTGTCCCAGTCCCACACCGAGGAGTGGATGTCGGGGTCGTTCATCCAATCCCATTGGCCGTGCATCACATTGTGGCCGATCTCCATGTTCTCCAAGATCTTGGCCATGCCCAGGCACGCGGTGCCAAGCGCCCATGCGGTCCTGGATCGAGACGCCAGCAACAGCACTCGGCCGACCACCACGATCTGGCGTTGTACCGAGATGACCGTCTTGATGTATCGCCGGTCACGCTCACCCAGGTCGGCGAACACCTCGTCGTGTATCGCGTCGAACTCTTTGGCGAGCTTCTCCAGCTCTTGCTCGGTCAGGCGGTGTAGGGGCTTCTCAACTGGCTTGTCCAGCGAAGCGGTCACTGTGGCTCCTTTCGATCACAGTTCGAGTTCCACGTCACCTTCGGCGGTGTGGATACAGATTCTTACGTCTTGTCCGACCGGCTCAATGACGTCACCGGAGCGCAAATCGCGCAGCTTGCCGGACTTCAATGTCCCGACGCAGGTATGGCAGATCCCGATCCGGCAGCCGTAGGCGAGCTTGAGACCGGCCTCCTCGCCGGCCTCGAGTATCGGTGTGCTGCCGTCACATTCGACGGTCGTCTCGCTCTCCAGGAACTTGACTTCGCCGCCTTCGCCGGCTTCCCCGTCGCCGCCGATCTTGGGCTGGAACCGCTCGTAGTGCAGGCAATCCGGGTTGGCGTTGGCCTCCCAGTGTTCGATCAACCCGTCGAGCAGTTCGCTGGGACCGGAACAGAACGCTTCACGCTCCCGCCAGTCGGAACAGATTTCGTCGAGATCCTTGGGCGACATGCGGCCGCGCTCGGAGGTGAGCCGCAGGTCCAGCCGCAGCCCGTCATGGCGGCGATCGAGGTCTTCCAGTACGTCGAGGAACATGACTTGTTCGCGCGTGCGCGCGGAGTGAATGACGACCACGTCGCCGAGCTCGTCGCGCCGGTCGAGGCTGCGCAGCATGCTCATGATCGGTGTTATGCCGCTACCCGCGCTGATGAACAGCATCTTGCGCGGCAGCGGGTCGGGCAGGGTGAAGACCCCTTCGATTTCGCCGAGCCGAACCACTTCACCGGGTTGGATCTGCTCCACGAGGTAGGGCGACACGGCGCCGCCGTCCACCCTCTTGGGCGTGACGCTGATCAATCCGTCTTGGGGTTCAGGATCCGATGTCAGCGAGTAGGCACGCCAGTGGTAACGCCCGTCGATGATTACGCCCAGTCGCACATATTGACCGGGTTTATGGCTGGGCCATTCGTATCCCGGGCGGATCAGCACGCTGGCCGCTTCCGAACCCTGCGGTTCGATTCGCTCGACCTTCCCGCGAAGTTCCTTGGTGGTCCAGAGCGGGTTGATCATCTCGAGGTAGTCGTCGGGCTTCAGGGGGCTGAAGAGTTGGCGCACTGCGCGGAGGAACAGTCGCCGCCCGCGAGGGACTTGGGGAGTTGCTCCACGCTCGGCCATGGTATGCATGGTACACAGTCGTACACCGGGCACAAGTTGACCCGCGCAAAACTGGCTTGTAGGACCAACTTTCGTGGGGCGTCACCAGGACGTATTTGAATACTACAAGTGTTCACTGACACGCTTAACAAGCGCCACCTCTGCGCACTTGCTCGAGGGCCCTCGCGTGCGCGGCCTCACCCTGACTACCCAGCAGTGCACTAGATCACACATAGAGAATTCTTCCGTTTGCCGGTGCGGGGCGGGGGTACTCGGAGAGCTCGGGAATTAGGAGTGGTCAATGGTTACAGCGCAGTATCCGCCCCTCGCGTGGCGCAGCAGCGGTCCGATCCGGCGTCGAGTCCATCGTCGTCACAGCCCGCAATCGCTCGCGGTGTCCATGGCCAGTCGGTTACTGGTGAAGAACTTTGTGCGCGCCTGGGCGCTGCAGCCCAACCTGCACTGGCCTTTCGAGTACGTAGACACCATGGCCGGATTATTTCCGCACCGGTGGCCGGACGCCGAAATCGAGCCGGTGAAACTGCAGAACTGCACCGCCGAATGGGTGCGTGCGCCGGGTGTGTCGTCAAACCGAGCGATCCTGTACTTCCATGGTGGCGCGTTTCTCACCTGCGGACTCAATACTCACCGTTCGCTCGTCATGCGGCTGTCAAAGGCGGCGAACGCCCCGATACTCACTGTGGGCTATCGCAAGCTACCGGCATTCCAGGTCACCGATGCTATTGACGACGGGCTGACCGGCCTGCGCTGGTTACACGAGCGCGGCTACGGCGGTGACCAGATTGTCGTCGCGGGTGACTCGGCCGGCGGTTACCTCGCATTCATGACCACCCTTTCTGCCATCAAGAGCCGGCTGGCGACACCAGCCGGGGTCGCGGCGATTTCGCCGTTTACCGACCCCGACCCAGCACGGAAGCTCAAGCACCGCAACGCGCGTCGCTGTTCGATGTTCACCCGTGCAGCGTTCTCCATGTTCTCCCGATACCTCGGCGAGGCGCCCATGCGAGACAAGCGCGGAATCACCCCGGACAAGGTCGTCTCGCCCGTCGACGCCGACCTGTCCATGATGCCGCCGGTCACCATCCATGTCAGTTGCGACGAGCTATTGCTCCCCGACGCTGAGCTCATGGCGTATCGGTTGGGTGTCAACGGGATTCGTTGTGACTTGCACTTGTGGGAAGGCCAGATACACGACTTCCCGATCGCGGCCGACGTCCTACCGGAGGGCAGGAGAGCGCTGCACTACATCGGCGAGTTCATCCAGGATGTGACCGCCGGACACGGCGAGCAGCTCACTGCGGCCGCGGGATAACGCCTGCGCGACTCGACGGTTGGCTGACCAACGCCTACTGCTATTCGTCGTCCGCCCCGGGTTGTGCCGGCTCTTCGAGTTCCGGATCGATGAGGACGCTCTCTTCTTGCTCTTGCCAGTCGGCAGGATTGGCCTCCAACGGCACTTCGCCCTGTAGCGGCGGCTCGGCATAGTCGTCGTCGGCCGAAGACGACAAGAACTCCGCGGTGGGCCGCTCTTGCTCGGCGGCGTCGGCGATGGGCACGTCGTCGGGGAAAATTCCGTCGCTCTCGTGCATAGACGGCCGGTTACCCGATGCCTCCTGATCGAAAACGGGCCGCGCCAGTCCCGGACCGAGTCCACGCTGGCGGCGCTTCGATGCCGCCAGTGCCGGTCAAGGACGGTTCGATTCTGCCCCTACTCGGTAGGGATGCCACCGGGAGGCCTGCGCCTTCGAGTAATACTTCTTGCCGGTATGCGGTGCACTTCGGGCTGGTGCCGATACAGTTGTTCTCGATGACCCAAACAGCCGCCCCTCCTGCGTTGACTGTGCGGTATGACGGAGCCGAGCGCACCTTCGCAGCAGGTCACGACGTAGTCATTGGACGCGATCTGCGGGCCGACGTCCGTGTCGCCCACCCGCTGATCTCCCGCGTTCACCTGTTATTGCGCTATGACCAGGGTCGATGGGTCGCCATCGACAATGGCAGCCTGAACGGCCTGTACGTCAACAACCGTCGCGTGCCGGTTGTCGATATTCAGGACGGACAGCGGATCAACATCGGGAATCCGGACGGCCCTGCCTTGGAGTTCGGAGTGGGTCGTCACCAGGGTTCGGTGGGCCGCCCGCCGCCAACCACAGCGATGAAGCTGCCGCCGTTGCCGAGCGGGGCGTACCCGACCCAAGGGCCGCCGCAAACCGGCGCCCAGCACTACGGTCAGCCGGCACAGCACCCGTCCACCGCTCGGATTCCGGCACCCCCCACCGGGGCGCAGCAGGCACATCCCTCGGGTCCACAGCCACGATTCCCGTCCGGCCCGCAACCGGTCCGGCCGCAAAGCGGAGCGCCGTCGACCCCCCACATCTACCGGTCGTCGTCAAACCTGCCGCCGGGTCCGGCAGTGTCTCCGGCCCCGCCGGTGGCCCCTCGTGGCAACACTGCGGCGGGAAACGTCGCCACGTCGATGATGAAGATCCTGCGGCCGGGCAAGGCGGGCGACCTGCCGCCGGGCGCAATCAAGATCGGCCGCGCCGACGACAACGACATCGTCATCCCCGAAGTTCTGGCCTCGCGCCACCACGCCACCCTGGTCCCGACCGCCACCGGCACCGAGATCCGGGACAACCGCAGCATCAACGGAACCTTCGTCAACGGGACCCGGGTCGAGTCGGCGGTGCTTCACGACGGCGACGTCGTCACCATCGGCAACATCGACCTCGTCTTCGCCAACGGAGCGTTGTCGCGTCGCGAAGAGAGTCTGCTAGAGACGCGCACCGGCGGCCTCGATGTGCGGGGCGTGACGTGGACCATCGAGGGCAACAAGACGCTGCTGGACAACATCTCGCTCACCGCCCGTCCCGGCATGCTCACCGCGGTGATTGGTCCGTCCGGGGCCGGTAAGTCGACCTTTGCCCGATTGGTCGCTGGATACACGCACCCGACCAACGGCACGGTCATGTTCGAGGGCCACAATGTCCACTCCGAATACGCCTCGCTGCGCAGCAGGATCGGCATGGTGCCGCAGGACGACGTGGTGCACGGTCAATTGACCGTCAAGCAGGCCCTCATGTACGCCGCCGAGCTGCGGTTGCCTCCAGACACCACGAAGGAAGACCGCGAACAGGTGGTCGCGCGGGTGCTCGAAGAGCTGGAGATGACCAAGCACCTCGAGACTCGAGTCGACAAGCTGTCCGGCGGTCAGCGCAAGCGCGCGTCGGTCGCGTTGGAGTTGCTGACCGGGCCGTCGCTGCTGATCCTGGACGAACCGACCTCCGGCTTGGACCCGGCGTTGGACCGGCAGGTCATGACCATGCTGCGCCAGCTGGCCGACGCCGGACGTGTGGTGCTGGTCGTCACCCACTCATTGACGTACCTGGATGTCTGCGACCAGGTGCTCCTGCTCGCTCCCGGCGGCAAGACCGCGTTCTGCGGCCCGCCCAGGGAAATCGGTCCGGCCATGGGAACGACGAACTGGGCCGACATCTTCAGTTCGGTCGCCGAGGATCCGGACGGAGCCAAAGCGCGCTATCTGGCGCGCACCGGTCCGCCGCCACCTGTGCCACCGATGGAGCAGCCCGCCGAATTGGGTGACCCGTCACATACCAGCTTGCTGCGCCAGTTCTCCACGATCGGCAGGCGCCAGCTGCGACTGATCATCTCCGACCGCGGCTACTTCATCTTCCTTGCGTTATTGCCGTTCATCATGGGTTCGTTGTCCATGTCGGTCCCCGGTGACGTCGGGTTCGGCACCCCAAATCCGATGGGCAGCGCGCCCAACGAACCGGGGCAGATACTGGTGTTGCTCAACGTCGGGGCGGTATTCATGGGAACCGCACTGACCATCCGCGACCTGATCGGGGAGCGACCCATCTTCCGCCGAGAACAGGCGGTCGGTCTGTCGACCACCGCATACCTGCTCGCCAAGATCTGCGTCTACACCGTGTTCGCGGTCGTCCAATCGGCCATCGTGACCGTGATCGTGCTCGTCGGTAAGGGCGGACCCACGCAAGGTGCCGTGGCGTTGGGCAAGCCGGGCCTGGAGTTGTTCGCCGATGTGGCTGCGACCTGCGTCGCCTCGGCCATGCTCGGGTTGGCGCTGTCCGCCATCGCCAAGTCGAACGAGCAGATCATGCCGTTGCTGGTGGTAGCGGTGATGTCCCAGCTGGTGTTCTCCGGCGGCATGATTCCGGTGACCGCGCGCATCGGGCTGGACCAGATGTCATGGGTGACCCCGGCCCGCTGGGGTTTCGCCGCGTCGGCCTCCACTGTGGACCTGATCAAACTGGTGCCAGGTCCGTTGACCCCCAAAGACTCGCACTGGCATCACACGGCGGGGGCATGGTGGTTCGACATGGCAATGCTGGCCCTGATCAGCGTCGGGTATGCCGGCTTCGTGCGTTGGAAGATCCGCCTCAAGGGTGGCTGACCGGCCACGGCGCCCGCATGAGCGGTGCCGTCGGAGGCTTGGGCCGGAAAAACAGCGCTCCGGCGACTGCGCGGTTGCGAAGCGCCGCCGCGCGCCAGGTGTTCACGGGATGTGATGCCAGCATGTTGGCCAGCCACACGAAGAAACCGGTCTCCGACCCGGCCCGGTCCGCCATGCCGTCGAAATCGACGAAGCGAAGCAGGTACTTGCCGGCGCTGAGCACTCCAATCGCCCGGCGGGCACCTTCGGGGCGAAACGCGTACCCGTAATTGTCGGCGGTGTATTCCATCGACCGGGACAACGACTGTCCGAGGAAGGGGATCTTCATCGCCAGCTGGCTGAGCTGTCGCCAATAGGACGCGTGGCCGGCCGCGATGTGTCCGACTTCGTGACCGATGACAAAGGCCAGCGCTTCTGGATCGCGGGCTTGGCCGCCGACCTCGAAAAGGTCGCTGTAGACGACGACGTAGCGACGGTAGCCATGGCCGCTGGCGAAGGCGTTGATGCGCCCGTTGCCAAGCACCACATAGGCGTCCGGCACTTCACTGAGACCGAAGCGCCTGGCTGCCTCGACGACCAGCCAGTAGCCCTCCGGGAACTGGGTGGGCGACATCTTGACGCCGTTGGCGCGTTGTTGTCCGTAGTTCAGGCCGCGGGCCAGGAACAGCACGGCCGGGGTGGCCAACACCGACAGCCACAGCACACTGACTTTGCCCGACAACACGACGACGGCGGCGATCAGGTAGAGCACGACGCTGGAGAAGATGACCAGCACGAGAAGTGCGATCTCCCAGGGGTGACGTCGGGGCTGCTCCACGTAGGGCGCGGCGGGGAAGTGCGGGTAAGGGTGAGCCGGCGAATCCAGGATGGCCATAGCTGCTCTCGGGCTCCTTCGCGTGTAGTCCGGGCTCTCCGGACGATTCAGGGTGGAAGACGACTCTTGGAAGATTCTCAAAGAATCCTTGGAGCGGCGTGAGGCTTCGGTGCCGCGCCCGCCGGAACGCAGTCTGGTCAGCGCCGACCCTGCTTATCATCGTTGGTTATGACCGCCGGTGCGTTGGACTTCGCCCAGTCGCCGGCATTCACCGCCGAGGACGCGGCCCACTACCGCGCGGTGGGTTGGTGGTCGGATGTGACGCTCTCCGATGCGGTTCGCCGCAACGCACACCGGTCACCTGACCGCGTCGCCTATGTCGATCATCCCGACCAGCGATCACTGAGCTGGCGTGAATTTGATTGCGCGGTAGATGATCTGGCGGCGCAATTGGCCGGCATGGGTGTCGTCCGAGGAAACAAGGTGGGGGTGTGGCACGGTGACTCGGTTGCCGTCCACGTGCTGTTCGTCGCCGTAGAGCGGTGCGGGGCGGTGGTGGTCGGGATCGGTGCCCGCGCCGGCGCCCGAGAGGGCGCCCATCTGTTGCGCATCACCCAGCCCACGATGGTAATCAGCGACCCAGCACGCGGCGAAGCCGCGGCGCAGGCCGCCGCGGGCGTGTGCGCCGCCCTGGTGTTGACTCACGACAAGGATGGCTTGTGCTTGACCGGACAGCTGCCGCCCCACGCCGGCCAGGTGAAATCTCGACTGGGTCCCGACGACGTGTGGCTGATCAACTCCACCTCCGGCACCACAGGACTGCCCAAATGCGTGGTCCACACCCAGAACCGATGGCATTACTTTCACCAGAAGGCCGTCGCCAACGGCCTGCTCACCCCCGACGACATCTTCTTGCCCGTGATACCGATGCCGTTCGGTTTCGGTATCTGGACCAGCCACACCACACCGATTCATCTGGGCGCCAGCACCGTTCTGCTCGACCGGTTCTCCTCCGAAGTCACCTGGCACGCGATAGCCCACCACCGGGCGACCGTGTTGTGTTGTGTCAGTACGCAATTGACCATGCTAATGGCCGACCCGAAGCGCCGCGAATACGACGTCAGTTCGTTGCGGGTCGTGTTCACCGGCGGTGAGGCTTTGCCGTATCGACCGGCAGCGGAGTTCGAGCGACTCACCGGTGCCCAGATTCTGCAGTTCTACGGGTCCAATGAAACCGGCCTGCTGAGTTGCACCACGGTGCACGACTCGCAGCAGCGCCGGTTACGCACCAGCGGACGAATCGTGCCAGAAATGTCGGTGCGACTGTTCAGGGGAGAGCGCGACGTGACCGAGACGGGCCGGGGACAGCCGGCGTGCCGGGGACCGGCGACCAGTCTGGGTTATCTCGGCGGCACCGATCACGACCAGCTTTTCACCCGAGAAGGGTGGATGCGCATGGGCGACAGCTGCCAAATCGACGCCGACGGCTTCTTGACCGTGACCGGCCGCACCTCCGACTTCATTGTGCGCGGCGGCAAGAACATCAGCGCAAGCCAAGTCGAAGACGCCGTCATGACCCATCCCGCCATCGCGGTAGCGGCGGCGGTGGCCATGCCCGACCCGGTCTTCGGCGAAAAGGTCTGTCTTTACGCCGAACTCGCCGACTCGAGGTCTATCTCGTTAGCCGAACTCGTCGAGCACATGCTGGCTCTGGAGATATCGAAGGAACTGTTGCCCGAGCGGCTCATCGTGGTCGAACAGCTACCTCGATCATCGGGCGGCAAGATCGCCAAAAGTGCGCTGCGTGAGGACATCGTCGGCCGGATAGCCAAGGATGGGGGCTCAGATGAACGCTCCTGAGGCGCGCCGAGGCGGGCTGAAGGTCTGGTCGCCGTCGGTGCTGCCGCCTATCGGCGTGCAGTTGTCGGCCGAACAGTCGCTGGCCGTGGCCTTTCGGCACCTGGCCGCGATCGGCTTCGCGGAGAACATGGCCGGCCACATCACCTGGCAGCTCGACGGGCAGACCGACCTCCTGGTCAACCCGTGGGGCTTGTGGTGGGCCGAAGTCAGCGCATCCGACATCTGCGCCGTGGACGCCGACGCCCGGGTGGTGCGCGGCCGGTGGGACGTCACCCCGGCGATACACATCCACACCGAACTGCACCGGGTGCGCGACGACGCCCGGGTGGTCATCCACAATCACCCCTACTATGTCTGCGTACTTGCCGCAATGGGCCGGCTGCCCGAACTGGTCCACCAGACCGGGTCGTTGTTCCTGGACGACCTGTGCCTGGTCGACAGCTACGGTGGCGAAATCGACAGTGCCACCGGCGCAGCTGATCTCGCGAAGCATATCGGCAAGGCCAACGTGACGATCCTGGCCAACCACGGTGTTATCGCGACCGGTCGTAACCTTGCCGAGGCGGTATACCGGGCGGCATCGATCGAACGGGCATGCAAACTCGCCTACGACATTCTGTTGACGGGCCAAGAACCAGTGCGGATGCAGTGGTCCGACATGGCCGGTATGCAACGGTCGCTGATCGAACGAGCCGCCGACGTGTACTGGGCCGGGGCGGCGCGGATGACCATCAAAGCCGATCCCGATGTACTGCGCTGAGGACGGAGGTGGCCGTCGATGAAGTCGATCGATGAGCTGGCCGCCGACCCTACCTTCACGACCGCCAAGACCGGCGCGGATCGTTCGGTCAGCTTCCTTCCTGATCCGCCTCGCGCCGAGCGGCGCTACACGGTGATTTCGGTCGACGACCACATCGTCGAACCACCCGACACTTTCACCGGACGGCTGCCGCGCAAGTTCGCCGACCGGGCCCCCAAAGTCGTGGACACCGCGGACGGCGGACAGACCTGGGTCTATGACGGCCACGTCTTGCCCAATGTCGGATTCAACGCGGTGGTCGGTCGGCCGGTTGCCGAGTACGGCTTCGAGCCGGTCCGCTTCGACGAAATGCGCAAGGGCGCGTGGGACATCCACGAGCGAGTCAAGGACATGGACATCAACGGTGTCTACGCGTCACTCAACTTCCCGTCGTTCCTGCCGGGCTTCGCCGGCCAGCGTCTACAGCAGGTCACCACCGATCGTGAGCTGGCCCTGGCGTCGGTACGGGCTTGGAACGACTGGCATATGGAGGTATGGGCGGGCACGTACCCGCAGCGCATCATTGCCTGCCAGTTGCCCTGGCTGCTGGACCCAGAGCTGGGCGCCGCGATGATCTATGAGAACGCCGAGCGCGGATTTCCTGCCGTCACCTTCAGCGAGAACCCGGCGATGCTGGGTCTGCCAAGCATTCACTCGGGCCACTGGGACCCAATGATGGCGGCATGCGCTGAGACCGGCACGGTCGTCAACCTCCACATCGGCTCATCGGGGTCGTCCCCGTCCACCACCGACGATGCGCCGCCAGACGTACCCGGAGTGCTGTTTTTCGCCTATGCCATCTCCGCCGCCGTCGACTGGCTCTACAGCGGACTGCCGAGCCGGTTCCCGGATCTGAAGATTTGTCTGTCCGAAGGCGGGATCGGCTGGGTCGCCGGTCTGCTCGACCGGCTGGACCACATGCTCAGTTACCACGAGATGTATGGCACCTGGCGATCTTTGGGCGAAAAGCTCACGCCCGCTGAGGTTTTCCAGCGCAACTTCTGGTTCTGTGCGGTTGAGGACAAATCGTCTTTCATCCAGTACGACAGAATCGGGGCGGACAACATCATGCTGGAAGCTGACTATCCGCATTGCGACTCGACCTGGCCCCGCACCCAGGGCGCGATCCATGAACAGATCGGCGAACTGCCTGAAGACGTCATCCGAAAAATTAGCTGGGAGAACGCAGCCCGCTTGTATCGGCACCCGGTACCGGTCGAAGTGCAGCGGGATCCTAACGCGTTCTGAACACCTCGGGTCAGGTGACCCAGTCAGGCTGGGCAGCGGTGTCGACGGCGGAGAAGTCCTTGTGCCCGAGCCCGGCGACGCAACCTCCGTCGACGACGAATTCGGATCCAGTTGAGTAGCTCGACTCGTCACTGGCCAGGTACACCACCAAGTTGGACACCTCCTGCGGTTCGGCGGCGCGACCCAAGGCGGTCTGGAACAAGTCGTCGGGCACCCATTCGGTCATCGGAGTTTTGATCAACCCGGGATGGATGGAGTTAACTCGAATTCCGCTGGGGCCCAACTCTAATGCGGCGGATTTGGTCAGCCCGCGTACGCCGAATTTGGTCGCTGTGTACCCGTGGCAGGCGATGGTCCCGGCCAGACCTTCGATGGAAGAGATATTGATGATCGATCCGCGGCCGGCGCTCTTCATCGGCTTGACGACCGCCTGGATGCCGAGGAACACCCCGGTCAGATTGACGTCGAGTATTCGCTGCCACTCCGACAACGCGTAGTCCTCGAGGGTTCCGACGTTGATGATGCCGGCATTGTTCACCAGGACGTCGACGCTGCCGAACTCGCTCAGGGCCGTCTCGACGGCGGTGCTCCACTGATCGGGATTGGTGACGTCGAGGTGAACATAGCGCGCCGCGTCACCGACCTCGGCGACCACCGCTTGGCCCTGGTCGTCGAGGAGGTCACCGGAGACCACTTTGGCACCTTCGGCGATCATCGCCCGCACGTGGGCGGCGCCCATCCCGCGTGCGCCGCCGCTGACGATGGCGACCTTGCCGCTCAATCTGTTCGACATACGACTCCTGACTTCGCTGGCAACTGGCGGGTCAACCCTACGTAGCCGGCCCAGAGTATGGCCACAACCAGGGGAGGAGAGGGCACGCAAAAGCGGGTATCTCATGAGGCATCGCGCGTCGAAACGAAGGGGAGCACTGCGCACATCACGACCACGAGGAGACCGATGACCGAGCCAGGCTATTCTGCGGCCGCACGCGCCGCCGTCACCACTGACCGGCCCGAACGCTATGGCAAGCAATTGGTGTCGCATCTTGGCCGTCGCCACGGTGGCGACTGGGATTCCGACAACGGCACCGGGTGGATCGACTTGGACAGCGGTCAGGCGATCGTCACGGCCGCCGAAGGAACCTTGCTGCTACGCGTCACTGCTAGCGGCGACGAGGAACTTACTCGTTTACAAGATGTCGTCGAGGCCCATCTGGTCCGATTCGGTGAACGCGAGCAACTTGCGGTTTCCTGGGAGCGCGACGACAAGACGTGAACATCGAGCCCCCGTTCGGTTGCTTCGCATACTGAGCCGGTCGACTAGCGTTGTCGAGATGGACCTCACTGGCAAAATCGTTCTGCTCACCGGCGCCACCGGCGGCCTCGGTCGAGCCATCGCAGCCGCGCTCGCCGACCACGGCGCGCGGTTGGTTCTGAGTTCACGCAAACCGCGTGACCTTGACGAGCTCGCCGCGTCCCTTCCCGGCGGCGCCCACCGGACCGTCGTCAGCGACCTCGCCGAACCAGATGCCGCGGTGCGATTGCTTGCCGATGCTGGGCCGATCGACGTGCTGGTGGCCAACGCCGCGCTCCCGGCATCGGGGAAGCTGGACAGCTTCAGCGCCGAACAAATCGATCGGGCGCTGCGAGTCAATCTCGAGGTGCCGATTCAGCTGACACGCCAACTCATTCCGTCCTTCACCCAGCGCGGCTCCGGTCATTTCGTGTACGTCTCGTCGCTGTCCGGCAAGATGGCGATGCCCCGCGCCTCGCTGTACTCCGCGACCAAATTCGGCTTACGAGGCTTCGCGCTGTGCTTGCGCGACGACCTGCGACCCGCAGGGGTCGGGGTTTCCGTGGTCAGTCCCGGCGCGATCAGCGGAGCCGGAATGTACGCCGAATCCGGTGCGCCGCCGCCACCGTTGATCGGTACGGGAACGCCGGCGCAAGTGGGTGCGGCGGTCGTCAGCGCCATCGAACGTAACCGGGCGGAGGTGACGGTGGCGCCCTTGCGGCAACGGGCCTTGGCGCGGATCGGCTCCAACGCGCCCGAGGTGTCGTCGCGGCTGAGCGGCAACGTCACCGCCAAGCTCGCCGACGTCGTCGCCTCGGGGCAAACCGACAAACGCTGATGTGATGGCATCCTGGCTTGGTGGGACTGCTGTTTCGCTTGATCGAATTGCTCTTGATGATCGTGCCGCTGATCGGCGTGATCTTCGCAGGCATCAAGGCCATTTCGTCGCTGAACCGCAGATCGGATCGACCTGACGGCGACGCGACACCACGGACGACAGCAAGATCGGAAACCCGCGCGGCCGCAGGGGAGAATCAGGCGGCGCACTGGCGGGCGATCAGACGGGCCATCGACGCGCACGACCAGACGGACTCACGCTGGCTGGCATACGAGATCGACGCCGCGAAGCTGCTGGATTTCCCGGTCATGACCGATATGCGGGAGCCTTCGACCATCCGGTTCCACAAGGCCAAGCTGGGCGCGGACCTCCTCCGGCCGCAGCGCGCTGAGGACCTCCTGGATGACCGTGACGCCGCCCGCGCGTATCTTGCCGCGGTCGAGGAATACGTCACCGCGTTCGCCGCGGCGGAGGCAGAAGCGATGCGCAAGCGCCGAAGCGACTTCTCACGGTCTGAACAGCAGCGCCTAGCCCGGGCCCAGAACTTGCTGCGAGTGGCCGCGGACGTGGCGGCGACCCCGCAGGAACGACAGCAGGCATATGGCTTGGCGCGCGGCGAACTCGACGGGCTGATCGTGCTGCCGGAGAACACTCGCGCGGCTCTCGAGCGGGGGATCGCGGGGGAACTCGATGGCTAAGCGTCGCTGCGCAGACGCACCATGCGGGTGGTGCTGCTCTCGTCGAGGTCGACGAGGTCGCCGCGAGAGCGCAAGAAATCACTGAACGACTTGTACCCCAGCGACTTTTCACTGAAGGAGGGGTCCATCCGTTTCATCTGCGCCTTGACGACGGAGTTGTGCAGCCACTCGACGTCGTCCTTCTCCAGACCTATGCGTAGCGCCCGCTCGAGCAGTCCGGTTGCAGCGGTCTGCGGATCCGGCGGTACCGGCTCCTCGTCGGGCTCGCCCGCGCTGGCATGACGGCCACGCCGCTTGCTTTGCGGGGCGACGCCGGTGGTGATCCCGGGCAGTGCGTCATAAGTGAGGAATTCGTCGCACGCCGCGGCCAGTGACTGGCTGCTGGCACCCGCCACGCCGATGCCGACGACGTAACGGCCCAGCCGTTTGCACCGCTGCGCCAGGGCGATGTAGTCAGAGTCTCCGCCGACGATCACCACATGCGTGAGGTCCGGCAGCCGGAACATGTCCTCTACCGCGTCGACGGCCAGCCTGATGTCTGCCCCGTTTTTCCCGTAGGCGGCGGCCGGGAACAGTTGGACCAGATCGACGGCCCGCGCGACGAGTTGGCCATGGTAGGCGGCGTTCACCTCGGCCGACCAGTCGGCGTACGCCCGGGTGAGGACCAGGGTGCCGAAGGAGGACGCGAAGTCCATGATGGCGCCCAGATCCACGTTCGCCGCCTTCAGCCTCTCCTTATCGAACCCCTTAGCCTTATCGCGCTGGAACGAGTTGCGCCCATGCACTTGGTCGTACCGAGAGATGACGATGTTGTCGAAATCGAAATAGACGGCCACCCGGGTTGCGCTGGAGTCAGTCATTGGGTCATCGTGCGCCTTCTTGCCGTCAGGGGTAACGCTGACCCCTCTCGTTTACTGCGCGTCCGACGCCTGACGGTACGCAGTGCCGCGCTCGTCGCGCACCCACAAGGTTTCCCCGTCGCCGACGGTCGTTGCCTCGGAGATCAATTGACGCTTGAGCACTTTGTGGGTTGCCGTGCTGGGCAAGTCGAGGGCGACCCGGACATAACGGGGCCACGCCTTCGGTGACAGGTCGGATTGGGCGTTGAGGAAGACCTCGAATTCGACGGCATCGAAGACCCGGCCATGGTGCAGCACCACCGCTGCCATGACTTGGTCGCCAACTAGTTCGTCGGGGACGGCGTATACCGCAACCCGGTTGATATCTTTGTGCCGCAACAGTATCCGTTCGATCGGTGCGGCTGCGAGATTCTCCCCGTCGACGCGCATCCAGTCAGCGGTTCGGCCGGCAAGATAGATCCACCCGTCGGCGTCCCGGTACGCGAGGTCCCCCGACCAGTACATGCCGTGCCGCATCCGCTCAGCGTTGGCCTGCTGGTCGTTGTAATAGCCGGTGAAGAAACCAGACCCGAGCGTGTTCACCAACTCACCGACGGCCTCGTCGGCATTGACGAGGGCGCCGTGCGCGTCGAATCGTGCGACAGCGCATTCGGTTACGGTGTCACCGTGGTAAATGGCCACCCCGTCAATGCCTTTGCCGATCGAACCGGGGGGAGTACCCGGTTCTCGGATCACGATAACGGCGTTTTCCGTCGAACCGAAGCCATCCTCGACCTGCACCCCGAACCGGCGGGAGAACTCCGCGATGTCTTTGTCGTTGGCTTCGTTACCGAAGGCGACCCGCAACGGGTTGTCCGCGTCGTCGGGACGCTCTGCGGTGCCGAGAATGTAGGCGAGCGGCTTGCCGACATAGTTCATGTAGGTCGCCCCGAAACGGCGGACCTCGTCGAGGAAATTGCTGGCCGAGAATTTCGCCGGCACGATGGCCGCGCCGGACACTACCGCGGGCGCCCATCCCGCGACCACCGCGTTGGAGTGGAACAGCGGCATGGACACATAACAGGTGTCGGATGCGCTCAACCCGAACCGCTCGGTGAGACTGCGGCCGGCAAAAGTCGCCATCAGATGGGAAACCTGCACAGCCTTGGGGTTTCCGCTGGTGCCGGAGGTGAAGATCATCATGAACGGGTCCATCATGTCGACCTCCCGATGCGGCGTCAGCGCACCGGCATCGGCGACGAGGCTGGCCCAGTGGGGAGTCGAGGTATCCAAGACCCGCGTTTCGCCTAAGTCCAGACCGTCCAACAGTCCCCGATGCTCGGCATCGGTCACCACGATCTGACAGTCCGAGCGTCGGATGTCGGCGGCCAGCGCCTCACCTCGCCGGGTGATGTTCAACCCGCACAGCACATATCCACCCAGACCCGCCGCCGCCATCTGGGTCAGCATCTCGGGGCTATTGCCGAGCAGCGCGCCGATGTGCACCGGTCGGCTTGGGTCGGCGGCGGCGAGCAATGCCGCCGCCCGGGCCGCTGACCGCTCCAGGTAATCCCGCCACGACCATTGCAGGGCAACATGTTTGACGGCGGTCGCGGAGTCGGCGAGGCGCGCCCGTAGCAGCGCTTGAATCGTGTCGGTCATGACGGGGTCTCCATCCTCTGGTTCCCGGCGAAGTGCTGGTCGATGTAATTGGTCAAGATGTCGATGAGGACCCGGCGTTCCTTTGCGGTGTCCACCGGTCTCGGCATGATCAGCTGAGTCGTCACCATCCCGCGCAGAGTAGTGAGAAGGTGCTCGCCGATGGCCGCACTCTGCGTCGGGTCCAGGTCGCGATCGATCGTCCGGCCGACCGTTGCAAAAGTCTTTGCCAGTTGCCTGAGGTGACCGGTGGCCGCGGCACCGCGTGTGGCGCGGGTCCCGATCAAGATCTCGTTGGCCGCTCGCGCCGTCGGAGTCGACATCGCCCGCCACGCCGCGGTCACCACCGCTTCGACGCGATCGCGCGTGGTCACATCGGGGGTGGGCGACGGCAACGACTGCAAAGCATCCAGCAATTCGCCGAACCCCCGATCGACGACCGCCATCAACAATCCGTCCCGGTCTCCGAAGTGATACTGGATCACTCCCCAGGTGACCCCCGCTTCGTCGGCGATATGTCGGCCACTGGCCGCGGCGACGCCTTCGGTCACCACGATGCGCGCGGTGACGTCGATCGCCAAGGCGCGCGTGCGTTCGGCCCGCGGCTGATTGCCATGCGCGGGTCGGGTAGGAGCGACTCGTCGCGACACGACCACAACATCACCACACCTGTCACGGCGCGTGGCCGGGAGCCTGGCCGACGCGGTTTGACCGCAAAACATTGCAGTTGTTAGGTTATAGCCAACGCCGTTCGGCCGGGCGCACGGGGAAGCAGGCAAGCGAAATGTCATACGACGCACTGACCCAACCGGAGTTGGCCCGGCTGGTACCCGAACTGTTGTTGAGCGGACACCTGATCGACCGCAGTGGAATGGCCCACATACTGGGAGCTTTCGGGCAGCAAGTCATGACGCAGGTCGCCATCGAAGAGTGGATGGGCGCCAGCCCGGTCTATACCCGGCGCATGCGTACCGCACTGGGTCTCACCGGAGACACTGTGGCGGACATCTTCAAGATGATGCAGCTCGATGTCGGTGCTCCGCCCCAGTTCATGGACTTCCGCTACGCGGTGGTCGATGACCACCACGGTGAGTTCCACCTCGACCACTGCGGGGCCCTGCTCGACGTGGAACCCCTTGGCGACGTGGCAGTCAAGGAGATGTGCCATGACATCGAAGATCCCACCTTCGAAGCGACCGCCATCGCCACGAACCCCAAGGCGCGATTCACGCCCATCCATCGACCGCCTCGAGTACCTGCCGACCGCCACCCACACTGCGCATGGTCGGTGCACATTGCCCCCGAACACGAGGCGCTGCCGCTGCCGGAACAGGCGTCCGTCATCGGCGCGACGGAGGCCGCGCACTTGGTGCTGTCCGACATCGATCCAGCCGAGGAGGGCATCACCGACTACCGCGGTCCGCTTACCGACGACATCCAATTCCGTCAGTGGTCACGCTCGGCTCTCATCCGCATCGCCGAAGAGGTAGCGCTGCAGCACCACCTGCTATCCCTGTCGTTCGATCTGGCCGTGCGGGGACGCTGTGACGGCGATCGTGCCACGGACATACTCCGCAAACAATTCACCGGCGTGGCCGGTGTCGCAGCCACGCGGCTCGGTCAGTGCCTAGACGCCGGCTCCGACGCCACCGGCTTGGTGCGGGTGCTGCGCCTGCATCCCGCCCTCAATCCGCTGCAGTACACGGGCATTGAGGTAACACAACGCGATGCCGATGTGGTCGTTATCCGCCTGCCCGGCGACTCGCCGGCGATGCGCGATCGCGGCTGGCTATCGACGATCGACAGCGAGCATTGCGAACCGTTGGAGGCGATTGCCGTCGGCGTCGACCCGCATTGGAATCAACTGACCGCCACTCATCAAACGGGCGACCTCGTGGTCGAGATCGGCTGGTCCGCGGACGCGGCCAAGCCGCGCGACGAGGTGGTGATCACCGAATTCTCCAAAGGTGCGGCGTTCGAGATCACCGACCGCGGCATTCCGTTGCCCCTGACGCCAATTTGAGCCGCGGCCGATACCGGCGCGAATGACGTTGTAAACACGCGTAGTTGGCTGCGGTCTTTGACATTGGGCGCAGGCCGGCCCGTATGCTTTGCGTTAATGGTCGACAAAACCACGTGCGCGATCATCGGTGGCGGCCCGGCGGGCATGGTCCTTGGTCTCCTGCTGGCCCGCGCGGGCGTGGACGTCACGTTGCTAGAGAAGCACGGCGACTTCCTCCGTGACTTCCGCGGCGACACGGTGCACTGCACCACGTTGCGACTCCTCGACGAATTGGGCCTGTGGGAACGCTTCTCGCGGTTGCCGTACAGCGAAGTTCGCAAGGCGAAATTCGAGACCAATGGGCGCTCGGTCACTTACGTCGACTTCGAACGGTTGCGTCAACCCTTTCCGTTCATCGCGATGGTCCCGCAGTGGGACCTGCTCAGCATGCTCGCTGAGGCGGCGAACGCCGAGCCCACGTTCACGTTGCGAATGAACACCGAAGTCACCGGACTCCTCCACGACCGCGGTCGCGTCGCCGGCGTGCGCTACCAACATCCCGACGGACCCGGCGAACTGCGTGCCGAGCTGACGGTCGCCTGCGATGGCCGGTGGTCGATCGCTCGCCACGAGGCCGGACTCAAGACACGCGACTACCCGGTGAAATTCGATGTGTGGTGGTTCAAGCTACCGCGCGTCAACGAGGCCGAGTACTCCTTCCTGCCGCGCACCGCTCCGGGTAAGGCATTGGGTGTGATTCCGCGCGAGGGCTACTACCAGATCGCCTATCTCGGCATCAAGGGCACCGACGCCCAACTGCGTGCCCAGGGCATCGACGCATTTCGCCGTGACATCGCAGCCCTGGTGCCCGAAGCCGCCGGATCGGTCGACGCCCTGGCGTCCATGGACGACGTCAAGCACCTCGATGTACGCGTGAATCGGTTGCGGCGTTGGCATACCGACGGGCTGCTGTGCATCGGCGATGCGGCGCATGCGATGTCGCCGCTGGCCGGCGTCGGCATAAATCTTGCGGTGCAGGACGCTGTCGCGGCTGCGACGCGATTGGCCGAACCGCTGCGACGGCACAACGTCACGAACCGCGATCTGGCCGCCGTCCGCCGCCGGCGCATTCTTCCCACCGCAGTGACTCAAGGGGTGCAGCGCGTATTGCACCGAGGACTTCTCGGCCCGCTGCTGCGCGGCGAAGATCCGACCCCACCGACGGTCGTGTTCCGGTTACTGGAGCGGTTGCCGTGGCTGTCGGCGCTGCCGGCGTACTTCATCGGCGTGGGTGTCCTGCCCGAACGGGCACCCGCCTTCGCCCGCCGCACATCCAGTCCCGATAGCGGCCCGCGCTGATCGGCGACCGTCACGTGGTTTCGGGGTGGGGCGCCGCGGGTATACATAGAGAACGTAACTGGTCATTGAGTTGCCCATACCCGCAGTTCACAGCGGTGCGCCTCCCGAATGGAGTTGAGGCGGGGCGGAAGGAGACCATAAGAATGAGCATGAAGAAGATCGCCGGCACCGTCGGTATCGCCGGGTGGCTGGGAGCCAGCGCGCTCGGCCTGGGCGCCGGACTCGCGCAAGCCGATCCCGGCCCCCGCATTCCGGGCCCCCCGGGCCCGCACATCGACAACCCCAGCGACTGGCGCCCATTGCCACCCGGGCAAGTAAAGAAGTACTGCCCATGGCAGTCGCCGCCCGGGCAATGGATCGGCGGACCGCACGGTATCCCGTGCACATAAGCCAGTCGTGCCGATAGGCACTTACTGACACTACGAAAGTAGAGTACCGTCTGCGTCCGAGGCCATGGACAGACGACGGAAACCCAATCCCGCTGAACGCCGACGCGACTTGTGTGACGCGGCGATTCAATTGCTGGCCGATGACGGGGCTAAGGGTCTGAGCCATCTCAAGGTGGACCGCAAGGCCGGCGTCGCAGACGGGACCACGTCGTTCTACTTCCGGACCCGCTCGGCGTTGCTCCGCGCTGTGGCGGAGCGACTGGCCGAGTTGGACCTCGCCAATCTGCAGTCGGTGGCCGACAATTCGGGCAGTGCGGGCCAACCGCCGTCTCCGTCGCTGTTGTCCCAGGTGGTCATTCAATCCGGACGAGAGCCGGATTTGTCTCGGACCAAAGCGAGATACGAGCTGACGATGCAGGCCTCCCGGGATCCGGAAATGGCCGCGATTCTGCAGCAGGGAACCGACGCTTTCACCAAGCTGCACCGCGAAATCCTGGTCCAACTCATGCCGCACGGCAGCGCGTTGGATTCCGCGGTAATCGAAGATTTGAGCAATATCACGCTGACGTTCATCAACGGCCTGCTGCTCCGCTTCGTCCATGGCGACCGGATCGTCGATGACGCCGCGCAACTCGACACGATCTTGGCGGCAATCGCCACCGGCATCCTCAAGAGTCCGGCCAAGGGCCAGCTCACCGTGGCCTCCGATGCTGACCACCGCACCGGCGGTCTCGCGGACTCACCGCAATGAGCTGCCGATGGTCGGCGACGCGCCTCGGGTTCGGGCGCACCACCCTTGCCACCGCACCCGCCGTATGGTTCTCTACGGTAATAGAGAAACAGACGAGCGGGTCGCTCGCAGGGGCACCGCAGTTAAGCGAAATGTGTAAATTGCGCGAATCGGATCTACCGAAATTCCGGTGCTCGGAGGTGTTTCGTGACGACGAGCACTGACAGTCATGTTCGCTTCGATCCGTACGATGTGGATCTCATCGCCGATCCATATCCAGCCTTCGCACGCTTGCGCGACGAGGCACCGCTGTATTACAACGCGGAGTACGACTTCTATGCGCTGAGTCGTTTCGTCGACGTCAACAAGGCATTGGTGGATCACGTCACCTTCAGTTCCGCGCGAGGCGCAATCTTGGAATTGATCAAGGCCAATCTCGCCATCCCGCCGGGGATGCTCATCTTCGAAGATCCACCCATTCACGACGTGCACCGTAAGTTGTTGTCGCGCATGTTCACTCCGCGGAAGATCGCCGCGCTGGAGCCGATGATTCGGCAGTTCTGCGCGCAACTGCTCGATCCGCTCGTGGGATCGGGCCAATTCGACTTCGTCCGCGACCTGGGCGCATTGATGCCGATGAAAGTCATCAGCATGCTGCTGGGCATCCCGGACGACGATCAGGTCTACATTCGGGACCGCGGTAACGCCCAACTGCGCACGGAGGCCGGTAAGCCGATGCGGACGGCCGAGAAGGGATTGTCCGTCGGTGAAGCGTTCGCCGCCTACATCGACTGGCGTGCCGAACATCCGTCCGACGACATCATGACCGATCTGCTCAATGTCGAGTTCGTCGACGAAACCGGCACCACGCGGCGGCTGACTCGCCAGGAGATACTGGTATACCTCAACGTCGTCGCGGGTGCCGGGAACGAGACGACCACACGGCTTATCGGTTGGGCCGGAAAGGTTTTGGCGGATCACCCCGACCAGCGTCGTGAGCTGGCGGCGAACCCCGCGCTCGTCCCGCAGGCGATCGAGGAATTGCTCCGCTACGAGCCTCCGGCACCGCATGTGTCGCGGTATGTGACCAGTGATGTGAGTCTGTACGGCCAGACGGTGCCCGAAGGCAGCGTCATGATGATGCTGATCGGTTCTGCTTGCCGTGATGAACGTCAATTCGGCCACAACGCAGCCCAATTCGATATACATCGGCCTGTGCGACCGCACTTGACGTTCAGTGTCGGCAATCACTTCTGCTTGGGCTCGGCGCTGGCCCGCTTGGAAGGTCGCGTCGCGCTGGAAGAAGTCCTCAAACGCTTCCCCGAGTGGGATGTCGACCTGAGTGGCGCCCAGCTGAGCCCCACCTCGACCGTGCGCGGCTGGGAGTCGATGCCGGCCATGGTGCCCTGATGCAATCCAGCAAGCCCATCTTCGAACAATTCGAATCATCACCGGCCGCGAAGGAGAGACCTCATGCCTGAGTACGACTACGAGAAGATGAAGAAGGAAGCAGAGCAGTACATCAAGTTCGAGAAAGACGTGAAGAACCGGATCGCCTACATCACCTTCAACCGGCCGGAGGAACTGAACTCCACCACCTTGGGCATGCGCCAGAACTACGCCGACCTGATTCACAAATGCAACGTCGACGACGACGTCAAAGTGGTGGTGATTCGCGGCGAGGGTGAGGATTTCGGCAGTGGCGGCGATTTACCCGAGCAACGAGGGATGCTGGAGAACCCGGGCATGCCGCTGCTGCACGAACTGGCCATCAACGACGAGAACGTCAAATACCCGCCCGGCGGGTCCTACCGCTACCTTTCCACGGTCACCGACTTCTACGCCAAGGCTCGAGCGGGCAATCGCCCGCTGCAGGAACTCCGCAAGGTCAGCATCATCGAAGCCAAAGGTTACTGCTACGGGTGGCACTTCTACCAGGCCGGCGACGCCGACCTGGTGATCTCTTCCGAAGATGCACTCTTCGGCCACCCGGCATTCCGCTATGTCGGTTGGGGGCCACGACTGTGGTGGTGGGCCGAGACCATGGGACTGCGTAAATTTTCTGAAATGCTGTTCACTGGGCGGCCATTCAGCGCCAAAGAGATGTACGATTGCGGCTTTGTGAACAGCGTCGTGCCGCGTGAGAAGCTCGAGGAAGAGACGCTGAAGTACGCCATGGCCTGCTCGCGCTCGCGGCCCACCGACACTGTCGCGGTACAGAAAACGTTCCTAGAGCTCTACAAGCAGCACAAGGGAGAGTACTTCGGCAGCCTGCTGACCGGCATGGTCGAGGGAATGCTGCCGATGATCGCCAATGACCAGGAAAACGATGTCGACCTGACCGAGGGAACCTTCAGCAAGGGTCTCAACAACGTGGTCAAAGACAACGACCTGAACTTCCCGCCGGAGTGGCGCCTCAGCCGTTCGGGGCGCAAGAAGCCTTGACCGGCAAGCGCGCCCATGTCGGCTTTGACGGGTTTCACGGTCGTCGAGCTCGCTGATTCGGTAGCGGGGGAGTACTGCGGCAAGCTGCTGGCGGACTTCGGTGTAGAGGTGATCAAGGTCGAGCCGCCCCGATGCGGCAGCCGCACCCGGACCATGGCGCCCATCATTTGTCCAGACGCCGGACCAGAGGGCAGCGCGCTGTTCGCCTACCTCAACACCAACAAACAATCGGTCGTGGTCGACATTGATACCGACGACGGGCTCGAGGTTCTACATCACCTCGTCGGCACCGCCGACGCCGTCATCACCGACCACGCGACATCGTGGGCGCAGCGATACCCGGCGGGGGTGGTCTGTACGATTACCCCGTTCGGGCTGGGCGCCGACCCTGACCTGGACAATGCCAAAAGCATCAACGTCTTTCACGCCAGCGGCTGGGGTTACCATACTCCCAGCCACGCCCACCCTTCCGAGCCTCCGTTACAGGGTCCCGGCCGATTCCTCGCCGACTATGAAGCGGGGTTGGAGGCCGCGTTGTGTGTCTCAGCGGCGCTGTTTGGCCGATTGCACACCGGTGACGGCGAATCCATCGACATCTCGGAGCAGGCAGTGCTGGTATCGCGCGCCGACTGCATCCTCGGCCGGTTCATCACCGGCGAGGTTCCGGCGGAAGGGAAACGCGACGATTACGACCAGCAAGGCCCCGCAGAGTTCTTCTCCTGTGCGGACGGCTTCGTCTACCTGTATGTGACCAACCGCGCGCACTGGCTCGGTGTCAAGGCACTGTTGGGTCATCAAACATGGCTTGCCGACTTCGACGACGACTGGCTCGAATTTGGGGTCACTCCCGCGAAAGTCACGAAGTTCCAGCGCGGATTCGCAGCATGGGTTCAGCACTTGCCCAAAGAACATGCGGCCGATCAAGCACAACAGCTCGGTGTGCCTTTGGTGCCGGTCAATGACGCGGTGGATCTGCACCGCTCAGCGCAATACCAGCATCGGGGCTTCTTCCAGACCGTCCGGCATCCCATGCTCGGCACGGCCGACTATCCCACGGTGCCGTACCGGCTCAGCGCCTCGCCGGCGCGGGTGACCTCGCCCGCACCGAGTCTTGGTCAGCACACCGAAGTAGTCCGTCACCGCATCGGAACGCGGCGCATCGCGCCGGCGGCCAAACGGGCACAACTGAAACCGCCCACAGAGGGTCGCGGTGGCCCGCTGCAAGGGGTACGCGTCGTCGAGCTCACCAAGGTATGGGCCGGTCCGTACGCGGGAAAGTTGTTGGCCCTGTTGGGCGCCGAAGTCATCAAGGTCGAGACCGCGGCGATGCCCGAGGAGATGCGTGCCTACGGCGGTACAGATGTCAATCACGCGCCGTTCTTCCTGAGCATCAATCCCGAAATTCTCAGCGTGGACCTCGACATCAAGACCCCAGCGGGCATGACTCGCCTGCGGGAGCTCATTGCCCGCAGCGACATCGTGATCAACAACCTGCGGCCCGGTGCCATGGAGCGCCAAGGATTGGGCTACGAGCAGCTCAGGACGATCAAGCCGGACATCATCTCGGTCTCGATCAAGATGTGGGGAAACGACGGGCCGTTGGGGCAGCAAACCGGCTATGCCCCATGTTTCGCCGCACTGGCCGGATTGGCCGCACTGGTGGGCTATCCCGGCGGCCCACCGCGCGGGGCGAGCATGCGTTACGGCGATTCCACGGTCGGAGCCGCTGCAGCCTTCGCGGCAATCGTGGCGCTGCTGCATCGCGAGACCACCGGCGCGGGTCAATTCGTCGACCTATCGGCCGTCGAAACACTTTCCGCGATGATCGGAGACCGCCTGGTCGAACAGAACTTGACCGGACAGCACCTGGAAGTTGACGGCAACGCCCACCCCGATTTGTGCCCGCACGGTTGCTACCCGTGCGCGGGCGGCTCGTGGGTCACAATAGCGGTCGATGATGACGTTGAGTGGCAACGACTGTGCGAGGTGCTCGACGCAGAGCAGCTGGCCGCGCGCTATCCCACGCGTGGTGATCGGCATGCGCATAGCGCGGCGATAGATGCCGAGTTGCAGCGCCACACGCAGGGACATGACGCCGAACAGCTGGCACACCGACTGCGTATGGCAGGAGTGCCCGCAACCAAGAGCGCCACGGCCCCGGACGTGATCGGCGACCAACGGCTCTGGGACCGCGAGCTGTACCGCTTCGTCACCGACAACCGGGAAGGTCAGCGGCCGATTGTGGGACCGTCATGGCGGCTGACGCGTAACCCGGCCCGTATCGAGCGGGGCGCCCCAGATCTTGGTGCGGATACGGATTACGTTGTGCAGCAGATATTGTGTGCCGAGATGAACAGAGAAGCCCGAAGATGACGCCGCCGCTTGAACACACCGCCGCCTTGGTGACGGGTGCCAGCAGCGGCATCGGCGCCGCCACGGCGAGCGCACTGGCGGACCAAGGCGCCGCAGTCGCGCTCCTGGCACGGCGGGCCGACCGTTTGCGAGAACTTCAGGCCGATATCGAATCACGGGGCGGCAGGGCCCTTTTGATTCCCGCGGATGTCACCGACGCAGACCAGGTCACGGCCGCGGTGCAACGCGCCGTCGCCGAATTCGGGCGTCTGGACATCGTGGTCAACAACGCCGGCTTGATGCAGTCTGGGCCCGCGACGGAAGCGTCGATGCAGGACTGGGATCAAATGGTCGCGGTCAACGTGCAGGGAGTGCTGTACGTTACCCGGGCCGCTCTTCCGCACCTCATCGAGGCCGCCACGGATTCTCCTCGAGGGGTCGCCGATCTGGTGACCATCAGTTCCACCGCCGGGTGGGTGGCCAGACCTAACACCGCGGTCTACTCGCTGACCAAATTCGGTGTCAACGCGTTCAGTGAGGGCCTTCGTCAAGAGGTGCTCGGCAAACGCGTGCGGGTCGGTGTGGTGGGACCCGGAACGGTGGACACGGAGATTTTCAGCCACTTGGCCGCACCGTCGCGCGAAGCGTTCGAGCGCCAGACTGCCGGCATGGTGAAGATGCGTCCGGAGGATATCGCGGATGCGGTCCTGTTCATGGTGACCCGCGACCGGCGCGTGGCCGTCAACCACATGTTGGTGCGCGCCGCCGAACAGACCTGGTGACCGCGCCGCGCGGCGGGCAGCGATGGGTGACCGGCGACCAGCTAGGGCAACCGATTCCGGCCGATCCGGTCACGTTGCGTGCCGCAGGGCCCGAGTTCCTGACCCGCGCTTTCTGGGCCGCGGGGACGCTCGCCCCAGACGACGCCGTCACACACATCACCCGATTCGGTGAGGTCGCCGGCGGCAGCACGGGACGCAAAGCCACTCTGTCGGTGCGCTATCGCAACGTTGATACCAAGGCGCCCACCGAGTTGTTCGTCAAATTCTCCCGCGACTTTGACAATCCTGTCCGGGACCTAGGTCGCACGCAGATGGAACCGGAGGTGCGGTTCGCCGAATTGTCCCGCGCTCCTGGGTTTCCCATCGTCGTTCCCACCGTGCTCTTCGGCGACTACCATCGGGCAACCGCAACCGGGCTGTTGATCACCGAGCGCATCACCTTCGGAGACAACGGTATCGAGCCGCACTATGCCAAGTGCCTCGACTACCAGATGCCGCAACCCGTTGCCCACTATCGTGCGGTGCTGACTGCGTTGGGCCGGCTGGCCGGAGCTCACCGCTCGGGGCACCTGCCCGCCGCCCTTGGCGCCCAGTTTCCGCTGAACGTCGCGGCGGCGACGGTCGGGGACCGAGCCCCTTCGTCCGCGCGTCGACTGGACCGACGATTGGCCGAGCTGGCCGAGTTCGTCGACAACCATCCAATGCTCCTGTGCGAGAACGTGGCTCCGCATGAGTTCTTACCTGCACTCAGTACGCAGGCACCACGCTTCGCCGCCCACCACGACACAGTGCTGCGCGAACTGGGCGCCGACGCCGACTACATCGCTCTGTGCCATTGGAACGCCAACGTCGACAACGCCTGGTTCTGGCGCGACCGCGACGGCGTGCTCCAGTGCGGCCTGATGGATTGGGGCTGCGTCAGCCAGATGAACGTAGGCATGGCGATCTGGGGAGCCCTGTCCGGCGCCGAAGCCGACCTGTGGGATGGCCACCTGGACCAACTTCTTCAGCTGTTCGTTGCCGAAATGCGTCGCTATGGCGGTCCGCCATTGGACACCGACCGGGTCCGCCGGCACACCGTGCTGTATGCGGCCACCATGGGCGTCGCGTGGCTGTTTGACGTACCGGCGTTGCTGAGTAGACGGTTCGGCGCCGACATGCCGCAGCGGCGCGACGACCCGCGAATCCAAGACGACGAGAGCCTACGCGCCCCACTGCAGATGCTGTCGAATGTGCTCAACCTGTGGGCGAGATACCGCCCGGGTGACCTGCTGGATCTCGCGCTGGCCGAAGGAGACGGGTCGCCTAATCCGGCCAGACTGGATGCGGGGTAAGCAATTTCGCGCCATCTGGGGTGATGTGAACCGTGTCTCGACGAAAAACCGTACCGATTCCCGCGTGCCACACGTATCCCGAAATAGCGAGCACCATACCGGCCTCCAGGTGATCGTCTTCTCCTGCGGCGACGAGCGCTTGGGAAACCACCGGAGGATCGAAGCCCAAGCCTAGACCGTGCGCAATCGGCATCGGCGGCACCGGCTCGCCGGCACGGTCATAAGCGGCCAGGAACTCGCTGATCGGAGCACCAGCACGACATGCCGCGATCATGTTGCGGTACAGAGCATCTGACCGCTGGAAGAGCTGCCGCACGTCCTGGTAATCGGTGACCCGACCGGCCGGGAAGGTGCGGCCTACTTCGCTGACATAACCGCCGGCTAGCGCGCCCGCCGCGAACGCGACCAAGTCGCCGTCCCGGACTTCTCGATCAGCGCGTTGCCACGGGTGTTCGGTTGAGGTGACCCACGCGGCGTCCTGGGTTGCCGGTGTACTGACTCCGCCGGCGGCCATGGCCTCCAGCACCGCGCCCGCGAGCGTCTGCTGAGAGATTCCGGGTCGCAATTCGCCCAAGCCGGCGACCAATCCGCCTTGGGCGATCCGTACCGCCGGGCCCATCGCTGCGATCTCGTCGGGTGTCTTGATGCGCCGCGCCGCGCGCATCGCCAGTTCACCGTCGACGATCTCCGCGCGCGGGAATGCTCGCGGCAGCAAGGCCGCGAAGGTAGGCGTGATGGCGTCGGTGCCCACCCGGCGTGCCGCGGCGGCGCCGTCGATGTTCTTCAGCACATCGATCAGGGTCATCGGATTCCACGCCAATCCGTAGAGGTGGTCGTGACCGATCTCCGCGGGAACCCCTTCGTCGTCGGTGGTGTTGAGGTAGATGTCACCGGTGGCACGGATCACCACACAGACCGGTCCGAACGGCCGGGTTCCGGCGATCCAAAGCTGCGGTGCGCCAGTGACATACCGGACATTCGCTTGTCTTCCGAGCACCAAGACGTCCAGGTCGTGAGCCGCCATCTGAGCCAACGCTCGCTCTCGTCGACCCACTCGTAAGGCGGGTGGATCAGGTAAGACGTCAGTCGCCATACGGCTGATAAGGGTAGTTGGTGATCGGGGTGAAACCGTCGTCGGTGATGACCACGATTTCCTCGCTGCGATAGCCTCCCGTCCCGTCCTGCCACACGACTGGTTCCAACACCAGCAACATGCCGGGGGAGAAGACGAAGTTGTCGTCGTATTCTGCCCCGAGATCGGTGCCGATCATCGGGGCTTCGGCGGGGTAGGTGCCGATGCCGTGACCCAGGTAGAAATGCGGCAGCCACGGTTTGCGGCCTGCGTTGGCGGCGATCGCTGCGCGAGCCAAATCGCCGCACGTGGCACCGGCTTTCGTGACGGCAAGGGTCGCGTCGAGGATGGCACGCCACTGATGGAATTGGTCGTGCTGCTGGGCTGAGGGTTTTTGGCCGACCAGCCACGTCCTGCCGAAGTCCGAGCAGTAGCCGGCGTAGCTGAAGCTGATATCGGTCCACAGCACATCGCCGGAGCGCAGTTCCCGATCGGTGGGCAGCAGCGGCAACGCCAGGTCGCCGTGCGTCGTCCAGACACCAGCCGCCCGGGAACTGGGCATGACTTGCCAGATCGCTTCCAGCATGTTCGCGGTGGCGCCCAGCTCGAACGCGCGGCGCACCAACGTTGCCGAAAGGTCGATCTGGCGGACGCCCGGCACCACCGCCGTCTGTACCTCCGCCATGGCCTGCTCGGTGATCCGGCAAGCTCGACGCAAACAGGAAATCTCGTCGCGGGTCTTGATCAATTGCGCCGCGCCGACCACCGCCGCCGCATCCGACGGCACGCCCGACGGAAACAGCGTGCTCATGGCACGCCGCATGGCGCCGGTCATCTCGTCCACCGCCACGGTAGCGCCCGGCGGCAGCAACCCGGCCAACACGCGAGCGAATTGAGCTACGCCCGAGTCGAATTCGAGGTATACCGGCTCATGCACATGGTCTTCCGGCGCCGGTGGCGGTGCTGCGGAAGCTCCACTACGCAGCGGCATGAAAAGGTGGGGATGCTCGTCGTCGGCCAGTACGACGGCCACCGGACGTTCCGCGTGAGACAAACCGGCGTCCAGCAGGGGCCAGCTCGCCCCGGTCGCGTAGACCACGTGACCGTTCATCAACAGAATCAGCGCGTCGACCCCGTGTTCGGCCATGGCGGTGCGAAGTCGGGCGCCCGTCTCGGCGCGCATGCGGGCCCAATCCGGTTCGTCGGGAATGTCGAACTCCACACCACGCGCGGTGAGCGCGCCGGTCACCATGTGACGGGCAGTTCGTATACGCCGTAGGCGAGCGAATCGTGTTTGAACGGAACCTCCTCGAGGGGCACCGCCAACCGCAGGGTCGGGACGCGGCGCAACAAAGTCGGCAGGACGATCTGCAATTCCATTCGAGCCAGCTGCTGACCGACACATTGGTGACGACCGTAACCGAATCCGACATGAGGGCCGTCATCGCGGCGCAAGTCCAACCGGTCTGGTTCCGGGAACTGTCGGGTGTCCCAATTCGCCGGTGCTACATCGAGAATGATGCCTTCACCTGCCCGAATGGTCTCCCCGGCAACCTCGATATCTTCTAGGGCGATGCGTCGTTGCCCGGTCTGGATGATGCTGAGGTAACGCATCAGCTCTTCGACTGCTGTCGCGACGGCCTGGGGGTCGTCTTCCTCGCGCAATAACGCCATCTGGTCGGGATGTTCGAGCAGCGCGGCGACGCTCAGACTGATCATGTTGGCGGTCGTTTCATGCCCGGCGATCAACACGCCGGTGGCCAACTGTGCCGCTTCGCGCACACTGAGCTCATCGGCATTGACTCGTTCGGCCAAGTCCGACACCAGGTCTTCAGAAGGGTCGGTTCTTTTGGCCCGAACCAAGTTGGCCAGGTACTTGGCCAACGATGCCGCGCCCTGTGCGGTGTCCTCTGCGGTGGCATAGCGACCCATGCCGCGGTGCGCCTGCTGCTGAAAGAAGTCCGCGTCCTCATACGGCACGCCCAGCAGTTGGCTGATCACCAGCGAGGGAACCGGTAACGCCAGCTTGCTGACGATGTCACCCGGTTGCGGCCCGGCAAGCAGCGCGTCGATGTGATCGTCGGTGATCTTCTGCACCGCCGGCCGCAGTGCCTCGACGCGCCGGAAGGTGAAAGGCTTCGACAACATGCGGCGAAAACGGGTGTGTTCCTCGGCATCGGAGGTGAACACCGAACGCGGTCGGGTGTGAACCGTCGCCAACATTCCCTCGTTCCAGTGCGGGTAACCCGGTAACCGGTCATCGACACTGGCCCGCGCATCGCTGAACAGTGCACGGATCGCTTCATACCCGGTGATCAGCCACGGCGTGCTGCCATCCCAGATCCGGACCCGGCTCAATTGCCGATCGGCGTTGAGCGCCAACGACTTCTGCGGCGGAGCAAACGGGCAACCCGGTGTGCGGGTCATCGGAAACTCGGGGATATCGGTGGTTGGGTCCGTCGAGATGTCGGTCATGGTGCTCCTTGCTTGGTTTGACTGTCCCGGGCTGCTAGCCGACCGCCGGACTGACATGGACCGGCGCGCGCCACAACCCGACGATCGCGTCGATCAAGCCTTCCCCGGCAACCGGCCAACTCGAACGTGCGCTCGGACCGTGCTCGGCCAGCCCGCCTTCGTGTTCGGCACAGGTATGCATCAACAGATTTCGGGCCATGACCATGCGTTCTGCGCGCACCCGCTTGGGAAGGTCTGGCAGACAACGATTTATGCCGTCGATGGCCCGAACGAGGCGGGGTGAGGTGAGGGCGTCTTTCGTGACGACGTGACGGTAGGTCGGGTCGGCCATTGCTTGGGCCGCGAATCGTGCATACCAACTGGGCGTTCCCAGAGCGGCCAGGTGATCGGTCAGTGGCCGCACCAGCGTGCCGACCCAGTCGCGAAGCTCGGCCGAGTCCTCGATGTCGGCGAGCATCTGCGCACGCAGGTCTTCGATGGAATTTCGGTGCTTGCTCTCTATGGCCCGCAGCAGTTCGGTGCGAGTGCCGAAGTGATAACAGGCTGCCGCGTTATTACCTTGCCCGGCAGCCTCACTGATCTGGCGGTTGGAGACCGCATACATGCCGCGCTCGGCGAATAGGCGTTCGGCGGCGGACAGGATGGCCTCGCGGGTTCCTGTCGACCGGTCAGTGCGCACCGCCCGCGCCGAGGTCACCGTCTCAGTGAACACCGCGGCACGGGTTAAATCAAGCAGTTTATTTAGGTGGTCTGGTGGTTCGCTGTCGTGATGAGGAGGGCGGCGCGCTGTCCTCGGCCCCGGCCGAAGATGGTTTCCAACAGTCGCACCACGCGGTATCCGAGGCCGTATTTTCGGCGGATCACCGCCTGTAGGCGTTGCACCGTCACCGGGTCGGTGATCACCCGAGCGGTGCCCTCCACGGGCACCACGTCGTCACGCACCTTGCCGAACCGGTTGCTAGGCGCCAACAGAACCCGTGGATTGTTGCGGGCTCGCTTGACTTTCCAACTGTCCAACGGCGTCCACACGAATACGTCGTCACCGTCTCGTCCGATCCACATCGGCGTGGCAACGCCCTCGCCGTTGCGTTTGAAGGTGGTCAACGATACGAAACGTTGGTCACCCAACGCCAGGTCTTCTGCCATGGTCTCCACGATAGCCATGTCCGCGAGTTACATTCTTCGTCAACGCTTTTGGGCGCAACGACACGGTCAACAAGCGGCAACATTGGGTAACGATTCGTACCGTGCCCTGGATTTCGGCGCGCCGGGGATGGGACGGTGTTGCGCGTGAGTCTTGATGTTGGCGAGCTGGCGCAGCTGACGCGCGAGCAATGGATGGACAGGCCGCCGCAACGTTGCACGCGGGGCCACTGGCTGCTGCCGGGACACATGATCGTCGCGACGATTGCGTGCTCGTGCGGCCCACACATCTGTTGGGAATGCGAATGCGGTGCGGCGACTTACGAACCGGCGTTGATCGAATCCTGCAGCCTAGGCGGATCCTGACCAGGCTCGACACCGGTCGACAACCACACCAAGATCCGTTTCAGGCGTACCCGGAACTGCTCGGGGAAGGCAGTTCCGGCGTCTGAGCGTTATTGCGCGGTGCCCAGCGTGGTCAGCATGCCTGCCGCGGCGCGCTGCCAGGTGAACATCTCAGCTCGGCGGCGCGCGTGAACACGCCGGTGATCCTCGGGTCGGCTGACGATGGTGCGCACCGCGTGTGCGATAGCCGTCGGATCGTTATCGGCCAGTGCGCCGCTGTCAGCAGTCACGATCTCACCTAAGGCGGATGTGCGCGATACGACGGCCGGCGTGCCACAGGCCAGCGATTCGAGTGCGGCCAGACCGAAGGTTTCGTGCGGTCCCGGCGCCAGGGCAACGTCCGCGGACGCCAGCAGCCGGGCGACCGTCTGCCTATTGGAGATGAAACCGGTGAAGGCGATGGGCAGTCGCGCCGCCTGCCGTTCCAGCCTGGACCGCAACGGTCCTTCTCCAACAATGACCAGCCGAGCATCGACGCCGAAGTCACACAGTGCGGCCACCGCGTCGATGCTGCGGTGGGCATGCTTTTCCACCGACAGACGTCCGCAATGGACGAGCAAGATCTGAGCCGGATCGGCGAAGCGCTGCCGCACCCGCGCAGAACGCCAACGCGGGTGGAAGGTTTGCAAGTCGACTCCCAATGGCACGGTGACGGTGTTGGTGGCACCGATACGGTCGAATTCTTCGCGGGCAAAGCGGGTGGTGCATACAACGGTGTCGTAATCGGCTGCGGTGCGCCGATTGGCGAAGTCGGCGACGCGCTGGGCGGCGCGCCGTGGAAGTATCTGTCCGGCAAGGCGATCCAGGCGTTCATGGGAGATCATCACGGTGGTTGCGCCGTGGTCGCGGCCCCACCGGCCCAGCGATCGCAGAGTCAACCGATCCGAAACCTCCAAGGCGTCCGGCCGCAGCGATCCCAGCAGGGCACGGACTGGCCCGGGCATGATGGCGCGGTACCCGCCGGTGAACGGGAGCTGAGCGGCGGGCACGGTGATCCGGACGACTCCGGTGGGGAGGCGGCCGCTCGCGGCGTGTGAGCCAGGGACGACGAGAAAGACCTCATGGCCGCTCGCGCAGTATTCCGCACCAAGGCGGTCCACGGCAGTACGCAAGCCGCCGGAGCGAGGACCATAGAAGTTGGCGACCTGAACGACTCGCATACGGTGAGGGAAACCCGCCCGCATGTGCGGTCAACGATCCTGGTCCGACGGTTGCCTGAACAGTGCGTGAACTCTGCTCAGGCGCAGGCTAACTGGGCTTCTTGAGATGAGGCCCCAGCATCTGATGCCAAGCGCGGGACATGTTCTGGAATTCATCTTCACAGTTGCCCGCCCGGTCTTCGGGTAGGTCGCCGGAAGTCACGATATTGGCGTTGGCCACCGGATCAGATCCGTAAATCCAGCACTCCCAGTTGTACATGCGGGTGATGTCCATGGAGTGGCCATCCCAGAAGGGCAGATCATTGGCGTCGCCGGCTTCTTTGGCGCTCAATTTCCAATCCTGCGCGGTGTCGGTCGCGATTCGCACCCCATTCGGATACGGCTTGCCGTCGGCTCCGGGGGTGAGCAGCATGAAAGCGGAGAGTTGGTCGGCGACATCTTCCTCGCGACCGGTGAAAGCCAGCTGATACACGGCGAGGGTGGCGTGACCGAGTTCGTGGTAGAACCCCGAGATTGTCGCATCGACGGCCGCCTGTACCGAATCTGTATTGCCGCTGTTGGCGAACCGTTGTTCGCTTTCCTGAATGTCCTCGTAGCACAGCTGTATTTCGTTGACATTGGGATCCCAGTAGTCGTTGGCCTCACCGCATTGCTTGCCGACCGCGGTCAGGTCGTAAGGCAGGTTCAAGGTGTCGTTGACTTGCTGCGCCACGGTCTCCAACAGCTTGGCGTCGGTCATGATCTGGCGGCCCCGCTGCGCTTCGGGGGTGTTCCCAGCCTCGTAGCGAGTGGTCATTTTTCCCGCCGGCGGGGGCGGACTCGACGGTGCCGGAGCCGAGGACTGTGTTGCCGACCCTGTCGACCGACTGCCGCTTTGTTGGCCGGTGGTGCTGCTGCAGCCGCCGGCGATCAGCAAGGCAGTCAGGGACATGCTCACCGCGACTGCAACTTTCATTGCGCCACCTTCCGGTCTCTCGACACGCCGCAGGACAAGTAGTTGCACGGTACGACACTTAGCCCCACCGTCCGGTCGATTTGAGCAGCGGTCGTGGGACGAGTTGAACTTTGCGGCTGTTTCGCTCGTGACCGGTGGGAACTTCCCGCCGGTTGGGTTGAAGAGGAGCGATTTTGACTAGGGTAAAAGGTGCATCACCGAACGCAACCATTGCCGATCGGCTGGTCACCAGTGGGCAACTGGTGAGCCGATACGGATTGGTGCTGGTCTTGGCATGGATCGGATTCGGCAAGTACGTCAAGATGGAAAGCCGCGTGCTGATCGAACACAGTCCCCTGATGAGCTGGGTGTACGACGTGGCGAGCGTGTCGACGGTCGCTCGCACCCTTGGCACGTTGGAGATCGTCGCCGCGATTCTCATTGCGGCGCTACCGTTCTCGGCACGGCTGTGTGCGTTCGGGAGCGCGATGGCCATCGTCCTGTTCCTCGGCACACTGAGCTTTCTGTTCACGACGCCCGGTGTCATCGCAACTCATGCCGCCGGGGTCCCGGTGCTGTCGGGGATGCCCGGCCAATTCCTGCTGAAGGATGTCGTTCTCATCGGGGTGTCGATGTGGAGTTGCGGTGAGGCACTGAGGCGCGGCCGACGGGATAGGCGGTGGGGTGAGGATTACGGAGTGGAGAGCAACAGCATCACCCTGCCGTCGGCGGATGGCGCGGGGAAGGCGCGTTCGTCGAAGCCGTAGTGCGCTGGTTCGGGTGAAGTGATCAGCGATTCTGCCGGTGGCGGCTAGGGCGCCATTGCGAACGTGGGCCATGGTCGCGTTGAAGTCGGCACCGCCAGGGTCTCCGCGAGCAGGAGCGCCTCACCGCCGGACGGCAACGCCACCGGCACGCCCCCACCTGGCGTAGTTATTTCCGCCACGGCCGGTTCTACCCGGTGCCAATGCTGCGATGGCGCGTTTTTCTTTGACCCACATGACACCCGACGGGATGCAGACGATCGCA
This sequence comes from Mycobacterium sp. 1423905.2, assembly GCF_001673155.1. Classification (GTDB taxonomy): domain Bacteria; phylum Actinomycetota; class Actinomycetes; order Mycobacteriales; family Mycobacteriaceae; genus Mycobacterium. The sequence continues at coordinate 5,211 of NZ_LZLE01000306.1, read as the reverse complement.
TACACCATCGCCACCAGGACCAGCCCCGGCTGCCACGCCATCCCCCACGCTAAGCGGCGCGGCCCGACCCGGCCAATTGCTCGTCAAGTCGGCGGCGTCCCAACTTCAGTGCGTACCAACACAATACGCGTGCGACGGCCATGCAGGCGAGGATCGCCAACCCGACGGTCCCACACACCTAGAAGGTGCTATCACCGTGATTGATGGTCGCGGCAAGCATCACCGCCGGAATCAGCGTGGTCACCAACAGCAGCAGCGCGTAGGACGGATGGCTGGTCAAGTAGGGGGTTAAATAGGGGAAGTGATTGTCCACGCCCGATTGCTGCCGGATACGGTCAGCGTTCCGACCTCGGCATGTACGGCGTTATCCACGACCCGCTGACCACCCGCGGGGTCACCAGTGACCGCACGAACCAGGCGCCGAAAACCACGGCTACCACCAGGGCTCCCCAGAACACACCGCCGATCGGTCCTCCGGTGCCGGGAACACCGAACGCGCCGTGGACGTCGATAATCTTGCCGATGAAGAATGTCAGCGGCAGCCCGAAGAATAATTCGAGGAGCCACACCTGTATCAGCTGAGGAATGCATGCACCTAGCCGGTCGAACGCCAACACGCGTCGCCAGATGAAGCCCACGATTTTCATGACCGGGGTCGGGGGAGGAATGCGGGTGAACCGCTGTTGAAGCGAGTCCAGAGGAAAACAATGACCGATCCACGTGGTGAGGTGGTTGAATTAGCCCGCCCGGCGATGGCTAGAGCCAGGGCAGACAGGCGAGGGTGAGGTACCGGTCCAATGGCCAGCGGCGTGACGGCTGACCGCCCGACGCGGCGAAGGCGGATGCGGTGATTGCACGGATCATTCACCGGTTTCCGCTCATCTTCATCGGTGCGTGGGTGCTTGCGGCGGTCCTGGGCAATAGCTTGGCTCCGCCGCTCGAACAGCTGATCAGCGTCGAAGACCAACCCTTCTCGCCCTACGGGACCCCCACTTCGCTTGCCGTGCAACGTTCGGCAGCCGCTTTCCACGAAGCCGCCGGTGACAACATCGGCTACTTGGTCTTGGAGCGCAATGGAGCGTTGACTGCCCGTGACCGCGCCTTTTATGACCGCGCGATCGCGACCTTGCGCGCCGACCCGAGACATGTGGTCACTGTCTCGGACTGGTGGTCGATCCCGGCCACTGCGGACGCGGTGCTCAGCGACGACCATCATGTCGTGACGGCCAGCATGTTGCTTGCCGGCATGGTCGGCACGTCACAAGCTACTGAGTCGGTCACGGCTGCGCGGGCAACCGTGGCGCAGCTGCATCCGCCCGACGGTCTGCAAGTTTTCATCACCGGTCCTGGTGCCACCGTCACCGACGAATTCGCCGCTTTCGACAGACAGATCCAACTGATCACCGCAACGACGCTCGCGGTGCTGCTGGTGCTGTTGCTGGTCTTGTATCGGTCGCTGGTCAGCGCGTTGGTGCCTTTGACGTCGGTTCTGGTCGCGTTGGCCGTGGTCAAGCCGATTGTGTCGGTGCTCGTCGATCATGAGGTCATCGGCGTCTCGCTGTTCTCCCTCGGCTTGAGTGTGGCAGTCGTGGTGGGGGCGGGCACCGGCTTCGCCATTTCCATGATCGGGCGGTACCACGAGCGACGTCGGGAAGAACTCTCGCCGGAGGAAGCGCTGGTCGATGCCTACCGAGGGGTGGCGCCGGCAATCATCGGCTCAACGTTGATGGTGGTGGCGCCGCTGGGCGCGGTGGGATGGCTGAACCTGGCTCGCATCGGCATCTTCGCGACGACGGGAGTTCTGTGCTCGATCGGCGTGCTGGCGGTCGGCTTGGCGGCACTCACGTTGACCCCTGCGCTCATCGCGCTGGCAAGCCGCGCCAACTGGGCGAAGCCACCCCGCCGCAGGAATCTACGGGTGCGGTGGCGGCGCATCGGTATTCAGGTCGCCCGATGGCCGGCGCCGATCCTGGTGGCCTGCGGAGTGTTGATCTTCGTTCTCACCGTCTCCGGGCCCGGCGTGCCGATCGGATGGGACGAAACCGCAGCCACCGCCCCTCGGGCAGAGTCGAACCGGGGCTACCAAGCGGTGAACCGCCACTTCGGCGCTAACCAGCTACTGCCGGAAGTCGTCACGATTCAGACCGATCACGACTTGCGTAACCCCGCCGGGCTCACCGCCATCGAACGTATTACCGGCGCCGTCATGGGTGTCACCGGCGTGCGCATGGTCCAGTCCGCAAGTCATCCCAATGGGCTGGTGTCCAAGCAGGCAGCGATGACGGCGTCAGCGGGAAACCTCGGCGATCGACTCGACGAATTCTCCGATCGACTGTCAGCGCGGGATGCGACCTTCACCAACCTCGGGGCCGCGGGCGGTGACATGACGACCGCCCTGGACCTGTTGCAGAACAGCGTGCAACAGGGGGCCTACGGCATCGGCCAGGCGAGTCTGGCCGTCCATCTCATGCAGGTGTCGATCGACAAGATCCGCGCCCGCGCCGCCGATGTGTCTGACATCTTCGACCCCTTGCGCAGTTTCGTGTCGGCGATCCCTGACTGTCCGACCACGCCGGTCTGTTCGGCCGCCCAGGATGCGGTGCAATGGTCCAACACTGTGGTCGACCGGGCTACCACGTTGGCAGATTCCGGAGACCAACTGGGGAAGGGAATCGCCGATGCGGCGTCCGGACCGGCCGGCCTACCCACCGCCTTCGGCGGAGTCAACATGCAGGTGTCCGCGGTCAGGGGTTCGGCGACCAGCCTCAGACAGGCCATAGACAATCCCGGCGCGACACCGATACAACAGCTGCCCGACCGGTTACGCGAACTCGCCGCCGTCTCGCGGAGCCGCCCCGGCATCGACCTCTATGCCTCCCGGAAGATCCTCACCGACCCCAACATGCAGGTCGCGCTGGACGGCTTCTTCTCACCTAATGGACAGGCGACGCGCCTGCTGGTCTTCGGTGACGGACACGAATGGGGCAGTGACGGAGCCCAACGGGCCGGCGCCATCCGGAGCGCGATCGCCGACGCGACGAAAGACGGCACCCTCAAACCCACCAGTGTGGAACTGACAGGTGTGGGACCGGCGACGCGTGACCTGCAGACTCTGATCGGCGGTGACCTGACCTTGCTGGTCGTCATCACCCTGGCAGTGATTTTGGCGATCGCGGCGCTATTGCTGCGCAGTCCGCTCGCGGGTCTGATCGTCACAGGCACCATCGCCGCTTCGTATGTCGGTGCCCTCGGTGCCAGCGTGTTGATCTGGCAACGCGTCTTCGGTTATGCATTGCATTGGTCGGTACCGCCGATCGCGTTCGTGTTGCTGGTGTCCATGGGGTCGGCGGGCAACCTGCTCTTCGCCTTGCGTATCCGGGAAGAGGCGCCCGCCGGGCCCCGTACCAGCATCATCAGAGCCTTTGCCGCTGCCGGCGCGGTGGTTACCACCGCCGGGATCGTCATCGGGCTGCCGATGTTCGGGCTGGCGTTGAGCAGCGTGCTCAGCGTCGCGCAGATCGGCGTCACCGTCGGCCTCGGTCTCTTGCTGAACACCCTGGTGACGCGTGCCTTCGTGTTACCGGCATTGATGGCCATGCTGGGGCGCTGGCTGTGGTGGCCACGGCCACCGGTGCGCGCCTGACCTAATAGCGTTGTCCGGATAGCGTTGTCCGGCATCCACTTTTCGACAAGGAAGCGATTGAGCAGTCAAGGCCTGTTAGCGGGGCAAGGCGCGGTGGTGGTGGGCGGCAGCCGCGGCATCGGATGGGCGGTGGCCGACCTACTCGGTCAACTCGGCGCCGGTGTGTTGGTCAACGGACGCGATGCCGATCGAGTGCAACAGACAGTGGCGGCGTGGCAGGCGTCCGGCCGTCGAGCCACCGGACTGGCCGGAGCCGCCGACAGCGAGCGCGTCGCCACCGCGCTCGTCGAGAAGTGTCTGGCCGAATACGGCCGCCTGGACATCCTCATCAACTGCGCGGGCGTCGCGGAGCCCGCCCACTCGTCGATCCTCGACATCACACCGGCCGACTTCGACTCGCTGATCAAAGCCCACCTCGGCACCGTTTTTCACACCTGCCGCGTCGCGGCGCGGGTAATGGCCGCACAGGGCCGCGGCGCCATCGTCAACACCAGTTCGGTGGCGTTTCTCGGTGATTACGGCGGCACCGGATACCCCGCAGGCAAAGGCGCCGTCAACGGGCTGACGATGGCCATCGCCGCGGAGCTCAGAGCCTCCGGTGTGCGGGCCAACGTGATCTGCCCCGGCGCCAGAACGCGGTTGTCCACCGGCCCTGCTTACGAGGAGCACATCACCGACCTGCACCGCCGGGGCTTACTGGACGAGTTGACCATGCGGGCCTCGCTGGATGCCGCGCCTGCGGCGTTCGTGGCACCGCTGTACGCCTACCTGGCAAGTGACTTAGCGCGCGAAGTGACCGGTGAAATCTACGTTGCAGCAGGCGGTTTCGTCGGCAGCTTCGACCGGCCCACACCGCGTGTGCTGGCATACCGCGACCACCGGGACAACGAACCGTGGTCGCTCACCGAGCTGCATTCAATACTGACGGCACGTTGAAAACCGCTCAGCCAAGCCAGGTGAAGAACAACACCAACGCGGTGTAGCCGGCGACGACTACCGCAGCTCCGGCCGCGCCGGCGCGCGCCGACGCCCCGTCGATGGGGTCGAGCCAGCGCCGGAACGGTCGAGAGGCCGCCGGCACCAGTACCCATTGCAGCAGCACGACGCTGATGACGTTGCCTACGAAGACGGCTATCGCTGTCGCGACACCCAACCTGTCGAGCGCGGGAGCGAGCCACTTCGACAGCAGGATCACGGTCGGGTACAAGCACAAAACCACGAGCATCGCGGTCTTCCAGGCCGGGGTGATTTTCGGCTGCCCGTCGGCGATGCGGACCGTCGATCCGAATGGGGCGCTACGCGGCAATTCGGCGAAGTCACCGTTGAGTTCGTCGCGCAGGCGTGGCAGCGCTTGCTCGCGCTCGCGCGACCTGATCCATCTGGCGAGTTGTGCGGCGGTGCGGAAACGTAAGACCGACATCCACTGGCCGGAGGAGTCGGCGGGAAAGACGGTCGTTCCGTCATAGCCTGGGAAAGTCGAGCTGACAGTGGTCAGGTCTCGCTGCGCGGCGACGAACTCCGCTCCTTTGCCCGGGGTGACGCTGTGCAAGAAGACGCCGACGTTGGGT